>NZ_CP068023.1:3467500-3815000 GCF_016695175.1 Pseudoalteromonas sp. GCY
TCTTGCTGTGCTTTCACTTCAGCAACAAGCGATACACCAGGCATAGCGGATACAATATGGTTAATCCCGAATTGTAAAAATGCGTCCCAAATATTAGCCGTGCCACTCAGTGACAATTGCTTGTGCATATTGTTTGCAAGTGCAACATCGACTTTGGCGCGCTGCATCCCAGTTAAGATCATTTTGGCGTGTGGTAACAACCTTTCACCTGGCGCAGTTAACTGAATATTGTTACGCTGGCGAATAAAAAGATTCACCCCTAAACTTTGCTCAAGCTGGCGGATCCTAAAACTTACAGCTGACTGAGTGATGTATAAATTTTCTGCCGCTCGACCGAAGTGACGGGTTTTGACAACTTCGACAAAAGTTTTTAATAGATCTATGTCCATTTTTCTTCCTGACGATAAAAATTACTCGTTTAAAAAATTATAAAACTTGGTCCATACTCCAGCCAGATAATCTTAGAGGACTCAGTTATGGATCATAATTTAGCGACTTTGAAAAATGCATTTGCAAGCCCCAGAGCCTTTTATGATGACGCCAACTTCCCTAGAGGATTCGGACGCAGTGGTCACTTTACGCTACAAGAAGCCGAAATTCTTGAACGCTGTGGTGCCACATTAAGAAGCTTATACAGCAAAGCAGAAGAACCTCAAAACAGTTTCCAATCTCAATTTGTTCAGGTAATGGAAGGGTTAATCCCCCCAACTAACGCTGTAGAAAAAGCTTGGACCAAATATTTGAAGCATACTACGTGTAAGACAAAGTTTCACACTCTATTTGGACGCTCTAAAGTTCAAAACGATGGTAGCGTTGTTATCCCGATAGATATTGACGACGAGCTATAAGCAAAATCGCCCAAATACTATCAAGCTTAGACGCCAACAGAGTTATGGTATTTCTTTCGTTGGTGTCTGAGCAGTCCCTTTATTGATACTATCTAAATCTTGATTACCTCACCATACCCTATCTTTCTAGCATTTTGTTTTTAGTCATTACCTGTTTATTAGCACAAGCATTGCAATTAAGCGCAGTTAGGTTAAGAATTAGTAAAACAGGAAATGATTGGCGAAGGTTGTGTTACGGAAAATCTTAATCATTGAAGACACCCCCACAATTGCGAAGGTGCAAAAGCATATTGCTACTACAGTGGGATACCATGTAGATATTGCAGAGTCTTTGGCTGAAGCCAAAGCTTTATTATCACAGCACAACTATTTTTGTGCCGTGGTTGATTTTATGTTGCCAGATGCGCCTCTTGGCGAAGCGATACCTTGCACCGTAAAAGCCGATATTCCAACGATTGTTATGACCGGCAACTTAGATAGTCAAACACGCTCAATCGTTGAGCAATACCCTATTATCGATTATATCACCAAGGAAAATAAACAAGCCTATCATTATTTACGTCGCCAATTAGAGCGCCTGCCAAGAAATGAAAATGTCAGAGTACTGGTTGTGGACGATTCTATTTCGTCGAGACACTATGTTTCAGCGCTCCTCACTCGCCACAAATATCAGGTACTAGAGGCCTGTGATGGCATAGAAGCGCTCGCAGTATTAAAAGACAATCCAGATATTTCCGTGATTATCACCGATAGCGAGATGCCTAACATGCGAGGAGAAGAACTATGTATCGAAATTAGACGACTCTACACTGATGATGATAAAGCGATAATTGGTATATCAGGAGTTGAAACCGCAAACTTGTCAACGCGTTTTTTGAAAAATGGCGCCAACGACTATCTCAGAAAGCCCTTTAATGCTGAAGAGTTTTACTGCCGCCTCAGCCAAAACGTCGATATGCTAGAGCATATTCAAACAATACGCAGACAAGCAAATACGGATTATTTAACCAGCCTGCCAAACCGACGCTACTTTTTTGATACAGTAAAGAAAAGTTTAAAAACCAGATATAAAAAAGAGTTAAACAGTCTGATCGCTATGGTAGACATAGATCATTTTAAACAAGTCAATGATAAATATGGCCACGAGGGTGGCGATGCAGTGCTTCAATCAATAACACAAGCTTTTGCAAAATACTTTCCAAACGATTTAGTTGCTCGCTTGGGTGGAGAAGAGTTTGCGATATATTTCAAAGATACAGTGGCCGAACATTGCAAAGAAAAACTAGAGCGCTTCAGAGAATATTTAGAGCAAAGCAGTAGTGAACTAACACCACAACAGATCTCATTTACCGTTTCAATAGGTCTTGCAGCACAAATAACTGCAAATATTGAAAGCCTGATAAAACAAGCAGATGAGCGTTTATATCAGGCAAAAGCTTCGGGAAGAAACCGCTTAGTTCACTAGGCGCTTTCTTTTATCTCGATAAGAATCAAAGCTAAACATCACCAGCGCTCCCCAAATAAAGGCAAACGTTATTGCTCGCTCTGCATCAAAGGCTTCCCCGTAAAATAGTACCGCCAATATAAACATTAAGCTCGGCCCGATGTATTGAAAAAAGCCAAGTGTCGTGTAGGGTATCCGTTTTGCCGCTGCGGTAAAGCATAACAAAGGCAAAGTTGTCACCACACCCGCACTTATCAATAGGGTGTTGGTGTACCAATCATTATTCCAAAGGTTGCTCGTGGCACTGGGCTCAACCCACCACCAATAAGCCAGTGCAATTGGGGTGAGAATAAGTGCTTCCACCAGCAATCCAGGAAGCGATTCAACCGCTAAGGTCTTACGTAACAATCCATATATCGCAAACGATCCCGCCAGTGAAAACGCAATGACAGGGAATGAGCCAAAACTGATTAACTGTAACACCACGCCCACTATCGCTAATAACACAGCAAACTTTTGTGCCGTTCTCAACCTTTCCGATAAGAATAACATTCCCAATAGCACGTTAAGTAATGGGTTGATGTAATAACCCAAACTCGCATCTAGCATAAAGCCGTTATTAACAGACCAAATAAATAAACCCCAGTTAAAACCCAACAGCAACGCGGTGAGTGTCAACATCGCCAGCAATTTAGGATTAGCCAATATAGCCTTAATTTTGGGCCATTGCTGCTTAGCAAGCACAATTAGTGCAATAAAAAATACAGACCACACAACGCGATGAATGAGTATCTCAATCGCGTCGACATGGACGAGTTGCTTAAAATAGATGGGTGCAAGTCCCCACATAAAAAAGGCGAGTACAGCGAGTAAATGGCCTTTCTTTTGTTCTTCAATCACGGGCGTTTAACCTTTGAAGGGATCAACTAAGAGGTCAATCATTATACTCATTTTTATTAATCACAGCGATGAAAGTTCGATGAATTCACAATCACAAAGTCTAAAGAACACAAGTGCTCAAAACTTATTCAAGTCTCTTTCGATTAGATAAAAAGCAAAGACAAGGTTCAAAAAAAGCTCTAAAATAACGCCGATGGATACCCTCGTAAGCACCCCAATTAAAGACCCTCATTCGGTACTGAAAGATATTTTTGGCTACAGTACGTTTAGACATGGTCAGCTTGATATTATTCAGTCTAGCTTAGCTGGTCAGGATACGCTTGTACTGCTGCCTACAGGCGGTGGTAAATCACTCTGTTACCAAGTCCCTGCAGTACTATTAGCAGGCGTGACAATCGTTATATCGCCACTTATCTCATTAATGCAAGATCAGGTCGCGCAGTTAAAAGCACAAGGCATAGCCGCTGAATATATCAACAACAGCGTCGCTTGGGAGCAGCAAAGAGATACCTATGACGCGCTTTTCCAAGGTCGTTTAAAGCTGCTGTACGTTGCACCAGAAAAGGCCTTACAAAGGGATTTTATCGAACGCATATCCAACTGTAACGTCAGTTTATTTGCCATTGATGAAGCCCATTGTGTATCCCATTGGGGACATGACTTTAGACCCCACTATTTTCGTTTAAAAGAATTGCGTCAACATTTTCCGTCTGTTCCGATGATGGCATTAACCGCAACGGCTGATTTAGCAACACGAAAAGATATTGTCCAGCAATTAGGTATGCAAGCACCATTTATCTATACCGGTAGCTTTGACAGACCCAATATTCGTTACACCATCGAAGAAAAGTTCAAACCCCTGTCGCAGTTGATCCGCTATTTAAAAGAGCAAAAGGGGCAAAGTGGCATAATCTACTGTGGTAGCCGTAAACGTGTTGATGATATTGCCGAAAAGCTGATTGATGCTGGGTTCAATGCTGCAGGTTATCACGCGGGTCTAGATAATGATCAGCGCCAGTTTGTACAAAACCGCTTCGCCCGAGATGACATTCAAATCGTAGTTGCAACCGTTGCTTTTGGTATGGGGATCAATAAACCCAACGTGCGATTTGTGGTTCACTATGATATTCCAAAAAGTGTAGAAGCGTATTATCAAGAAACGGGCCGTGCAGGGCGAGATAGCTTAGCAGCTGAAGCCGTTATGTACTTTGATCCTGCTGATATTCCCCGCGTTAGACGCTTTTTTGAAGATATTCCAGACGAGCAACGTCGTAAGGTTGAAGAGCAACGGTTTCAGGCGATGTCGAGCTTTGCTGAAGCGCAAACCTGTCGTCGTCAAATTTTGCTCAATTACTTCAGCGAATATCAACGTGAAGCATGCGGTAACTGTGATATTTGCCTTAACCCTCCGAAACAATTTGATGGCACATTAGTCGCCCAACAAGCGTTATCGTGCGTATACCGCGCAGAGCAACGCTTTGGCATTGGTTACATTGTGGATATTTTGCGTGGGGCAAATACTGCAAGGATCAGAGAACAAAACCACCATACCCTCTCAACCTATGGGATCGGGAAAGAGCACAGCAATGAGTTTTGGCTGAGTATCTTACGCCAATTGATCCACCATGGTTTATTGAGTCAAGATATTACTCAAGGTGCAACGCTTAGGTTAACAGAAGCGGCCCGTGCCGTGCTGCGCGGTGAATACGTGCTACAACTCGCAGAGCCAAGACTCATAGCTAAGCATGTCTATCAAGATAAACTGGCTCAGTTTAATTACGACAAGAAATTATTTGCTAAGCTTCGTGCACTCAGAAAGCAGCTCGCAGATGAAGATGATGTACCGCCGTATGTTGTATTTAACGACCGAACGTTGGCTGAAATGGCACAAAGAACGCCAACAACTGATAGCGAGTTTTTGCAAGTGTCTGGTGTCGGTTTTACTAAGCTCAGCAAGTACGGCGCCCCTTTCATGCAGCTCATTCGTAATTATTTGGAAAGAGAATAATGACCACACTCACTTTGGATAATTCACACGAGGTGATTATCATCAACTGTGAAATTACACCTCAAGATGACGAATTTGAAATTTGGGGCCGAATATTCTTACATCAAGATGAGATTCAATTAATTGAGTTCTCTGCTGGTGCAGACAGGCATCAATGGCGTTTTTCATATAAAAACTGTAATTTTAATTTAAATTTTGAACATTACAGTGAGAGCGTGTGGATAGCTCCTGATGGCGTTGATGCCTTAGAACTCCTACCTTTCCTACGCCAACAACTTTCTCGTTAAGTCCACATAAAGCTCTTTAAGTCTATAAATATTATTACTTTTGTTGCAGAACTAAAGCAAGCTGCAACAATATAATCCATACTAAAGGAATATTAGACTTAAAGGCGCTGTGATGAATGTAAAGAGGATTTCGTGTAATAGTATTGTACTAATATGTAGCCTAAATGCAGCTGCGCAAGCTGAAAAAGTTCCTGCTGTTGATTTTGCTAATAGCTGTGGTAACAACCGGGTTGAAGCACAAAGCGACCAAAATCTTTCACGCCAGCTAGACAGCAAACAAACCTATCCAGAGCCTGCAGAGGGTAAAAAGGTCGTCGCTATCACTCTTAAACAACTTAATGTTTTCGATACCGACAAACCTGAAGAAGACAATGCCCTATTCCGATTTGCCAACCGTTATCATATTCAAACCAAGCCCGAAGTATTAAAAAGCGTACTCCTATTTCAAGAAGGGGATGCTTACAACCCAAAAAAACTCAGTGAATCCGAGCGACTCCTTCGCAATCAGTCATACCTATATGATGCTCGTATCTACGCCGTGGAAAACTGTGATGGTGATATTTTAGTTACAGTTGTAACGCGGGATCTTTGGACACTATTGCCCGATTTAAGTTTTAGTCGTAGTGGTGGGGAGAATACTTCTCGAATTGGGTTTAGAGAAAGTAATCTATTTGGGTGGGGAAAGCGCCTTTCTTTTACTCATATACAAGAGGTCGACCGCTCCGGCTATCAGTTTGTCTATGATGACCCTAATATTTTAAACTCAAGATATCGTGGTCGCGTAGAATATTCAGATAATGACGATGGTGAACGCCACTATATCGATGTGAGCTATCCGTTTTTTGCAACCGATACCCCATATAGTTATGGTTTTACGAGTTATTCAGACAAACGCGAAGAGCCCATATATTCTGAAGGTGAAACAATCTCAGAGTTCAGTCAATCCACGGATGTCACGCAAGTCTACTTCGGACACTCAAAAGCGCTATCGGGCAGTTGGACTCGTCGTCTCATCGCAGGCGTTAGACATGAGCAACATACCTTCCGTGAGATAGCTGATACCACTTTACCCATTGCACAGGATAGAACACTCACCTACCCTTATGTTCAAGCTCAGTGGTTTGAAGATTCCTATGTAAAGGTACGCAATTTCGACTCGATTTATCGTACGGAAGATCTTAATTTAGGCTGGAATATTAATGCTCTATTTGGCTATTCGGCCGAATCTTGGAGTGACGATACTGAGCGTCTTGTTTATTCATTTTCTGCCAATACTGCGCACTACACCTCAGATCACAGCTTGTGGCGTTTTTATTTTGATGTCAGTGGCAACTGGAACAAAGACACAGATAAAACCGAAAACCTGATAGCGAAAACAACCTTTCAATACTATTTAAATACCAGTTTGTATGAATCTTGGTTTATCAATGCAAGCTATACCTATGGAAATAACCTGACCTTTGATAATCAAATTACGTTAGGGGGGGAAACCGGGCTTCGCGGATACCCAATAAAATATCAGCAAGGTAGTCGAAGCATGCTACTCAATATCGAAAAGCGCTATTACTGGGAATATGACTTACTGCGCTTATTCAAAATTGGTGGTGCGGCTTTTTTTGATGTAGGGCGCGCGTACCACTCTCACCTGCCGATTGAAGCAGATGAATCTGTCTTAAAGAATGTCGGCATTGGCTTGCGTTTAGCACCAAGCCGAGCCAATTCAGATATCATGGTTCATATTGATTTAGCCGCGCCAATTAATGGCCCGGATAACGTCGATAGTGTCCAGTGGCTATTAACGGTGAAAAATCGCTTTTAACGGTGTCGCGCACCAATAAACATGATATAAAGCAGAAAAAATTTCTTAGGATACGACTTTGCATTTGTTAGATTTCGCACTCAGTCAATACAAGCTAATTGTAACTTTGGTGGCGCTATTATCCTTCCCACTATTGATAAAAGCTTGTTGCAAACTATTAGAGAAAGTAACACGCGGAAAAATAGACTCACATCGTAAACAACGTGCCGATCTACTCGTTCGTGTACTCGTTGCATTTGTATTCGTCTGTTTTATGCTTGTATTCTGGGGCATAGAACTTCGTGGTTTGCTGGTGCTTGGCTCATCGTTATTTGCGATGCTAGGTGTTGCCATGTTTGCCGGTTGGTCACTGCTTTCCAATCTGACTTCATTCTTACTTATGTTTATTCAAAACGATTATCGCGTTGGGAATTGGGTAAGAATTGTCGACGGTGCAAACTTTGTTGAAGGCTGTATTGTAGAGATGGGGCTGATGAGTGTGGTGCTGCGTCATGTTGACGGTCATAAAGTCGTATATCCCAACAACTTGTTTGTTACTCGACCCGTTATGGTGCTTAGTCAGGAACCGGCTAAACCTAAACAGGTTCCAGCACCAAGAAGAACATTAGGCCCTAAGAAATAGGGCCTATATCGTCAATAAAGGTTTCTAGCTGTTGTTCAACAATGCTATTTGCATGTGCAAAGTAAGCTAAGTGAAAAACCGCATCTCCTTCATTCACCAAAGGTAGCATTTGTTGGCCAATCACTATCCCACTACGAGGCGCGATAATCGCTTCTTCACTTTGACCTAGTGGACTGTCTATATAAGCCAAGATTTGACCTTTTGATACGCGTTCCCCCAAGTTAACTTGGGCTCGAACAATACCATCAACGTCTGCTCGCACCCAACTTGTTGCTGCCGCGATAACCGCATCATGACGTTGTTTCCTGCGACGTCCACGCAACATTCTGAGTTTGCGCATAACATTTTCAACCCCTTGCAATCCAGCTGCAATGGCCAATGAGTCAAACCGCAACGCTTCTCCCGCTTCATAAGTGATAACAGGAATGTCCAATCCCGCGGCTTCACTTCGCAACGACCCATTACGCAGTCGCGCATCTATCGCAACCGGCGTACCAAACGCCATGGCCATTTCTTTGGTCATTTCGCAGGACAAGTCACCTCGGATCTGCGGTAAGTTAGAGCGATGAATCGCACCGGTATGTAAATCGATAATATGGGTGCATTTTTTTACCACCAAATCGAAAAACATAGATGCCATTCGAGCCCCTAACGAGCCTTGCTCAGAACCTGGAAAACAGCGGTTTAAGTCTCGTCTATCAGGTAAATAGCGAGACTTATGAATAAAGCCAAAGATATTGACGATAGGCACCGCTATCAAGGTGCCACGTAGCGTTGCCGCATCGACTTTACTTAATAGCTGGCGCACGACCTCAACGCCATTCAATTCATCACCATGAATTGCGGCACAGACCAAAAGTACCGGCCCGGCCTCTGCGCCATTAACAACTTCAATCGGAATGGTCATTGGTGTGTGAGTGTAGAGCTTGGCCACTTCCAACTGGACAGTCTGCCTTTCAGCAACACCCACTCTTGTATCTAATAACGTAAAGGGTTGGTTGATTTTAACCTTTGCCACGTGTAGCAGTCCTTTTCGCCGCTGCATTCTTCTCGATAAAGGAGATGATCAAGCTAGCAATGTCTTTACCTGTTGCCTTTTCAATGCCCTCAAGGCCCGGAGATGAGTTCACTTCCATCACCAAAGGACCACGCTCTGAACGCAATAAATCTACACCGGCAACATTTAGGCCCATGGCTTTTGCTGCAGCAATTGCAGTGCGGCGCTCTTCCGGAGTGATTTTTACCAATGTCGCAGAACCACCACGATGCAGGTTTGAGCGGAATTCGCCCTCTTGCGCTTGACGCTTCATCGCGGCAATGACACGGTCGCCGATAACGAAACAACGAATGTCCGCACCACCTGCTTCTTTAATATACTCTTGCACCATGATGTTGGCTTTTAAGCCCATAAATGCTTCGATAACGCTTTCCGCCGCTTTTCGTGTCTCAGCTAACACCACACCAATACCTTGTGTGCCTTCTAGTAGCTTGATCACAACCGGTGTGCCGCCAACCATTTCCAGTAAGTCTTTAACGTCATCAGGCTTACTGGCAAAGCCTGTGATTGGCATGCCTACGCCTTTTCTCGACAGTAACTGTAATGAACGCAACTTATCTCTTGAGCGAGTGATTGCAACAGACTCATTCAATGGGTAAACCCCCATCATTTCAAACTGTCTGAGTACCGCACAACCATAAAACGTCACAGAGGCACCAATTCGCGGAACAATCGCATCAAAGCCGCTCAACTGCTGTCCCTTAAAGTGAATTTCAGGCTCGCTACTATTGATATTCATATAACAACGTAGCGCGTCAATAACCTCAACTTCATGCCCACGCTGCTCTGCCGCTTCAATTAAACGACGTGTTGAATATAAAGATTGATTCCTTGAAAGAATGCCAATTTTCATGATTTATCCGTTTTATTACTTAAGTATGACTGTTCTGGATCAACAAGGATGCGGCCTCGCATCGCCGTGCGGCCCAGTAACATTCTAAATTTCATGGTTTCTCTATTGCTTAGCGTGATTTCAATTGGCCAAGCCTGATTGCCGATAGTTAAATTTGTTTCTATTATATAACGTAGTTCTTTATGACCGCCCGAATCGGTAACAACGCGCTCATCCACTACTTTTGCTTCACTACAGACTTCATAGTCGGTGTTGTCTTGTTTGGGATGGATCCAAAACCTTACCCAAAGTTCATCTTGTTCTGTTTTGAAAGGCTCAACCTTAAAGGCATGCAGACATGATGTCCTTGCTCCAGTATCTACTTTCGCTTTGATTTTTTCGATACCTAAATCGGGTAAGGAAAGCCACTCTCTCCAACCAACTGTGATCATATTATGCTCTCGTACAAAATGAGTTCGGACTTATACGCTGATTCAAGTCACTTGAAAAACAAAATAAATTTATCCTAAAGATAAAAACGCTCTGTTAAGCCAAGCACCTTAACTTACAGTAACACCACTTACACATTTTTCAAGGTAAAGCCCTATACTGAGCTAAAGTAAAATAGAGTATTCAAACAATTTATTTCATCGCCAAGATTTTTAAATGAATTTGAAAATTAAATTATCTATGTCAGTCTTGGGACGAACTTTTTAATAGGAATTAGCTATGACTGGACTACTCCATGCGTTTGTGCTCGACGGTCAAGGTGGCGGTAGGCTACTTTGCGATCTGAGTGAAGTAAAATCCGTAATTCACAAGGAGCCACTTTGGCTCCATTTTGACTACAGCTTCGACGAAACGACCGAATGGCTGAAGCAACAAACGTTTTTGGATGACTGGGAAAGAGAAGCGCTAACCGCAGATGAAACCCGTCCGAGAACGGCTAATGGCGATGAAGGTTTGCTAGTGTTCTTGCGTGGCGTGAACCTTAACCCCAAGCAAAGCCCTGAAGACATGGTTTCTATTCGCTGTTTTGCAAACGATAAACTACTTATCACCTGTCGTAAGCGCCATATTATGTCTGCCCAAGATATGCTGGCATCACTTAAAAAGGGTCAAGGCGCAAAAAGTATCGGTGAGTTACTGTCTACATTGGTGATGCGACTTTCTGTGCGAATGCAAGACATCATCTGGCAAATAGAAGAACAGCTTGATGAATTTGAAGACGCGATGGAAAGCAGTGAGCAGCTGCCAAACTATCAGCAACTTTCAACATTAAGAAGGCAAACCATTGGTTTAAAACGCTATCTTAAGCCACAAAAGCTTGCTATTAGCGAACTTATATTGGCAAAGGTTGCTTGGCTCGACGAAGATCATCAACACATGATTGAAGAGGCGAGCAATGCCTTAAGTCGATATATCGAAGAATTAGAGGCAGCGATTGAGCGTGCACAAGTGATCCAAAATGCGATCACCAACCATCAAAATGAACAATTAAACCAAAGAATGTACGTGATGTCCGTCGTTGCAGCGTTATTCTTACCACTTGGATTTTTAACAGGCTTGTTAGGGGTGAATATTGGCGGTATTCCTGGCACTGAATGGGGTGGCGCATTTGCCTTTTTTGTTATTATGTTGGTGGTACTAACTGGTGGTATTGGGGTGTACTTTAAACGCAAAGGCTGGTTGTAAGTAGGAGTAAGCATTGGCGCTCTCGCTAGGGATCGAACCTAGAACTCAGCCTCCGGAGGGCTACGTGATATCCATTTCACCACGAGAGCGTCGGCAACATAATAATGCTAAGTGCAGGCAATTGCCAGACAATGTTTGCTATATGACTAATTAGTAACCTATTTTTAAAAAAAGCTGTACTTTGGGCAAAAAACCAGTTATTCAACTATGCTTTGAAAATAATAAAATAGACTGATATTGCTGCCCGTTCAGAAATATCGCGATACATCATTGAGGATCCCAAATATGACACCGATGACAACAGAGCAAGTTGCAGAGTTTCTTGACGTAAAGGTTGAGCGCGTAAGACGCCTCGCACGAGAAAACTTGCTAGTCGCCAAAGACACTGATGCCAATGGCGAACCTATCTTTGACAAAGCCGATGTTGAAAAATACAAAGAACTCGCACAGCGACTGGGTGGGATCTAACCCTTTCAGTAACGATGGCCAGTATTGTGTTCAGGGAATGCCACACGTTACTGGCTCAGCTTGTTGTTACGATAACCACTGCTTCACTAACTGTCTCAGTTTTTCAGCTTCTGTTATTACGCCACGCTGCTCGTACCATTGAATACTAACAATCAAATAAATTTGGCAAAATACCGTCAGTTTAGCTTGAACGTATGAGGGCATTACTTGCTGCTTTAGAGAAAAGTAAGACTCAACCACCGTAAGTGCTTCTTCAACACCACAGCTAAAACTACACACCAGCGCTGCTAAATCAAAAAATATGTCACTATGACAAGCATACTCAAAGTCGATTAACCGAACCCCCTCTGGACTTTGAATGATATTGCTCATGACTAAGTCATTATGGCAAAACGCCTGATCCACAGGTAGAGAAGCTAAGCTTTCGATAAGCCATTCGATGTCAACTAAGTGACGCAGTTCCTCATCAATAGCCTGAACATAACCGACTAGGTCCAGCACCTCATATACTTCAAGCTCTAAGCTATGCACCTGAATAACTTGTGCTAACAACGCAGTATTTAACTTTGGCTCAGCACACACTTCTGGCATAAAGGTGAACAGCGCCATACGAGTGCGTAGATCGTACTGCAGTACTTTAGAAGTAATGCCTTGCTGTGCTAACTTATTCTGTGCCTTCAAGGCCTCAGTAGGAATACCATGGCTATAGCATTTTACTAGGTAGCTTTCGCCTTTACTCACCATCAGGTAATTGTTATTACTCACACCTTTAGTCAGCTTTTCTAATCGCTCTACTGAAACCTTGAATACGGTATCCACCTTTATTTTTAATTTTTCAAGTTCAGAGTGCTGCAAGCGTCTTTCCTTGCTTCGCTTCATATTCTTCGTACCAACGCTTGTAGCCCCAGCACGCCATCAAGGTGTAGAAAATGAATAATACCAGCGTAGGATAGAAACCTTTAAGGTAATAAAGGTAGATAGAGGCTGCATCAATAACGACCCAATATAGCCAGTTTTCAAGAATCTTCTTAGCCACTAAATAGGTCGTCACCACCGCGAAGCAAGTGGTAAAGCTATCTAAATAAGCGAGATCTGCTGCCATATAATGCTTGGTGAAATAACCCAGCACAACAGAAACCACTGAAGTGATAACAATGATTGAAAGGTGTTTTGATAACGACCAAGAAACAATATCACTGGGCTTATTTTTGTCACCCTGACGCCACATCCACCAACCAACGACGGCCATGACCATATAGTAAAAGTGCAGCAGTGATTCCATCACTAGCGCTCCGTTCCAGTACAGAACGGTATAGATAAAGGTGTTAATAAAGGCCACAGGCCAACACCAAATATTCTCTCGAATTGCCAGTAATAAATAGGCAACTGCCAGCACCACAGCGATGTACTCCCAACTCGACATCGCAGTGAACCCTGCAAAGGTTTCAGTAAACCAGTCCATTAATCGCAGGCACTATCAGCTGGAGATAAATCGCCTGAGATAAACTTACAAACAAAAATACATTTTCCGTAAGCTTCAAATGAGTGTTTCATTTCTTGATTCAATACTGAGGTCACTAAATCAAATTCACCAAAGACCTGAGTTGACATCGTGTTTGTGATCACCTTGATCCCTTCATGCTCATTCAGCCTATCAATAAAACCTTTAATAAAAGGGATATAGTCTTGGTGCAGTGGGTACTTGCTTATTTCAACAGAAACTTGCATGGGCGCTCCTTACAAATGGCAGCCGATTATTAATATTGCTGGTTTAGATTTTCCCCACCGGTAAAATCCGATTTTGGGGTATAGTTAATCCAATCTTGCTGATAGATAATTTTACCTTTTTCGTCAAACTTTAGCACTATCAGAAATCGCCAAGGCCCTAACTCGCGTGACGCATAATTAAAGCGATTAAAAACGCCTCTAGCAACCACGGTTCGAGTCGTGCTATCGACTATTTTATCCTCAACCACTAAGACGGGTTGTTCATCCAGCACAGCAAAATTCCCAGCAGACCAATTAAAAAAAGCCGTAATCTGATCTTTACCTCGTGCCTTATGACCAAAAACCATATCTTCCAGCACCGCATCTTCTGCATAGAACTCGATAAACTGGGTAAAGTTCTGCCGCTGAGCATAGGTATTAAAGTAAGCATCGGTATGGCTGATGAATGTATTTTTCTTACTGATATTAACCGAGTTACTACAACCACTCAGTATTAATATAAAGAATAACAAGAACCGATAGCGCATCATAGCCACTCCAAAAGCCGTATTAATCGAGTATAAAAAAAGCGCCTGTAGCGCTTAATTCGACGATGATAAAATGTGTATTTTTATACTGTCACTATACCCAATGGCTTAGCGGTTTTCCACGCTCCACGGGTAAAGTCTGGAATACTCAGTGATTCACTACGATTAGCGACTGACTGAGCCGATAATGGAGAAATTACCGACCAAGCTGCACCATCGTATACGTCTTGATCTAGCGCCTCACCATTACGCAGGCAATAGATCATGCGCCAGAACATTAAAAAGTCCATACCACCATGACCGCCATTGCGCTGCGCTTCTTCACCCATTTTAGTCCAAAGCGGATGGTCGTATTGTTCATACCAAGGATCCATTTCGTAATCCCATTCATGGAAGCTCTTAGTACCACCTTGCTCTAACGCGATACGATTAGGGAAACCAGCAAAGACCCCATTAGTTCCTTGAATAAGATTGTGACGAGAATAAGGCCTAGGCGTGGTCGTATCGTGTTGTACCATGATACTGCGTCCTTTGATGGTTTTAATCATCGTGGTATTCATATCACCCGCAATATAATGTAGTTGATTGCGCTCATGATCTGCTGGAAATTCGCGTTTTGCATAGGCAGCACGACCAAGGGCGGGAGAACTCATCGAGGTTAAATAATCAAAACGGTCACCTCGGTTAATATTCATGTACTGAGATACCGGCCCTAAACCATGAGTTGGATATAGATTACCATCTCGCTTAGTATGCCAGTGTGTACGCCATGAGCCGGTCTTGTGCTCAATTTCTTTCATTTGCCAACGCAGCTCATGAATATATGCAGCTTCACCATGCAATAACTCACCGAATACACCTTGGCGAACCATATTCAGTACCATCAACTCATCGCGACCGTAATTGACATTTTCCATCATCATACAGTTCTTTTGCGTGCGCTCTGCGGTATCGACTATCTGCCACATTTCTTCAACGGTCAGCGCTAAAGGCACTTCAACAAACGCGTGCTTACCACTGTTCATGGTATCTATTGCCATCGGCGCGTGCCATTTCCAGGGTGTGGAAATGATAACGATGTCAATATCGTCCCGATTAAGCATTTCTTGATAAGCTAAATCACCGCCACGATACAACGCAGGTTTCGGCAAACCTCGCTCGCGCACAAGATAGTCAGCCGATTTTTCAAGCACTTCATCATGGGTATCACAAATCGCGACAATACGTGCGCCATCGATGTGACTCATGCGCTTTACATGACCATAGCCACGTTGCCCAACCCCAATAAAACCTACCCGAACCACGTCCATTTTTGGTGCTACGAGTCCAATGACAGAGCGGCCTTGTTGCTTAGGTACAACGCTATTCTTTTGATTAGAGTTTGCGCACCCAGCTACTACACTCGCAGCCGCTGCCGCTCCTGCGGCTTTTAAAAAGTCGCGGCGGTTTATATTTTTCATTCTTACTCCTAAACGATACTTCTCAACAGCACTAATACTGCTCGCTATCAAGCTAACCTATCCCAATCTTAGGTTCAAAACATTGCGATAAAGCCGCAAAAAAAAGCGCTTGAAGCGCTTTTTCTTAAAATACATTAAACCGTTAAATTGCCCTGATAATGTTATTCAGACAATCCTCTTTTTCTAGCACACTGGAATACAACGCAAGCTGGTTCTTCGCGCGGTCGAGATTATGATTGGCTCTGTGGGTTGCAAAATAATTATCTCCATCTAAGTGATCTGTTAAAAATCTCAGACCTATCATGAATGGCATCACTTTGGCGCCAAGAATAAAACTGTCTTTTTCTGCTTCAGTCACACTGTCTTGTAACGGTTCAATATACCCTTGCGCCAGCGCAGCAAAGATATTTTCTCTTACCTGCACATTACTCAAGTTCGTAGAGTCTTCGGCTTCTGGTGAACAGAAGGTACGCACCATATCGCCAAAATCAAACAACCAGTTACCTGGCATACAAGTATCTAAGTCGATAACGGCTCGTGCTGCATCACTCTGTGTTGAAAACAGCATGTTGTTGATTTTGGTATCGTTGTGGCAAGCTCTAAGAGGTACTTGTTTTTGTACCTGCTGCAATTCTTCTGCAAGTGCAAATTGCTGCTGAAAAGCGGCGATAACATCACTGCACTTTTGCGCGCGACCATGCTCGTCTTTCGCTAGCACTTGGTTAAATGCATCAATACGCATCGCCAAGTTATGAAAGTTTGGAATTACATGATGTAACTGTGCGGCATCAAAATCATTTAGCGCATGTGCAAACTGCCCAAAGGCGTTTGCAGCCGTTAATGCTTGTTGTTCGTTTGCAACTACGTCTTCGCTATAACTGCGGCCAATAAATGCAAGTGCACGCCAAACTTCGTCATTAATATCGACTAAATATTGGCCTGAACTCGTCGCTAAGTGCTTTATGATAGCGAGACTATATTCTCCATTTAAGGCTTTTGCTGTTAGGTGCTGTTCAATCGCTCGCGCATTTTCAACAAGCTGCAAAGGGTTTGGAAATACCGTGGTATTTAGCTTTTGTACTACCATGGTTTTGTGGTTGTCCTGCAACAGCATGGTCGTGTTGATATGGCCACTACCAATCGGCTTCATTTTAGCTTCTTCACTAATGAGACCGTATTCATCAGCAAGTTGTTGCGCAACGGCTTGATACTCCATATTCACCTCAAAAGGAGTTAAGTCGGATGTAATTGTGTGGAGATGATTATCTTCCCTGACGTGCTTCATAAATCTTTCTCGCGACAATGTCTAGTTCGCTCTTATAAGTTATACCGTACCAATGTGATTTAGCTTGGTAGACCGACACGGTTTGCAGGCCCTTATTGATACTGTGTTGGATACAATCCGGCAGATAATACTCTTTTTTGACACCGTTGTCATAATTCCTTAAAAACGCATTAAACCCCGCTTCTAATGAATCAAAAAGTGACGGCGTCACACCCCAACAGGTCATCGAAGCAAGCGTAGAGTTTGCGATCTTACACCGCTTATCTGCAATATCACCGAACAACTCGCCGTTTTCAAAGCGAATATCTAATGCCTCTTCAACCGAGTGTAGTTGTTGCGCTTGTACCTGACAAACGCCACGGTTTACTCCACCTTGATCTGATAAGGTATTTATAATTGGGTATGCGACCATCGCCATATTGCTATGATGCTGAAAATGCTCAACAAGCTGCTCAAATGCATCAGGCCCGTAATAATCATCCGCCGTAATAACTATCGCTGGCTTATCAATGTAAGGTTTTGCACACAACAGCGCATGCCCTGTGCCCCATGGTTTTTCTCGCTCTGCCAAACAGTCGATAAATTCACTTGGAATATCGCTAAGCCGCTGTTGCACTAAAGTGATGTTCAGCGCCTTCGGCAACCGTGGTAATATCACATTTTCGATTAGGCTTCGCACTTTGTCATTAATGATCAAAATAACATCGCGCACACCAGCATGATGCGCGTCAATTATACTCAATTCCATAATGCTTTTATCGATACTTGGCAGCTCAGCAACCTGCTTATTACCACCAAAGCGGCTTCCTAATCCACCTGCCAAAATGATCAGCGTGGGGGGGTGTTCGATTCCTATCATTGAAAAAATATCAAAACTCAAATAAGCGGATAAGTGTACTGAGCTTTTGCGCAGAATAAAAGCAATTGCGAGCAAAGGCGTCCTCGCAATTAGGGCCAGTTGATCTTTCAAGTTTGTTTTTGCAGCTGTTTGATTGGTATTTATACAAGGCAGAGCCTGCGTAGCATAGTTACTCTATGTGAGTCAGGCGATAACACTGTAGAAATGCTAATCAAGCGCTGCCCTTTGGGTTCCCCTGAGTGCGCTTTGTTCATTGTTACTCAACTTTTGCTTAGATTACTAGGCGGCAAGTCGAGCGCCGCGACCAAAACACACTCAAGGGAACAAAAATCAAACAGCAAAGATCATCAGGCCCTAGTCTTACACCAGTGTGAACTAGCTAAACTTTTGGCATAAGTACTTTATTTCTTGGTATTCAAGCAGTCCTTCCTGTGCCCCTTCTCGGCCAAGACCTGAAAACTTCACACCGCCAAAAGGCGCTACCGGATTGGATATAATCCCTTCGTTAATCCCAACCATGCCATACTCAAGCGCATGACTTACTCGCCTTATTTGATTGCCATCATTCGAATAAAAATAAGCAGCAAGCCCTTCTGGCACAGAGTTTGCCATTCTTACCACTTCATCTTCACTCTCAAAATCAATAATGCTGACAATCGGTGCAAAAATTTCTTCATGGAAGATCCGCATGGTGCTATTTACACCCGTGATAACTACCGGAGCCATAAATTGGCCGCTTTGTTTATCACCTTGATAAGCGATGCTTGCGCCTTTAGCTAACGCATCGTCCAACAGCTGCTGTGCTTTTTGTTTGGCTTCAAGTGAAATGAGTGGACCAATATCAATACCTTGCTCTAAACCATTCCCCAAGGTGAGTGTGCTGACCTGCTGAGTGAGTGTATTGAGTAGCGCTGCCGCAATACTTTTTGCTACAAACACGCGATTTGCGGCCACACAAGTTTGTCCTGCATTTCTAAACTTTGCCGCCATCAAGCCACTTACCGCTTGCTCAACGTCAGCGCTGTCGAAAACAATAAATGGTGCATTACCACCAAGCTCCATTGACGTTCTTTTCACCGTGTCGGCACATTGCTTTAACAACGCACTCCCCACTTGTGTTGATCCCGTGAATGTGAGTTTGCGCACTTGTTGTGACTCAGTAAGGTGTGCAACTAATCCTTTAGAGTCGTTAGTCACTAACACCTGAAAAGCGCCAACTTCCATTCCAGCCTGAATAGCCAGCTTAGCCAGTGCGATGGCCGCAAGAGGGGTTTTCTCTGAAGGCTTTAATATAAAACTACAGCCTGCGGCATAGGCTGGTGCGACTTTTCTGGTGATCATTGCAAGTGGAAAATTCCACGGTGTGATCCCAAGTACAACACCAATTCCTTGCCTAATGGTAGTTAGCTCATGAGATTGAGAATGACTGGGAATAACCTGACCGTAGGCGCGCTTGGCTTCTTCGCTATACCACTCAATAAATCCAGCAGCATAATCAGCCTCAGCAAGCGCTTCCTTTAATGGCTTGCCTTGTTCCTTAGTGACGATTTCAGCCAATCCCTGACGATGCTCTATTACCAACTCGTACCATTTTCTAAGTATTTGGCTGCGGGCGTGTGCTGTCGTGCTAGAAAGTTTTTCAAAGGTTTCAACCGCTGCATGCAGCGCTTTATCGGCTGCCTGATTATCCACCTCAGAAACCTGAGCTAGGTGCTCTCCAGTTGCAGGGTTGACCACATCGACTTGCTTATTACTATGATGTGCTTGGCCATTGATAAGTGAGAATTCGGGATTACTGATGAGTGACATAGCATTCCTCCTGAAAGGCAAAAAGCCGTAGTAAGAGACCACGGCTTTTATTAAATTTGTCGGTAACAACCTAGGTTGTTAGCAGCACTTAATGGTCTTCATTAACGATATTGAGATTGTACTTCGGAATTTCAACCACTAAGTCTTCATCACTAATTATCGCTTGGCAACCTAAACGAGACTCAGCTTCAAGACCCCATGCTTTATCTAGCATATCATCTTCCAACTCATCGCTCTCTTCAAGTGAGTCAAAACCTTCACGAATAACGATATGGCAAGTGGTACATGCACATGATTTTTCACAAGCATGTGGAATACTAATACCGTTTTTCAACGCCACATCGAGTACAGTTTCACCCGTTTTCGCTTCGATTGCAGCACCTTCCGGACATAACTCTTCATGGGGTAAAAAGATAATTTGTGGCATATTACACCTCGTCTACCGACTGCCCTTGCAGTGCCTTTTTAATTGATTGGTCCATTCGACGTGAAGCAAAATCACTACTCGCCTGATCGACTTCTTCGATCGCCTTTTTAATCTGCTCTGGATTGTCTGCACTTTCGCGAATTTGTGCAAGTTCAGTCATCGCACCGCGCAGTGTATTGAGTTCATCTTCTGCCAACAGATGACCATCTGTTGCAAGCGATGCCTCTAACGCTTCCAACACACGCAGCGCTTCAACCTGCTGCTCTTTAAGCATACGAGCACTCATGTCTTCTTTGGCATTACTCATCGAATCTTTTAGCATTTGTGCTACTTGGTCATCGCTCAAACCAAACGAAGGTTTGACTTGGATCTCAGCCTGCACACCTGTCGATTTTTCTTCGGCTGAAACACTCAGCAGACCATCAGCGTCAACTCTAAAAGTGACACGAATGTGCGCAGCGCCTGCCGCCATTGGTGGAATGCCTTTTAGACTAAATTTAGCCAAACTACGACAATCATCAACTAGCTCACGCTCACCTTGCAGTACATGTAATGACATGGCCGTTTGACCATCTTTAAAGGTAGTAAACTCTTGTGCGCGTGCAACAGGAATGGTGGTGTTACGCGGAATGATTTTTTCAACCAATCCACCCATTGTTTCTAAGCCTAAAGACAATGGTAATACATCAAGCAGTAACATATCAGAGTCAGGCTTGTTACCCACTAAAATATCAGCTTGGATAGCAGCGCCTAATGCCACTACACGGTCTGGATCGATTGATGTTAGCGGCTCTTTGGCAAAGAAATTACCGACTTCTTCACGCACTACTGGCATACGAGTCGAACCACCCACCATCACAACCTGCAAGACTTCTTCTTGTGTGACACTGGCGTCTTTTAACGCACGGCGACAAGAGCGTAAAGTCTTTTTAACCAGTGGCATTGCCATTTCAGCAAATGCTTGACGCGTGATAGTAACAACCAACTTTTGCTCGCGAACTGGTAGCTCTACGTTTACTGTCTCGTAGCTTGAAAGCGCTTCTTTACAGGCTCTTGCCTTATTAATAAACAAGCGTAGCTCTTTTGGATTTAAATCAAATAGCTGAGTTTGTTGTTTGAAAAAATCGACCAATAATGAATCAAAGTCATCACCACCGAGGCTAGAATCACCACCGGTTGATAATACCTCAAACACTCCCTGGTTTAAGCGTAAGATAGAAATATCAAACGTACCACCACCAAGGTCATAAACCGCAATCACGCCTTCTTGACCAGAGTCTAGACCGTAAGCTACCGCAGCCGCAGTCGGCTCGTTAAGGAGTCTCAGTACTTTAAGACCAGCAAGCTCGGCTGCGTCTTTTGTACTTTGTCTTTGTGCATCATCAAAATACGCAGGTACGGTGATAACCGCACCCATTACATCTTCACCAGCAAAGCTATCAATAGCACGTTGGTGTAATGTTTTTAAAATTTCAGCGGAGGCTTGCACTGGACTCACAGCGCCTGCTACGGTTTCAATAGCTAGCGAACCGTTATTATCGACAAAGTTATAAGGCAATTGACCATAGCTTTGTTCTATTTCAGATTGCGTTTTACCTAAAAAACGTTTTACTGAAATAAGTGTATTGGTGGGATCTTCAGCAGAAGCAGCTTGGGCTTGTTCACCAACGATAACCTCTGATTCGGTGTACCTTACTACCGAAGGCAGCATAGGTTTACCCATTAAATCGCTAAGGGTCTTTGTTTCGCCACTTTGTACTGTCGCCACAAGAGAGTTCGTGGTACCTAAGTCGATACCAATCGCTAATTTATGCTCATGAGGTGCCGCGCTCTGCCCCGGCTCAGCAATTTGCAATAATGCCATAATGCTCTTTTCACTTTAACGTTTGTTGATGCTATACATCATCAATCGAATAATTCATCTTCGATACGTGCTAATTCGTCGCGTAACTTGTAGACAAACTTTAGCTTACGAATATTGTCTGCTGCGGCTTCTAATATGCTCATGTCATCGCTTTGAAGCTGCTCGGCAAGGGAAGCGCTAAACTCTATATCTAACGCGTTAATCTGTGTTTCAAATTCTGCAATCGCGCTGTCAGGCTCCGCCGCATCAGGTAATTCTTCTAATGCTTCGCGCAGCTCCATTTGTTGCATTAAAAACATCGGATCTTGCAAAGTTTGTTGCTCAGCCCGTATGTCTACACCCTTTTCGCTTAGCATATACTCAGCGCGTTTAACTGGATGTTTGAGCACCGCTAACGCGTCATTTATCTCTGCGGTTTTCTGTACCGCGAGCAACTTCTCGCGCTCACTTTTACCAGCGAATCTATCTGGGTGAACTGCACGCTGTAGCTCTAAATAACCTTGATTTAGTTTGTTTAAATCAACGTGATAATCAACAGGTAAATCAAATAATTCAAAATAACGCATACGCACCTAATACAGCAAAGCCCCACCAAGGCAGGGCTTTAAGCTATTCACTGTTGCAAACTATACGGTGAAACTTTCACCACAGCCACATTCGTCTTTCTGATTTGGGTTATTGAATTTAAACCCTTCATTCAGACCTTCTTTTGTGTAATCAAGCTCTGTGCCGTCGATATAAACTAAACTTTTTGCATCAACGATGATTTTGACATCTTTGTCTTCAAATACTTCATCGCCTTCATCTAAATCGTCGACAAATTCGAGAACATAAGCAAGACCTGAACAGCCCGTGGTTTTAATACCAACGCGCAGCCCTATGCCTTTTCCACGGTTACTCAAAAAGGCTAATACGCGATTAGCGGCTGCATCTGTTAACGTCACTGCCATAATAGTCTCTTACTTCGCTTGTTTACTCTTATAATCTGCAATCGCAGCTTGAATCGCATCTTCTGCCAAAATTGAGCAGTGGATTTTCACTGGTGGCAACTCAAGCTCTGCACTGATATCAGTGTTTTTGATAGTCGCAGCTTCTTCTAACGATTTACCTTTCACCCACTCAGTCACAAGTGATGATGATGCAATCGCGCTACCACAACCATATGTCTTGAATTTCGCATCTTCGATGATGCCTTCTTTTGACACTTTAATTTGTAGTTTCATTACGTCGCCACACGCAGGTGCCCCCACCATGCCCGTTGCTACGCTTGGATCGTTCTTGTCTAAAGAACCTACGTTACGTGGATTCTCAACGTGGTCTATAACTTTATCACTGTAAGCCATAACTATTTCCTCACTACCTGCTTGCGGCTGGATGGTATCCAGCCAGCGGCTAAAACTTGCTTAATGGTGTGCCCATTCAACGCTATCTAAATCGATGCCATCTTGGTGCATTTCCCAAAGCGGTGACATCTCACGTAAGCGACCAATAGAATTCTTAAGAAGATTGACGGTGTAATCGATCTCTTCTTCTGTCGTAAAACGACCAATACTGAAACGGATAGAGCTGTGTGCTAATTCGTCATTACGACCTAGAGCACGCAGTACATAAGATGGCTCTAAGCTCGCCGATGTACATGCAGAACCAGAAGAAACCGCAATGTCTTTAACCGCCATTAGTAGACTCTCACCTTCAACAAAGTTGAAGCTGATGTTTACAATGCCAGGTACTGATTGGTCGATAGCACCATTAAAATAAACTTCGTCCATATCCATTAGGCCGTCCAATAGACGCTGACGGAGCGCACTGATGTGTGCATGGTCTTTTTCAAAGTCTTGCTTTGCAATTCTAAATGCAGTGCCCATGCCCACGATTTGGTGAGTTGCAAGAGTACCTGAACGCATACCGCGCTCATGACCACCACCGTGCATTTGTGCTTCTAAACGCGCGCGTGGCTTACGACGTACGTACAACGCACCGATCCCTTTAGGGCCATAAACTTTGTGTCCAGAAAATGACATAAAGTCTACTTTCAATGTTTGTAGGTCGATTAGTACTTTGCCAGCACTTTGCGCCGCATCAACATGGAACATAATCTTGCGCTCACGACACATCTCACCGATAGTCGCGATGTCTTGAATAACACCTAGCTCGTTATTAACGTGCATTACGCTCACCAAAATAGTGTCTTCACGCATGGTTGCTTCAAGCTTTTTCAAATCAAGTAAGCCGTTGTCTTCAACATCCATATACGTCACTTCAAAGCCTTGACGCTCAAGCTCACGACAGGTGTCTAGCACTGCTTTATGTTCCGTACGAACGGTGATGATGTGCTTACCTTTCTTTTTGTAGAACTGTGCAGCACCTTTGATTGCAAGGTTGTTTGATTCAGTTGCACCAGATGTGAAAACGATTTCACGCGGATCAGCGTTGATTAAATCAGCGATATCATTACGCGCCTGATCAACCAGTTCTTCTGCTTGCCAACCGAAACGGTGTGAACGAGAAGCTGGATTACCAAAGTTACCATCCATTGTCAGGCACTGCATCATCTCGTCTGCAACACGCTGATCAACCGGAGCGGTTGCTGCATAATCTAGATATATCGGTAATTTCATTTATCTCTCCGCTTGACGTCAACCTAGAGTTGACAGCTCACTTGAATATTGTCTAATTGCTCGATAACACGCTTAACGTGCTTATCTTGCCGCGTTGCTACGGATTGAACATCCGCGTCGGCGACTAACTCGGCTAGGGAAATACTGTTTAAAAACTCTTCAATTCGCACACTTAAGTCAGACCACAATGAATGAGTCAGACAGCGCATACCGCTTTGGCAACCGCCGCCTTCGCCGTGACAACGTGTTGCGTCAACGGACTCGTCAACGGCATTAATCACATCACCAACGGAAATTGTGTGTGCATCACGGCCTAATAAATAGCCGCCGCCTGGACCACGTACAGAGCTTACTAAGCCATGTTTACGTAGACGGGCAAATAATTGTTCAAGGTAAGATAGCGAAATCTCTTGTCGTTCAGAGATATCTGCTAGTGGAACAGGGCCAATACTTGCGTGTAACGCAACATCTAACATTGCTGTCACGGCGTATCTGCCTTTTGATGTCAGTTTCATGCATAACCCCCGCTAATTTACCAAGCAGCAAATTTTAATTACTTGACTAAGATAGTCAAGTATTAACCAAGCATAATAACGGCTTTAAATCTGCAACCCTCGTATGCCTACCCGAAATACCTGAGTAATTTAATCAGGTATTATGGATATTGTAATTACCTGAGTATTTTAGTCAAGTATTAGTGATGAAGATTTATGCAAGATTTCACAAAAGGAATGGTTAATATCTAGACAATGGAAATATAACAGTATTGGCGCGTTGGGAGGGCCAATACTGTCTTCTTGTTTGGTTTACTTGTTAGTGGATTTATCTATTGAGCTTAGGATCCCACGTAGAATATTAAGTTCTTGATCTTCCGGTCTAGCACGGTTGAACAAACGCTTTAGCTTAGTCATCACCATGCCCGGATGCTGCTTAATGATAAAGCCGGTGTCATTCAAGGTATTTTCAAGATGCTCGTAGAATAACTCCATCTGCTTTGATGATGGGTAAATCGTTTCATCCACTTCTTCTGGCTGTTTTTCTTGCGTGTCTAGATATGTCATACGCGTTTCGTAGGCCAAAGTTTGCACTGCCATCGCAAGATTAAGCGAGCTATACTCAGGGTTGGCTGGAATACACACATGATAGTTGCACAATTGCAGCTCTTCGTTCGTCAGACCACTATTCTCACGACCAAATACAAGGGCTACAGGGCCATTCACCGACTCAGCCACCAATTTTTGTGCACACTCACGCGGGTCTACCATTGGCCACGACAAAGTACGCGAGCGCGCACTGGTGCCAATAGTTAGAGCGCAATCAGCAATCGCCTCTTGAAGCGTATCGACTTTAGTAGCCGCACCCAACACATCCGTTGCACCAGCCGCCAATGCACTTGCGTGGCTGTCCACTTCACATGCAGGGTCAACTAAATAAAGCTTAGATAACCCCATCGTCTTCATTGCTCTCGCAACTGAGCCAATATTGCCAGAGTGTGAGGTGTTCACTAATACAATTCGAATATCTTCTAAAGCCATTTACACGAGTCTCAAACAAAAATAATGGCGCAGTGTAGCATATCTCATTTGCGTTTATCCAAGCTCTACAACCAGAAATTAAAAATCTTTGCACAGCAAAGGAGTACAAAAAACAACCACAAAAATTCACAATTGGTTATTTACTTTAGAGAAAAAACCGCTAGAATACGCCGGCTCAAAATGATCCTGTTCTTTTACAACCTAAAGGTAATGCTATGCATCCAATGTTGAACATTGCGGTACGCGCTGCGCGTAACGCAGGTAAGATTATCCTACGTGCAAGTGAAGATTTATCGCGCGTTGAAGCCACTCAAAAAGGCACTAATGATTTAGTAACAAACATCGATACAGATGCGGAATCAATCGTTCGTGACACAATTTTAAAATCTTACCCTGATCACTCTATTGTTGGTGAAGAATTTGGTCATCACGAAGGCAAAGATGCAGACTACCTTTGGGTTATCGATCCTCTAGACGGTACGACTAACTTCGTTAAGGGTATCCCCCACTATGCTGTTTCTATCGCGCTAAGAGTTAAAGGCCGCGTAGAGCAAGCTGTTGTATACGATCCAATCCGCGACGAATTATTTACCGCTTCTCGTGGTCAAGGCGCGCAGCTAAACAACAAACGTATTCGTGTATCTAAGTCTATTGAATTACAAGGCACGGTGCTTGCAACTGGTTTCCCTTTCAAGCAAAAGCACCACATGGATGCCTACCTTGAAGCGTTCAAAGCACTATTCATTCATACAGCTGACATCCGCCGTGCGGGCTCTGCAGCACTCGATATGGCGTATGTTGCAGCAGGTCGTATGGATGGCTTCTTTGAAATTGGTCTTAAACCTTGGGATACAGCAGCTGGTGAGCTGTTAGTGAAAGAAGCTGGCGGTATGGTCACCGACTTTGCAGGCGGTGCTAACTTTAACCGTAGCGGCAACATCATCTGTGGCGCACCTAAGCTTTGCCAAGCGATTGTAAAAGAAATTCGTCCAGTATTAACTGAGTCATTGTTAAAATAATAACTCTGGCTTAGACAAAAGAGCCAAGTATTACCTTAGGCTAGTAAATTAATAAAGAGCTACTATTTCATTATGGTGGCTCTTTTTGTTTCCATCTCCTTTCGTACAACTCACGACGAGCCAGCCTGTCACTACCACAAAAACGACTCTTTTCTTCTTATATCCAAATCGCTAAATGCTGTTGCCAGCAGTACATAAGCACCATATGCTAGAGCTTCTCCATTTAAGCAAGGAAAAGTGATGGTAAAACTCATTGTTTTTGTATTTACGGTATTCGCCCCAATCGCACTTTCGCAACCAACAATTAATAATGCGCTACCTTTTCCTGATAAAAAACAACGAACAGAGATTACCACACAGCTATTTTCTGGAATAGAAAGCATCGATGCCATAACAATAACACTGCGCAATAAAACAAGACGTATAGACTGGAAAACCTACAAAGCCATAGCAAGTAAACGTATCATAAACTCAAATAATTGGGATACCTTATACCGTGCCCTAGACAACCTACATTATGGAATTTTAAATCGTCACTCCTATTTGATAGTTGATGAAAAGGCACGCAAAAAAGTCACTAGCTTCCCTAAGTGGCCGAAGCTCGAAATAGGCTATACATGGCCTCAAATTAGCTTTTTCTCTACAAGAAACCAAAAGTCAATCAGACTTATAAACGACCGTAGCATAGAAGATTTGTTTGAAGAGTTTTTCAACTTTTATTGTAATGACGTACATAAATCAGGTTGCCTGCGGCTGTTCTCCAGCTACATGAAATCGGGCTACTTCTTCTCTGGTGACCTAGATAAACTCGTCGTTAGTTACACAGATAACAGTTCAGATGTTTTTGTAAAACAGGGGCAACAAAAAAGCAAGCAGCAGGCTTCTTCTAAATGTTCAGAAATGTATTTACCGCTTGGCTTAAATTTGCTCTACGATGGCAGCCAGTCATGCCTATATGAAAGCGACGGTGCCTTTGTGCTTAAGATATTCTACTTTGGTAAGTGGGGTTCTCACAGCGATGATATCTATTGTGACGAAGCTAAAGAACCAGGTATGTGCTTCGATATTAGCGAAATAAAGCAAATTACACATCGCTCGTCGGCTAAACCCCTAATAGTAGATATCCAGAATAATAAAGGTGGTTCAGAAAATACGCCTTGGATCGCCGCTTTGACCAGAAATGGATTCAGAGATAATTTGGTCCAGTATCGAAATACACCGCTTTTGGCGAATAAAGAGATACGAGATAGTGCGTTTTACCAAAGTAAAAAAGCCGAACGTTGGTATCAGAATATTGTCGCTGACATCACCAGTCGCGATGACTTTCTGCCTCCTCGGCCTGACTTTTGCCGTGGCTCTGCCCAGTGCGACATTCGCATGATTGACTCGTCTTCTACGCCTATTAAGTACGAGTCCTTAAAACTCGTAGTCAATGCTGGATGCGTTAGCTCTTGTGATGATTTTATTTGGCGAACACGCCAGTATGCAAATGCGAAAACCTTTGGACAATTGCCGGCTACCGACGGCGCCTATGCCAGATTAACTGGTTACTTATTTATCACTAAAACAGGGAAGATAATTAATATTATCACTGGTGAAGGTGAGCACCCAGCAGGTGATAATGGAACTTTATTACTGACTTATCAGCTCCCTATTTCTAAAACAGTGAGCTTTGAGGGAGAAATGTTGGAAGGAAATGCTAGCGTACTTGACAACTTATTGCCTGTAAGCAAACTGAACTATGTTAATTTGGAATTAGATAACTTGGTAAATGCCTTGCGTGATTAAAGCATCCGATTAGCTAGAACAAGAAATACAGTGAAGCCGCTATATCCAAGATAGCGGCTTCACTGGTTTAAGAGCGTTCAGACCTACTTAATTTCCACACGGGCTGAGCGCATCACGATTTCATCGTTTAGCTCAATACCAAGCCCCGGCTCTTCTGACACTCTAAAGATACCGTTCTTAGGCTGTGGATCTTGCAAGCATAGTTCCCTGTTCCACTTTTTGATTGCGTAAGTATGGTGCTCATGGATCAGGAAGTTTGGGATCGCGGTTTCCAAGTGTAGTGAAGCAGCAGTTGCTACCGGGCCGCCACAGACGTGCGCCTGAATACGAATATCAAAGATATCGGCGTAATCACATACCTTCTTGGTTTCAGTAAAGCCACCACATAGGCCAATATCTGGCTGCAGTACATCGATACTTTGATCTTCAAAATAAGGACGGACACCCCAGCGGTTATATAAACGTTCACCACCAGCGATTGGCACAGAGGTCTTGTTTGCTACCTTTGCATGTAAAGAGTGGTTTAGATAATTCACTGGCTCTTCATAATACATACAATCAAATTCTTCAGCGATGTCTGCAATTTGAATGGCTGATGTCGCGCCTGGTAAGCTGTGGCACTCAAAAATAATGTCGACTTCATCGCCTACCGCTTCACGTATTGCTTTCATTCTTGCACGGTATAATTTCATTTCCGCGCGCGAGATAAGCTTAGTTCTATCGTAATAGGTGTTGCCATCTTTATCGTACTGAATTGGGTCAACTTTAACCGCATCGTAGCCTTCTGCAATGGCTTTATGTGCAGCTTCAGCATATTCGTGTGGTTGAACTAGTGCTTTAAACTCGCTGTCCCAGTCAAACTGTAATTGCGAGGCATAGGTACGAAGCTCAGGGTTCACTTTACCACCAAGCAACTGATAAACAGGTAGGTTTAAGGCTTTACCTTTAATATCCCAAAGCGCGGTATCTATTGCTGACATCGCCGCATACACCACAGGTCCACCACCTAAACCCCAAAAACTTTCTCTCAGCATACGCGACCAAAGCAGCTCGGTTTGAAAAGGGTCGTGACCAATTAAAAAAGCTTCAGCCATTTCTTTGATCATACTAGCCGCAGCGCTGTGACCGAGGTCGTATGCAAGCCCTGCTTCACCAACCCCTGAAATGCCTTCATCGGTGTGAATACGAACAAAAACGGGTGTCCAAGCAGGTCTATCTGGACAATGAATATCGAAAACTTCGACGCGATTAACTTTCATGTTGACTCCTATTGAGCAAAGCTTGGATCTAGGCGGTAAGCTTTACGAAGCATTGCTGGCCATGCTAATTGACCACCGGTGCTACCGCTATGCACGACATTCGCTTGGTTATAAATGTTATCAATAATGGGTTGTGGTACAGGTACCGCTTGCTGTCCCGTTGCTTGAATCGCAACTTGGATTTCACATGCACGCTGTAAGTCATAAAAACGCATAAAGGCATCGCCTACCGTTGGCCCAACAGTTAAACCACCATGGTTCACCAGCAGCATATGATTGGTTGTACCTAAGTCATCTTGTAAGCGCTTTTTCTCATCCATATTCACCGCTAAACCTTCATACCCGTGATACGACAGTGATGGTAAGGAGAACATACTATGCTGACTCAAAGGCAATAAACCACATTCTACACTTGCGACTGCAATCGTCTCTTTGGTATGAAGGTGGATAACGCAATGCGCATCTTCTCGCACCTCATGGATTGCACTGTGGATGGTAAAGCCCGCCGGATTAATCTTAAATGGCGTATCATCAAGAATATTCCCTTCAAGATCGACCTTCACTAAATTAGAAGCGGTGACTTCATCAAAGGTCAGCCCAAAAGCGTTTACTAAATAATGATCCGTACCCGGCAAACGCGCCGACATATGCGTATAAATTAAGTCTCCCCAGCGAAAGTGCTCAACCAGTCGATAGCAAGCGGCAAGGTCAACACGCAGTTGCCATTCTTCTGCGCTTACTTTGTCTTTTAAATTTAACTGAGGTAATTCGAACATGGGGATCCCTTATTGACTCCACATTTGGATGTATAGAAGTCTAAAATAGCTTAATTATATCTTCAACTAAAAACCACCGCGAACGGTGGTTTTTTATCATCTTTGATATCTAATTTTGATGTTATTCAACTTTAGATAGATACTCTGCAATCGCATCGATTTCAGCGTCCGTGACATTGGCAACCATCGCTTTCATCGCCGCTGACATACCATTATTACGTTTACCTGATTTGATATCTTTCATTTGCGCCGCTAAATACTCTTTATTTTGACCATTTAGCTTTGGATACAGAGGCATGATTGGTGCTTTACCTTCTGCACCATGACAGGTTTGACACATTTTTGCTGTATATAATGCTTTACCATCTGCAGCCATTGAACTTGCTGAACCTAGTGCGCAAATTGCCACCGTAGTCCCTACTAGTAGTTTTTTCATCTTGCTCATATCATTACTCTTTTTATTGACGGTTAACGTTGTAAGTCAGTGTAGACTAAAGTTTGACCTAAAGCCTAATCACTACCACATCAAATCATCTGGGACTTCAAAGTCAGCGTAAGGGTCATCCTCATCACCTTGCTGATTATCTTCCACATGGAAAACGATATATTTTTCGTCTACCTCTGCAATCTTTCTAGCAGGTTCATCTTGTAGCACATAGAACTGCTCTTCTAACACACAAATCGCTAAACGCCCCTTTGATAGCGCTTTTTGTGTTTCGGAATTAACTTCTAACTCCTTCACCTTATTTTGGTATGTGAAGTTAAAGGTCACATTACCGCGGATCTCATCTTGGTTATGATGCTCTAAGATCTGCTTCACGCGAGCAATTTGCTCTTTATCTTTTAGCGTTTCTTGCTTCGCTTTATTTAACTCTTCGGCACGCTTTTGCTGCTCAAGCTTTGTCTGCTCAATATGTTTTTGAAGGTCTGTTTGGTCGCTCGTTGCGCCTTTTTTCTTTTTCTTCTGCTGTTTACGCTTTTGTGTTTTTGCAACTTTCGCTTTGTGCTCAGTTGTTAGACCTGCTTTTAGCAACTGATCTTGCAGTGAACCCATCATGCAACTCCGTAAAATAGACTTTTCACTATTTTAACTCAGCAATTTCGATTGACCAGAGAGGAATCGGTCAATCTAATGTAAAACTACCAAAATTATTGTTGCGCATCGTGATTTAGCGCAAAAAATTGTCATCTAGTTTGCTTTAATTTAAGCTAACTCATCGAAATAAAAAGCCTTATTGCTTAATGCCCGTCATTCATCTATTGCTTTGCTCTGTTACCATTTTTTTTGTGCTCTATGCACCGCAGCCGCTGCTGGCCGAGTTTGCAGAGCAATTTAATGTATCTGCGTCTGATGCGGGCATGCTGATGTCAGCAACTATGCTACCTTTGGCTATCGCGCCAATCTGCTACGGATTATTGCTGGCAAAGTCCAATCCGCTGCGCATTTTAAAATGGACCATGCTGCTCTTAGCACTCAGCAGTTTAGCATTTGCTTCAATGACTTCGTTTTCAGGGCTCTTGTTTACTCGGTTAATTCAAGGGCTATTATTACCTGCAGCACTCACTGCGATGACAGGTTATATCGGCCAACAATTTAGTGGCTCGCAGTTGAAAAGAAACATGAGTTTGTACATCGGAAGTACCATAGCCGGAGGTTATTTTGGCCGTACGCTTGCAGCCAACTTTACTGTCTGGTTTGAGTGGCAAAGTTTCTATTACCTAAACGCATTGTTATTGATTGTGCTGGCATTTAGCATTCGGGCCAGCAAGAACAAACCACCAATAATTCACGCGACAAGGATCAGGGACTATCTGGCACCACTCAAGCAATCGCGCCTGGTGAGATTATACAGCTCTGTATTTTGTATGTTTTTCTGCTTCGCGGGACTACTCAACTTTTTACCTTTTATACTCAAGTACGACTTTAATTTAACTGACCCCAGTAAAGTGGGCTGGGTCTATACAGGCTATTTGGTTGGTGCTTTAGGGTCTATCGTTACACCTTGGCTACAAAGTAAATTTCATTCTACCTGGCGATTTTTAGCTGTGATGTTCTTCATCTATGCTACAACCATTGCGCTGTTACCCGTGGCGTCTGTGTTCTTTTTTGTGGTCTTATTTACGCTATTCTGCGCCTGTATGTTTGTGATCCATTCAACCGCTGCACCATTAGCCAACAGTATTAGTCAGGCACCTGCAACAGTCACTAATGGCGCTTATGTTTCGTTTTATTATTCCGGAGGCGTGCTGGGCTCTTACCTTCCGGGTTTGATTTATGAGCAAGCTGGTATCACTTGGTTTTGTGCGTCACTTTTTATCGTTTGTACAGTCGGCTTAGCTCTGAGTTTGAGAAACACAGTCAACCCAGTGAGGTGAGTGTCCAGTGACTTGCCAAAAGCGCTTTAGATCTGCGAGCGTTAATACCCAAGTTTTAGTATTCACTAGCGGATGGCACTGCCATAAGTGCGCAGATTGCAGTTCACTGTCAAGCCATAATTCGACTTGTTGCTCGCTGTCGTTATGCAGTGTGAGTGCCGACACACAGCCTTGTTCCACTCCTAAATACTTTGCTAGCCTGTCCGTCGATGCAAAACCTAAACGCGACACCCCTTGAGATTTAGACAGCGCTTTTAGGTCAACTTGCTTGTCTGCAGGAATAATAAAAAGAAAGTGTCGCTTTCCATAGTTATCTCGGAGGAAGAGATTTTTCAGTCGCGTCCCTTTTCTCTCTAACTTCAAGTTGTCAGCATCTAGACAAGTATGTAACGGTGGATGCTCATAATTGAGATAGTTGATATCTAACTGAGCGAGCCGCTCTGCAAGTGCACTTGGATTGTTTCTGATCACAAACACTTACCTCGTAGCTGAACGCTACGCTGTCGCCAGTATACATCGGTAATTTTATGACCTGCGTTACAGTAATCCGCCTCAATCAAAGCCGGTTTTAATAAGGCGACGGCTTGCTCTTCTAACTTGAGTTTTAGAGAGGGGGAATCTTCAATACGCTCAAACTCGGCAAAACGTTTTAGCTCTCTTCTTGATATTGGCTTACTTGCATCCAGCTCCATTCGAGGTGTTGCTTGTACCGTTACAATGAAAGCAAATTCTTTATCACCAGTTGGCGAAAGGCGCTTATGAAGAGATTGTTTTTCGATAATAAGTTCAGGCTCATCAGGTTGTGATGCACAACTCGCTAGAAGCCCAATAATGAGAATAGAAAAGATATGACGCAGAACCATAATTCGCTTAATTCGTTTTATTTTCAGTTCAGTGTAACAAAGACTATAAAAAAATAGCGAAATTTTTTGTCTGGGGTTGACGGGAATATAAAAAATGATTAAATTTCGCTTCGTCTACAGATGGAATGTGGGGCTATAGCTCAGCTGGGAGAGCGCCTGCCTTGCACGCAGGAGGTCAGCAGTTCGATCCTGCTTAGCTCCACCACTTTCCGCTCTTCTTACTTCTTACAAAATTAACACTCTAAATCGAAAAGAAAAAAGCCCAAGTCTTTCGACCCGAGCTTTGCAGTTACTTATGTCATTCTGTGTATACCACTGAGTAAAATTCCACATACTCAAGCAGCATAAGTTTATTATTCTCTGATTTGACCTTCACCATTCACTAAAAACTTTTCGGTTGTTAGCGACTCCAAGCCCATAGGTCCGTAAGCGTGCAATTTGGTTGTAGCAATACCAATCTCGGCACCTAAACCTAACGCTGAACCATCACTGAAGCGTGAAGAGGCGTTAACCATCACAACAGAAGCATCTACACCGCGTTGGAACAAATCAGCAACAGCTTCGTCTTCCGTACAGATAACTTCGGTATGGTGACTACCAAAGCGATCAATATGGGCAAGCGCTGCATTAAAATCAGCAACCTGACGAACCGCTATTTCAAGGCTCAAGTATTCTTCGCCAAACTCGTCATCGCTTAACTCAACTGCGTTATCAAAATAAGCTACGGTTTGTTTACACGCATTAATTTTCACACCCCTTTCAGCCAGTGCTGCAGCGACTTTCGGTAAAAAAGTCGGAGCGATATCTTGATGCACGATTAACCCTTCTAGCGCATTACACACACCAGTACGCTGAGTTTTACCGTTTAACAGAAGCGCCATTGCTTTATCGAGATCGGCCGCTTTATCTATATACAAGTGACACACGCCTTTAAAATGCTGGATCACTGGCACCGTACTATTCTCTGTAACGAAATTGATTAAGCCTTCACCGCCACGTGGGATGATAAGGTCGATATACTCTTTTTGTTGCATCAGTTCCATTAACAATGCACGGTCTGGATCTGGAATAACAGAAACTAACGCTGCGGGTAGGTTATGTTTTTCAAGCGCCTTATGCATCGCTTTTGCGATCTCTAAAGAACTCGCTAACGCTTCTTTACCACCACGCAAAATAACACCATTACCTGATTTAAAACACAGCGCACCGGCGTCAGCGGTGACATTGGGGCGCGCCTCATAAATCATGCAGACAACACCAAGTGGCACTCGCATTTTGCTGATTTTAATGCCATTTGGTCTTACACCCATGTCTCTACGTGCACCCACTGGATCGTCCAGTTGAATGATAGTCTCGATACCTTCAGCCATACCTTCAATCCGCGCTTGGTTAAGCGTTAATCTATCTATCATGGCGTCGCTAAGCTGGTTATCACGAGCAGCAGCTAAATCAGCTTCATTGGCTTTAATAATGGCATCGCTGTTTTCACGGATCCCTTTTGCCATATCTGCTAACACCGCATTTTTTTGCTCTGTAGATAATAGTGCTAACTGTTTCGCTGCTTTTGCAGCCTGTGATGAAATATCTGTAATTAAACTCATGTCTTATGACTTCTCCAATAATGCAATATCTTGTTCTGAAATAACGGGTCCGATACTATCTTGAATTCTTTCGCTGATCGGATTCTCTTCATGTTCAGTTAAAAAGTTTAATAGGCAACTACTGTAATTCGTGGTCGCTTTGGCTAAGCGCTTACCATCTTTACTCCTCACGAGTACGGTATCTCCAACAGAAAACTCACCTTTTACTTCAGTGATTTCATCACCACTTAACTGACCCACCACTTGATTTTCGCCTGAGCCATAATCGCTATCTACGACCAGCTCACCTTGCTCTGATGCTGTGTGAGTCATCCAATGCACCGCTTCTTGCATCGGTTTATCATAGGCTGTAAATACCGTGCCTGGATTTTTTCCCGCCAACAATAATTCAAAGGTTGTTTCTTCGAAGCCGTTAACAATATAGGTATCTATACCGTGAGACGTCGCCTTTTCAGCAGCTTCGATTTTGGTTTTCATACCACCGGTGCCAACCTTACTCGTTGGACAACCTGCCATATCGTAGATTTCTTCAGTGATCTCTGTCACTTCTGAAATCAGTTCTGCATCAGCATGTAAGTTAGGGTTTTTGTTATATAAACCACTGACGTCGGAGCAAATAATTAGCCCGTCGGCATCTGCTGCCCCCGCTACCATGGCAGACAAATTATCGTTATCACCCACCTTCAAATCGTCTGTGGTCACGGTATCATTTTCATTGATGATAGGCAGTATTCCATGATCGAGTAAAGTGAATATTGTTTCACGAATACTGGTATATCGCTCCCTGTCACGCAGGTCGCCGTGAGTCAGCAATATCTGCGCCGACGGGAAGTCGAAGAAACGGTCCCACGTAGCCATCATCTCGGTTTGGCCAGCTGCCGCCATCGCTTTTTTCACCGCAATGCTCGGCTGCTCTGAATTAGGAAATAAGTGCGACCCTGCCGCGACTGAACCTGAAGAGACGAGGATCACTTCGATACCTCGGGCTCGACAACGCACGATGAATTGCGCGATGCTGAGTAAATAGCGGGATCGACACCCATCTTGCTCTGGCGCGATCAACGCACTCCCGATCTTGATTACTATACGTTTTGACTGTTTCATCGACATAAATTCCTGCATTAAATTAACCACCCACTCACGAGCTGGTACTCCAAATATCTCCTATTAAAAGACAACAGAAAGCGCAATGCATCGACCAAAAAGTCGGCAAATAGATAAAACAAACAGACGTGCGACGGCGAAGACCTTAGTCCCATAATATCGCCACACATGCTAAACCCAGACACAGCAACAATCGTTAACTGGCTGACATTTCACTAATAGAAGATTGATTGTGACATCAAGTACTTAACCCTTGACGTCGAGCCGTTTCCAACAGGGCCACCATGGTTTGGTGCGGCCAGAAAGGCTGTACCGCAATGAATAATTGCGTAATGAGTAGATTGTGAATGACGGCGCGATTTACTTCACGCCTTGAACGCTTACTACCTTAACGTAAGCTCGGGTAAGATTGCAACCCTATCCCATGTTAATTATTTATGACCACCATAAATCATTTTTATAATACCTTATTTTCAGTAATTTATTCACTTTACCCTCATTCGCGCTGTGTTATAACTGGATGCTAGCTATACTGATAAAAATGTTGGAATAATCCAACCGGGGAGAATCTATGTCAGCAATCTACATTGCAGGTATTGCAGTATGCTCTGTAATAGCACAATGGCTTGCTTGGGCCTTTAAGGTTCCTGCAATTTTGTTTTTACTTCTTATTGGCCTTGCTTTGGGGCCATTTAGTGGCACGCTGGATCCAGATGCCTTACTCGGGGATTTACTCTTTCCCGTCGTCTCACTTTCCGTTGCCGTTATCCTTTTTGAAGGTTCACTAACCCTGCATTTTAAAGAACTCAAAGGAATAGGTAAGGTCGTACGGAACCTTTGTTCTATTGGGATGTTGGCAACCTTTGCGGTGATAGCAACGACCGCAATTTTCGTGCTAGAGCTTAATTGGCAAGTTGCCGCCGTTTTGGGCGCAGTACTTGTCGTGACGGGTCCAACGGTTATTGCCCCAATGCTGAACGCAATGCGTCCAGACAAAGACATAGACCGTATTTTACGTTGGGAAGGTATAGTAATAGACCCAATTGGTGCGCTCTTTGCGGTACTCGTATTTGAAGCCGTCTCTTTAGTTGGTGGCGAAGGTATCTTCAGTCATACCTTGTGGGCGCTCGTATCAACGCTTGGTGTTGGGATCAGTATTGGCGTCGCATCAGGTTACCTCACCACTTACCTAATAAGAAAAGAGTGGCTTCCTTTCGAGCTTCACAAATTCGCGATTTTAGCGCTAGTGTTGTTTAGCTTTACGCTATCGAATCATCTGAGTCATGAGTCAGGCTTACTAGCCGTGACCATCTTTGGTATTTGGCTCGCTAACCAAGATGACTTGGAAATAGACTCAGTATTAGAGTTTAAAGAAGATCTCTCAATGATCCTGATTTCGAGCTTATTTATCTTACTCGCGGCACGACTCAAGTTAGAAGATTTAATGCTGTTAGATACCGACGTCTTTATCTTTCTAGCTGTAGTATTATTTATTGCTCGACCGTTGTCGATATTCTTATCGACGTTCAATACTGACTTACCGATAAAGTCTCGTATTCTGTTAAGCTGGATAGCTCCTCGAGGCATTGTTGCTGCAGCTGTAGGCTCAGTTTTTGCGCTGAGTATGACCAAATCACAGATAGCAGATGCGGATAAAATGGTGCCACTTATCTTCACCGTCATCATTGTTACCGTGGTACTACAAAGCCTAACGGCAACGCCATTCGCACGTCTTTTAGGAGTGCGTCAACCAAAGCCCAATACCTTACTTATCATTGGTGCAAACCATGTAGCTAGAGCGGTGGCTAAAGGCTTAAAAGACCAAAATATTGATGTTTATCTCTCCGATCCCGCATGGGAAAACTGCAAGATGGCGAGAATGGACGGACTGCCTTGTTACTATGGTAACCCACAGTCGGAACATGCAGAGCGTTACCTCCCGTTGACCAGCTTAAAGTCAGTGCTAGCGCTTTCACCTAACCGTCATCACAACGCTTTAGGTGTACAGTACTTTTCTCACTTACTTGGCGATCAATGTGTTTATTCGCTCAAATCATCCACTAACCACGCCAAAGCAAACAAAGATAGCGCCACTTTCCTTTCTCGCCAAATCTTGTTTGGTGACGAAGGTAATTACGCCAAGCTAAGTAGCATGATGGCTAAGGGCGGCAAAGTGAGTGTAACGCGGATCTCAGAAGAGTTTAAATGGGAACAGTATAAAGAGGTTAACAGTGAAGCAATCCCACTGTTTGTACTCACAGAGCAGAACAAAGATGAGGAGCCTATCTTGATCCGCCCGTTTACCTCTGACATGAAAAAGCTTCCAGAAGAAGGCGACCGCGTATTAGCGTTGCAACCGCCTAAGTTAACGGTGCTTAAAGATCCAAATGCGAATAAAGAAGGCCAAATTGGTGCAAAGCTTAGCAGCCAGCAAATTACTTAACCTGAGATTTGGATTAGGAATAAGCAAGCTAACATGCTCTATTTAGAAACAAGCAAAGCGGCATAACTCACGCCGCTTTTACTTTCCACTCACAACCCACAGAAGTAATACCTATTGATTCAACGGAGTTAGCCTAAGCTCGGGTTATATAGGCAATCTAGCGCGCTTTACCACGCTATCAGGCATTTTATTTGCCAATTGCCCTAGTGCTACCTGAATTCGCTTATGTAGCTTTTTATCTGCAACTGCGGAATGGAACAGCCATCTATAGGCATCTTCATAATCTCTAGGACTACCATGACCTTGATTAAATACATCTACGAGTCTTAATTGAGCGTTTAAGTTGCCAAGTGCTGCGGCCTCTCTCAGATAGGTTACCGCCATCGCTTTATCTTCTTGCACTAACTGGCCAACATCATAGTAACGACCTAATTGTTCAAGCGCCGCGGCAAGGCCCTGCTCTGCTGCCCTTTTCATATAATAAAGGCCAAGTTCAACATCTCTATCTACACACACAGCATAAGCTAGCATGTCACCATAGAGAAATTGATACGAAGGCAGCGCCATAATTTCAGCACGCGCTTCAATATCTTTAACCAGCTGACACTCATCCGCTTTAACCCGAGCAAGGTGTTGATTTTTTTCAATGAGCGCTAGTAGCTCTTGCTGCGTATACAAAGGCACAGCTTCGATAGCCTCTTCGGCAGATACTTTGCTCTGTATACTGAGACTTAAGGAAACACTCAATGCTGAAGCTGCAAAATAACGAAGTAAGTAATTCATCGAAGACCCATCAAAGTAAAGCTGATTGTTTAACTATAGCAGGCTGCAAAGGCAAATTACTTGCTTTGCAGCAACATCGACACTCAAATTTGATTAAGCATTATTCACGCCAAAGCGAAGGCTAATTTTATCATATGAGCAAACATTCGCTTACTTATCGGCAGGAAGATAAAAACTTGTAGGGTAATAGACACAAAAAAAGCTGCCGTAGCAGCTTTTTTCTTTATCAATCGACAGCAGGATTATTCAGCAAAAGGGTTGCGAACAATCATTGTCTCAACGCGATCTGGGCCTGTTGAGATGATATCAATTGGCACGCCAGTGATTTCTTCTAGGCGCTTGATATAGTTGATAGCGGCTTCTGGAAGCTGCTCAACAGAAGTTGCACCAAAGGTGTTTTCGCTCCAACCTGGCATTTCTTCGTAGACTGGAGTCACTTTCTCATAGCCTTCAGCAGCAAGAGGAGTCACATTAGTCACAGTGCCGTCTTCTAACTGGTAACCAGTACAGATTTTCACTTTTTCTAGACCATCAAGTACGTCCAGTTTAGTTAAGCAGAAACCACTGATGCTGTTGATTTGAACTGCACGGCGCATTGCCACTGCATCAAACCAACCGGTACGACGTAAACGACCTGTCGTTGCACCAAACTCGTTACCTTTCTCGCCTAAGTGTCTACCAACTGCGTCTTGCTTGTCTTGACCATCGTAAAGTTCTGTAGGGAAAGGACCAGAACCAACACGAGTTGTGTAAGCTTTAACAATACCTAAAACGTAATCTAAGTGTAAAGGACCAAAACCTGCACCAGTTGCAACACCACCAGCCGTTGTGTTTGATGAGGTTACGTACGGGTAAGTACCGTGGTCGATATCAAGTAATGTACCTTGCGCACCTTCAAATAGAATATGGTCGCCAGCAATACGTGCTTGATCAAGTAGTTCAGTAACGTCAACAATCATTGACTTAAGTACTTTTGCTACTTCCATTGCATCATCGTATGTCTTCTGGAAGTCTACTGGGTCTACTTTGTAGTAGTTAACCAAGGCGAAGTTGTGGAACTCTAATACTTCTTTAAGCTTCGCTGCAAATTGCTCTGGGTTGAAAAGATCGCCAACACGTAAACCACGACGTGCAACCTTATCTTCGTACGCAGGACCGATACCACGGCCAGTTGTACCAATGGCTTTTTCACCACGCGCTAGTTCACGCGCTTGGTCTAGTGCAACGTGGTAAGGCAAGATCAAAGGACATGCTTCGCTGATCAATAGACGCTCACGTACAGGAACGCCACGCGCTTCAAGCATGTGGATTTCTTTCATTAGTGCATCTGGTGCAAGTACTACACCATTACCAATTACACATTTAACGTCTTCGCGTAGTACACCTGATGGGATCAAGTGTAGTACCGTTTTCTCACCGTTAATTACTAGTGTATGGCCAGCATTGTGTCCACCTTGATAGCGAACAACTAAAGAAGCCTTATCTGTAAGTAGGTCAACTACTTTACCTTTACCTTCGTCACCCCATTGGGTGCCTAATACAACGACGTTTTTACCCATTGCAAATTCACTTAGAAAAAATTAGGCGCAGATTTTACCAGAAAACCATAGTCGAAATCACCCCAATTTGCCTAATTTTTCTGCTTTCAATTAGATTGATGATGTAAAGCATCAAGGTAAGTTACATAACTTGTTGAAAAGGTGGATTAATAGCTGAAAATCAAACAACGTATTTTATTTTTATATCAAAATAGCTGTATTGTTCGGATTAATCGATAACTATCTCTTTGTTATCAAAAGTAAACTTTTATAAAACGTAAAAAGCCCAAAGGTTAACCTTTGGGCTTTTAAAAATATGGCTCAAGCTTGCTCGCGAGCAGTTATGCTTGAGTGGCTAGCCTATAGCTCTAAATCGTCTTCAACTTCAGCAAGGCCTTTATCTTCTCCCTCTTCAGGCATAATAACCGCTTGCGCTAGGAGCATTTCTCTCAACTTGCCTTCAATTTCGTTGGCAATCTCAACATTTTCTTTTAAAAACTTAATTGAGTTTGCTTTACCCTGACCAATCTTATTGCCGTTGTAGCTAAACCAAGCACCCGCTTTATCAACCAGTTTGTGTTTCACACCTAAGTCTATCAACTCACCTTGTTTCGACGTACCTTCACCGTACATGATGATGAACTCAGCTTGCTTAAATGGTGGTGCTACTTTGTTTTTCACAACCTTAACGCGAGTTTCGTTACCAACAACCTCATCACCTTCTTTCACTGAACCGATACGACGAATATCAAGACGTACGGATGCATAGAATTTAAGTGCGTTACCACCAGTTGTGGTTTCAGGGTTGCCAAACATCACGCCAATCTTCATACGAATTTGGTTGATGAAAATACATAATGTGTTCGAACGTTTGATATTAGCTGTAAGCTTACGCAATGCTTGTGACATGAGTCGAGCCTGCAAGCCAACGTGTGAGTCACCCATATCGCCTTCGATTTCAGCTTTAGGGGTAAGTGCTGCTACCGAGTCAATAACAACCAAATCAACCGCGCCAGAACGAACTAACATGTCACAAATTTCAAGCGCTTGTTCACCGGTGTCAGGCTGTGATACTAATAGCTCATCAACATTAACGCCTAGCTTTTCAGCATAGATTGGATCGAGTGCGTGTTCAGCATCAACGAACGCACATGTTTTACCAAGCTTCTGCGCCTCTGCAATCGCTTGTAATGTTAGCGTTGTTTTACCTGATGATTCTGGACCATAGATTTCAACAATACGACCAGTTGGTAAGCCGCCGATACCAAGTGCAATATCCAGACCTAGTGAACCAGTTGAGATGGCTTCAATATCTAGCGCCTTGTTCTCACCCAGTTTCATGATTGAGCCTTTACCAAACTGACGCTCAATTTGTGATAGTGCTGCGTCTAATGCCTTTTGCTTGTTATCGTTCATTTGCTTCTCCAATTCAGCGTAATGACACCTAGTATACTGTATGAAATTACAGTATCAAGTAGAATTTTATGATTTTACCATCGCTATAGTATTTTTTAATGCGAATTCAATAGCTTGAACTCTTACTTCGGCCCTACTTCCAGTAAATACTTGGTGAAATGCCTGAACTTTTTCACTATTTGCAATAGCAAACCATACAGTACCTACGGGCTTATCAACACTGCCCCCTGTTGGTCCTGCGATACCAGACACAGCAATAGCAACTTCAGCATGGGCTGCCTGCTGAGCGCCTTTGACCATTTCCAAAACCGTTTGCTCGCTCACTGCACCAAATTGCGTTAGGGTTTGTTGCGATACTCCCAATAATTCATGCTTAGCTTGATTACTGTATGTCACAAAACAACGTTCTATATATGCAGAGCTCCCCGGCGTATCTGTTAACGCATAACTCACCCCACCACCCGTACATGACTCTGCGGTAGTGATTGTTACGCCGTTATTCGTTAGAATAGCGCCCAATTGTGCCGCATATTCGGCTATCTCTTTGTAGTGCTCCATAGGAAAACCTTTTAGGTATCAACAATGTCGTCAGATCTTTATTCAGAACACACTATAAACCAACAAACCCCAATGATGCAGCAATACCTGCGAATTAAAGCTCAGCATCAAGAAATCTTGCTGTTCTATCGCATGGGCGACTTTTATGAACTTTTCTTTGACGATGCCATCAGAGCGGCGCAGCTTCTTGATATTTCTCAAACCTATCGCGGTAAAGCCGGTGGCAATCCAATTCCAATGGCAGGTGTTCCCTATCATGCAGTTGAAAACTACCTAGCTCGATTGGTACAACTGGGTGAATCTGTTGCTATTTGTGAGCAAGTTGGTGACCCTGCGACCAGTAAAGGTCCTGTAGAACGTAAAGTTGTGCGTATTGTTACTCCAGGTACCGTCACCGACGAAGCACTATTGCAAGAACGCCAAGATAATTTACTTGCGGCGGTCTACCAACATCCAAAAAACTTAGGTTATGGCGTTGCCTATCTTGATATTAACTCGGGCCGATTTAATATCGTAGAGCTACAGACTGACGAAGCACTTAATTCCACGTTACAGCGCTTGCAGCCCGCAGAATTGTTATATCCAGAATCATTTCAGAACCTTTTAGTGCTAGAAAGCATTAAAGGCAGTCGTCGCCGCCCGGATTGGGAGTTTGATTTAGACACTGCAAAGCATTTACTTTGTCAGCAGTTTGAAACCCGCGACTTAGTCGGTTTTGGTGTCGACAATGCCAATATGGGTTTAATCGCTGCAGGTTGTGTCATGCAATACGTGAAAGACACGCAACGCACCGCATTACCTCATATTCGTGCGATCACGCTCGAAAAGAATGAGCACGCGGTGATCTTAGATGCCGCGACGCGCAAAAACTTAGAGCTGACACTGAACCTCTCTGGCGGTGTTGAAAACACCTTAGCGCAGATTTTAGATAAGTCTTCAACGGCCATGGGTTCGCGCTTACTAAAACGCCGCATTCATACGCCCGTGCGCGAACGCAAAGAGCTCAATGCTCGACTCAATGCGATTGCGAGCCTTATCGAACAACAACTATGCATGGAAGTTTACGACGCACTAAAACACATTGGCGATATTGAACGAGTCGTAGCCCGGTTAGCGTTGTTTACCGCTCGTCCGCGTGATCTAACACGCTTAAGAAGTGCATTACAAGCGTTACCGCCACTGCATGAGATATTACAAGATGCGACGGATGCGAGACTTCAGTCTATCATTAGCCACTCACCGGCATTACCTAAGTTACAAGATTTGTTAGAACGAGCGGTTATCGACAATCCCCCTGTTCTCATTCGTGATGGAGGGGTGATAGCACAGGGCTACAATGCAGAGCTTGACGAGCTACGCGCATTAAGCGCAGGTGCCACGGATATATTAGAAAAACTTGAAGAAAGAGAGCGCGAACGCACAGGGATCTCGACATTAAAAATTGGGTATAACCGCGTTCATGGATTTTATATTGAGATCAGCCGCGCCAATTCGCACTTAGTGCCTGCGGAATACATTCGCAGACAAACACTGAAAAATAACGAACGCTATATTATTCCTGAGCTAAAAGAGCATGAAGACAAAGTGCTTGGAAGCCAATCGAAAGCACTAGCACTTGAAAAGCGACTATATGAAGAGCTCTTTGAACTCATTGCACCTTATATTGAACAATTGCAAGTAATGGCAGCAGCACTTGCGGATTTGGACGTACTAAACACCTTAGCAGAACGTGCTCAGACACTAGACTATTGCAAGCCCACGCTTACCGAAGGCACTGAAATTGATTTAGTGGATGGTCGCCATCCAGTCGTAGAACAAGTAAGTAAAGAGCCATTCATTGCCAACCCAGTAAAACTCAACGATGAACGTAAAATGCTCATTATCACTGGGCCAAATATGGGTGGTAAATCGACCTATATGCGTCAAACCGCGTTAATTGTGTTGATGGCGCATATTGGCAGCTATGTACCGGCAAGCGCAGCCACCATCGGAATTGTCGATCGTATTTTTACTCGCATTGGTGCAAGTGATGACCTTGCCTCTGGGCGCTCAACCTTTATGGTTGAAATGACCGAAACTGCAACCATTTTAAACAATGCAACCGCCCAATCATTGGTGCTAATGGACGAAATTGGTCGCGGGACAAGCACCTATGACGGTTTATCACTCGCTTATGCGACAGCGGATTATCTCGCCAGCAAAATTGCAGCAAAAACACTGTTTGCTACTCATTATTTTGAGTTAACCGAATTGGCTGAGCAACAAGCAGGCCTTGTTAATGTGCATTTGGATGCCGTTGAACATAACGATACCATTGCCTTCAAACACACCGTGATGGAAGGGGCTGCAAGTAAGAGTTTTGGTTTACAGGTAGCAAGTCTTGCCGGTGTGCCAAAAGCGGTGATTAAGTTGGCGAAACAGAAACTCGCTTTGTTAGAGCAACATCAGAGTGTCGTTGGCGATAAGCCTGTTCATGTTGCCGCGCCTGTACAGCAGAGCTTAATGCTTGCCAATGAGCCTTCTGAGGTTGAAGCGCTACTTGCAGATATGGATCCCGATGATATGACACCGAAGCAAGCTCATGCTTTGCTATATCAACTTAAATCTATGCTATAGAAAGTAAAAAGCGGCTAAAAGCCGCTTTTTTAATGTTCTCTTACAATTAGAACTTGTGGTTATACTGAAGACCAAAGATCATCGCATGACCTTTAGAGCGATAGCCCCACTCACTGAATCTGTCAGCTTCAGTGAAAGTTTGTGTTTTACCTCTTAAAACACTGATCCCGAAATCTACAGTTGCTTGGTTAGCAAGTGTATACTCCGCACCAAATGAGTACCAAGTACGGTCTGTATCAGGAATTGAGATAGACAGATGGTTTTCATCCGCTGGTGACTCATCATACGCCATACCTGCACGTAGTTTCACCGCATTACTAAGCTGATAGTCAGCACCAACTGCAAAACGTAATGAATTAGAGAAATTCTCTTCTTTAGTGAATACTGAACCTGCGCTACCAACTACAGCTTCAAGTTCATCAAAACTATTCCAGCCGGTCCAAAGTACGCTGTAGTGTAGTGAGGTTTCTTGGTTTAGTTTATGAGAACCTGAGATCTCAGCGATCGCAGGTAACGTTACATCTACTGAACCTGGTAGTGACGCGCCATTCAAGCCGCCCATCGCTGCTGGTAAGTCGTTACTAAAGTGACCATCAAATGTGATATCTGTTTCACTGCGGTAATGAAAGCCGATTAGGTTGTTTTCATCAATTTGATAAGCAACGCCTAGGTTCCAACCAAAGCCATAATCGTCACCTTCTAAATGTACTGCTTGAGTACTTGCTGGCAAACCTGTCGTTGTCGCACCAAGGTTACGGACGATTTTAGCATCGGCATAAACTTCATTAATACCAAACGCTACGCTCCATTGCTCATCAATTTGGTAAGCAGCAGAAATACCTAAATTAACAGTCTTAATTTCAGTTTCACCCGCGATTTGGCCAGCAACGTAATCCTTATCGAATTCAGTAGATAAGCCAAACTGTGAATAAATACCTGCACCAATCGACCATTGGTCATTATATTTGTGTGTTGCATAAATAGCAGGAATAATAGCACTTGGTGCAATACTATTGTCATTTAACGCTGACGCAGGGATACCATTGCTAGTACCTGTTCCCGTCAGGCTTACGTCCGGTTGAACATACATAGCTGCTACTGATAATTGCGTGCCCGATAGCTTACCCATCAATGCAGGGTTACGCGCTACCACTGACGCATCGTCGGCTGCAGATGCTTCACCCGCATAAGCACGACCAAGGCCAGATACGTTTTGTTCCGCAAGTTGGAAGGCGGCAGCTAGTGCTTGTGATGACGATAAAATCGCACCTGATGCGATAAGACCTAATAATACTTTGTTCATACTCTAATCCCCTGTGAACTAACCATTTCTCTGAGTAATGGTTAAAAAAACCAATTCGAGTAAAACTGCGTAGCCTCACTTTGACCTTGCTCACCTAGCCAATATCCAGCTATGCCACACACCCACCAAATTGGCAGAATAATAAATTCATGACACCCTACCTAAAAGTGGAGTAGAAATCTCCTTTTTTGCGACTTTTCGTTGATTAAGTGAACATATAACGAACAAATTACGCACTTTATAAACTCATCGGATGAGATTGATTATCAAATGATAATAATTACCAATATCATTGACGTACCTTCATACCTTATATACACTCTTCAATCTGAGTAGGAGTCATTCTGTGTGCTAATCGTGCCAAGGAGAACAACATGTCGATAGCATTAATCGTTTGCGCTTTGGTATTTTGCGGTCTCAGCGTATATTGCCTGTGTAAAGCAAACTACTGTGCCTGTCGCCACGCGGGAGAATGCGATAACCCGGTCAGTCAATACTGGCTAGGGGCTATTGTCGCAGCGCTACTATCATTGCTGCTAAGCTGTGCAGCGTTACATTCGGAAAAAGGAACATTACTGTGGGTATTAATGATGGCAAGCTGTATGACTGGCGCGATGCTCTCTGCTAGATGGCAAAACCTCAAAAGACGCTGTAAAAACGCTTTCTTCCCAGTCGCGCAATCCAAACCTTAAATCAATAATTGATCTCTTAGCAATCGTGAGAGGTTAATTTGATAATCAAGCGGCCTAACACTTGCGATCACTTTGATGTCTGACTCGCTTAAATCCAAATCTTTTGCCGTAACATGGTGGAGATGTTTGGTATTGTAAAACACTCGTACAAGAGGCGCGGTGGGTGCATGTTTATTGCCTTCTAGTACCAATCCTAATCGCTCGTTGGTCAGTTTAACAATAGTTCCTACGGGGTGAACCCCCATACACTTAATAAAACGCTGCACTAAAATAGGATCAAATTGCTTTTTACTCGACAGCAAAAAGCGTAATGCATTAATAGGCTCATCAGCCTCTTTGTGGTGCTGATCTGAGGTTATGGCGTCGTATACATCCACAATCGCCATCATTCTTGCCGCAGTGCTGAGTGCGTCGTCTTTAATCCCTCTGGGATAGCCTGTACCATCTAAGCGTTCATGATGGTTGATGATCATGTCCAGCATGATTGGCGTGATCCCAGACTCTCCTTTACTCAACCCTAACGACTGTGCCACATGTTTTTTTACCGCACGATACTCAAGATCGGTAAAATTACCCGGCTTATTGATCAGCCCCTGCGGTAGCTTAGCGTGACCAATGTCATGCAACATCGCCCCCATGGCTAACTGTTCAATAATGTGATGTTGCAAACCGAGGTGCTTCGCAAATACGGTGATCAGAATTGCGCAATTGGTCATATGACGCCAATTGTAGGCATCTTTGTCTTTGATCCGAGTTAAAATCGCCATCGCATTTGAATTACGCAGTACCGAATCTACGATGTCTTTACTTACCTCATTGATGAGGCTCATATCAACCTTCAAACCCGATGTTACATCTCCATAGAGGCTTTGGATCTGACGGTTATTTTTTTCAAACTTTTGCATCGCAACCGCAAACTCTTGCTGCAAAGTTTGTTCTTTACTCACCGTTTTGGCTTTGGATTTTGGCTTGCTGCGAGCGGTGGAAAGACTGCCATCCATGCTATTTTTGGCGGCAGGTTTTTCAGGGGCTTGTGGTGCTTCAGTGACCGGTTCTGCTGGCTGCTGGTATTTCTGTGGTACAGGAATATCGCTCTGCGTAAAGTCTATAGTGAGCTCCAGTACCCCTTTATCAATCAGTTTTTGAATGATGGCTTCATCTCTGACCATTCCCCGAGATTTGATCTTAATGCCCGTGTCAGACTTATGCTTGTGAACATTATCCACAAACATTCCTGGTCTAAGATCTTCAATGGGGAGGACAATCTGCATGAATCGCTTACACTACGTAGTTAGCCAATGAATATTAATACCATTGAATGAGGTGAAACACCATCTATTCAGATTAAATTCACACAAAGGTATGGTGAAATTACAACCACTCAGAAACGCTTGTTATACCAGTTTACTTAATTAAGTGATTTAATTTGAGGTATTTATGAAGTGTTGCAGAAGGGGAAACCCAACACCATATACATGCTGGGTTTTATACAGTTGCTATTCTTGGAAATAAGTTCCCCAGCCGTCGTATTCAACGCCAGCGTCTAGTGCAACCTTTTCTAACTTGTCTACGTCTTCCATGATAACGTCGGTATCCAGTTCGGCTTCTACTACAACATCAAAGCCCCAAATTTTACCGCCGTCTTCGAGCTCTAGCTCTGCAGGTTCTTCAACATCATAGCCCAATTTAAATGCCGCTAATGCTGCTGCTTCCAGCTTGTCAAAATCCTCGCTTACAAAGTGATGTTCTACTTCATAAAGCGTTTCAGGGTTTGAACCGTCTTCTAGCAATGAAGAAACGATGTCTTCACTTATCTCACGCCAGTTTTCCATTATTTTAATCTCGCTTTTGCATCTAGTTCAGCTATTCTTTGAGCCATTTTAGCATGGATCTGAGCAGCGTGATCCCTTGCTGGCACTTCTGGGTCTAAATATTCTGGTTCTAGCATGTCGATATAGACCTTACCATTATTCCAACGATTGAGCTTTATCTGCTCATGCGTTGAACTCATACATACTGGGATGATAGGCACATTGGCGCTCATTGCAGTGTGAAATGCCCCGGTTTTAAATGGCAACAAACCGCGACCATAGCTTCTGGTTCCTTCAGGGAACATCCAAACCGATAGTTTTGACTCAGTGATTTTTTTTGCTGATTTGGTCAGTGTCCCCAAGGCTTTAGAACGATTAGCTCTATCAATCAAAATGTTGCCAGATAGCCAATACATTTGCCCAAAGAACGGGATCCACTTTAAGCTTTTTTTTCCCATGCTGACGGTGTTTTTTGGCACCACGGCCGGCAGCGTAAAGAGATCATAATTATTTTGATGATTTGCAACATACATCGCGGGGACAACATGCTTGGCATTTGCATGCTGCGTAATAACCAACTCAACGCCTATCAACTTTGACATATAGCCATACCATTTGGCTATCGTGTGCACATTGTTGGCATGAAAAGGACGCACAATGCACAATAACAATCCGCAAATACCACTAACAATGATAAACACTGCTAATAAGAGAATTCGTATAATGGCAATCAATTTAACCACTCCAGAATTAAAATCTCGCGCATTATAGTAAAATAAGCGAACACTTGTAAGCTCAAAATGATGATAGTTTTGAGATTGCCAGAGGAGTCTCAAGGTATGATAGTTAAGATACTGATCTGTTTATAGAAAATAAAAATGCCGCTGAGTAGCGGCATTTGACACACGATTTATCATTTTTGCAAAATTTAGCTCATTGCGTTTTGCAGCTTTTTCATTGCTGACTTTTCTAGCTGGCGTACACGCTCTGCCGACACGCTATATTTCTCAGCTAGATCTTGTAGCGTTGCCTTTTCGTCAGCAAGCCAACGTGCACTCACGATATCTTGAGAACGCTCATCAAGCGTTTTCAGTGCTGCAAATAGGCGATTATGTGACTGCTCTTGCCACTGCTCTTGCTCAACTTCTTCGGCAAGGTCACTACTTGTGTCTGTTAAATACTGTACTGGAGAGAAGTTACCCGCTTGGCTTTCGTCATCATCAGCAGATAGGTCAAAGCCCATATCTTGGCCTGCCATACGAGACTCCATCTCGCGTACTTCTTTCTCACTTACACCAAGCTCGTTTGCAACCGTTGTCACTTCGTCTTGGTTAAACCAACCTAAACGCTTTTTATTTTTGCGCAGATTGAAGAATAATTTACGCTGCGCTTTTGTCGTCGCAACTTTAACTATACGCCAGTTCTTTAATACATATTCATGGATTTCTGCTTTAATCCAATGTACCGCAAAAGAAACAAGACGCACACCCACACTTGGGTCAAAACGCTTTACTGCTTTCATCAACCCAATATTACCTTCTTGGATTAAGTCAGCCTGAGGTAGGCCATAGCCCGAATAACTTTTTGCGATGTGAGCAACAAATCTCAAATGAGACATAATGAGTTGCTTAGCCGCGTTAAGATCCCCTTCTTCCTGAAGACGTGTCGCAAGTTTTTTCTCTTCCTCAGCGCCAAGCATAGGTATTGTGCTTACAGATTGAAGGTAACCTTCAACACTTGCGCTTTGCTGCCCAGTTAGTGCTAATGCGTATAAATCTTTAGTCATGTTTCACCTCAGTGATAAACCGTTTCGTGTATATTTAGCACTCTAACATCTAGAGTGCTAAATGCAATCTACTTTATCTGATTTTTAAAATCAACCTTTTTAGAAGAACTTCAATAACAAAATATAAACCATTGAATAATATTAAAAATATTGAATTAACTAGGCTTCTTTTTACGATATTATTTTTTTATGACAGTGCTAAATTTAATTAGTTCTGATTGTTTGAGTGCTAAAATCTGATAGTAATTGGCAATCGACTGCTAAACTTTAGCAGTCGATTGGTGTTTGTAGCGTTAAATCACACCTTTTCAGGTTCAATCTCTTTGATATAACGGTGTACAGAAAGAAAAGAGCCAACAAACCCTAAAGTAACCGCAGTGCCAAGTAGCACTAAAAGTTCATTCCCTGCCATTCCCTGAAGCACAAAGTTGCTTTGATATACCCCAACAACCGTAGATACAGCTGACTCCAGCCACCACAACATAAGGCCAACACAGATAAAGGCAACCAAACCGCCGACTATGCCATACCATACACCAGTCCAAAGAAACGGAGCCTGAATAAAGGTATTGGTCGCTCCCACCAGTTTTAGCACTTGAATTTCTTCTTTCTTGTCCATGATGGATAAGCGTATGGTATTTCCAATAATCAAGATAACGGCGCTAAGCAACAGAAATCCCACGGTGATCACACTTTCTTTTAGTAACCCCAGTAGTGCATTTAGGCGCTCTAGCCATTCAATATCCAGCTTACCAAACTCGACCTCGCGCTCTTTTTCAAGTTTAGTGAGAAGCTCTGTTGCGGCTTGTGGTTTTCTAAAACGACTAACAGGCGTTACTAGCACAACATTAGGCAGCGGGTTTTCTTCTAAATAGTTAAGCGCCTGACCAAAGCCAGACATAGACTTAAATTCGTCCAGAGCTTGGTTTTTACTTATCAGTACTACTTTTTCTATTTCTGGATAGAGTGCAAGCCGCTTCACCAAGGTTTGTGTCTGTGCTTCTGTCATTTCATCTTTAACGAACAATGATATTTCAGATGCCTCTTTAAACCCGCTACTTACCTGCTGTACATTTTTCACTACCACATAAAGCGTCGCGGGCAATGTTAGGCTGAGTCCCAAAACTAGAATAGTCATTAAAGAGGCCATTGGCGTACGCCACATTTCCCCAAGGCTCTGTACACCTTGACGAATAATCATCAAACAAAAAAAGTAAAAATGATGAAATATCGATTTTTTACTCTGTTCAGCCTGATTTCCTCGTCCTTTAAACAGCAAACTCATAGCGTGTCCTCCGCCAGCGGATCTTGTAGCATGCGTCCTTGATTAAGCGTGAAGCTACGGTATTTCATACGTGCTATTAACCCCAAATCATGAGTAGCGATAAGAACGGATGTACCACGGCGATTAAATTCTTCAAATAGGTTCAGAATTTCCATCGATAGTTCTGGGTCTAAGTTTCCCGTCGGTTCGTCTGCAAGCAGCAAAGGCGGCGAGTTAACAATCGCTCTTGCTATGCCAACACGTTGCTGTTCACCTCCAGATAACACACTCGGATGGCACTTTGCTTTATCAAGCAAACCCACTTTGTCCAAAGCGGCATGTACTCTTTTGGTGATCTGTTTATGGTGAGTACCTTCAATAACTAAAGGTAGTGCGACGTTATCAAATATGCTGTAACGTTCGAGTAGGCGGTGGTTTTGAAAAATAATCCCAATATCTCGGCGAACGAAAGGAACTTGCCGGTTAGATACCGTATTGAGATCAACACCATTAATGTAGACACGGCCTGCTGATGGCCTTTCCATCACGCTAACCAACTTTAATAATGTACTTTTACCAGCGCCACTGTGGCCGGTTAAAAATGCGAGTTCTCCATTTGCAAGTTCAAAGCTAACTTTTTCCAGCGCTTTGTGCCCACCAGGATAAGTTTTGCTCACTTGCTCAAATTTAATCATGTTGGCCTCTTATACTTATTTTAACCATGACGCTCAGTCCGTGGCATTGTAGCAATTCGGCAATCGAATAAAGCGGGCAAATTTGCCCGCTTTATTGCAACTGATGTCTCTATTTATTCTTGACTGAACAAAGCCTCGATAAAATCATCACTCTTAAAGGTGCGTAAGTCATCAATACCTTCACCTACACCTATATATCGAATTGGCACCTTAAACTGATCCGCCACAGCAAAGATAACCCCACCTTTGGCTGTACCATCAAGCTTAGTTAACGTGATACCAGTTAAGCCAACCGCTTGATTAAACAGTTTTACCTGACTAATCGCATTCTGACCAGTTCCGGCATCAATCGTCAACATCACTTCATGTGGCGCGTCAGGGTCTAACTTTTTCATTACTCGAGCAATCTTCTCAAGCTCTTGCATTAGGTTATCTTTATTTTGTAATCGACCCGCTGTATCCGCTATTAATACATCGATATTTCTCGCTTTAGCCGCTTGGAAGGCATCAAATACCACCGACGCAGAATCAGCTCCGGTGTGCTGGGCAACAACAGGGATACTGTTTCTTTCACCCCATACCTGTAACTGCTCTACCGCAGCCGCGCGGAAAGTATCGCCAGCCGCCAACATGACAGATTTACCTTCGCTTTGAAACTGTTTGGCAAGCTTACCAATTGTTGTCGTTTTACCAACGCCATTTACGCCAACCATTAAGATAACAAAAGGTTTCTTATCGGCAGGGATCTCAAGCGGTTGCTCTGCCGTATTTAAGATCTCTGACATTTCTTTTTTCATTAGATCATATAAAGCTTCACCGTCTTTTAACTGCTTTCTATCAGCAGCATCAGTCAGGTTATCTATCAGCTTCATCGTGGTTTCAACACCAATATCAGCCGTTAGCAATTGCGTTTCTAGATCTTCGAACAACTCATCATCGATTTTCTTGCCTTTGAATACCGAAGCAAAGCCTGAGCCGATATTGGCCTTGGTTTTCAACAAGCCTTTTTTAAGGCGGGAGAAGAAACCTTCTTTTTTCGGCTTTTCTTGTTCTTGAGCTAATTGTGCCTGACGTTCTGCTTCTTCACGCTCGGCTTGTTCTTTAGCTAATTGTGCTTGACGCTCTGCTTCTTCACGTTCAACTTGCTCTTTCGCTAATTGTGCCTGACGCTCTGCCTCTTCACGCTCAGCTTGTTCTTTAGCTAATTGTGCTTGACGTTCTGCTTCTTCACGCTCAGCTTGTTCTTTCACTAATTGTGCCTGACGTTCTGCTTCTTCACGCTCAGCTTGCTCTTTCGCTAGTTGTGCTTGACGTTCCGCTTCTTCACGCTCAGCTTGTTCTTTAGCTAATTGTGCCTGACGTTCTGCTTCTTCACGCTCAGCTTGTTCTTGAGCTAATTTTGCTTGGCGTTCCGCTTCTTCACGATCGGCTTGTTCCTTTGCTAACTGTTCTTGACGTTCTGCTTCTTCACGCTCGGCTTGTTCTTTAGCTAATTGTGCTTGACGCTCTGCTTCTTCACGTTCAACTTGCTCTTTCGCTAGTTGTGCCTGACGTTCTGCTTCCTCACGCTCAGCTTGTTCTTTAGCTAATTGTGCCTGACGTTCTGCTTCCTCATGTTCAGCTTGTTCTTGAGCCAATTGCGCTTGGCGTGCTGCTTCTTCACGTTCAACTTGCTCTTTCGCTAATTGTGCTTGACGTTCTGCTTCTTCACGCTCAGCTTGCTCTTTAGCTAATTGTGCCTGACGTTCTGCTTCTTCACGCTCGGCTTGCTCTTTAGCTAATTGTGCCTGACGTTCTGCTTCTTCACGCTCGGCTTGTTCTTTCGCTTGTTGTGCCTGACGTTCTGCTTCTTCACGCTCAGCTTGCTCTTGAGCAAGTTGTGCCTTACGTTCTGCTTCTTCACGCTCAGCTTGTTCTTTCGCAAGTTGTACCTGACGCTCTGCTTCTTCACGCTCGGCTTGTTCTTTCGCTAGTTGTGCCTGACGCTCAGCCTCTTCACGCTCAGCTTGTTCTTGAGCTAATTTTGCTTGGCGTTCTGCTTCCTCACGCTCAGCTTGTTCTTTTGTTAACTGTTCTTGGCGCTCAGCTTCTTGTTGCTCTTTATCGGATTTACCAAAGCCCAACCAAGATAAAAATTTGTTTTTCTTTCCCATATTCACTTATGACCGTGTTAGATAAATTGCATAAACCCAAAGCAAAATGTTGATGATCTTGCTACCATACTCGAAAACGCCAATCCGCATCAGCTTATTGCTTTTACTTGGATTGATATCACACTTAATTTTGGGCTCGAAAGGCAAGCCGAGGATGGCAACCTTAGTGCTTAGACAAAATTGCGTGCAAGTGTACCATGTTCCGTAAGGATGAAAAATCCTGACACCAAGAACCTTTAATAAAGAAGCAAATTACGTCGCTATGAGAAAATCTAAGCCTAAGTCAAATACCAAACAGTCTGGTTTCATCCGCCTGATCAGTGGTAAGTATAAGGGTCGCAAGTTACCAGTTCATGATGTTGTGGGATTAAGACCAACAACAGATAGAATGAAAGAAACCGTTTTTAATTGGCTCATGCAGGACGTAAGAGACGCAAAAGTACTCGATTGCTTTGCCGGTGCTGGCAGTCTAGGATTTGAGGCTATTTCACGCTTTGCAGCAAGTGGAACTTTTATCGAACTGGATAAAACCGCGGCGACACAGCTTAGCAATAATGCAACTTTACTCAAACTAGATAACGTTGAAATCATTAATACCGACGCGTTAACCATGCTGGCAAATAACCTTAAGCAACAGCAATATGACTTGGTTTTTATTGACCCACCCTTTCGCAAAGGGCTTGTGACTCCTTGTTGTGACTTACTTGAGTCACAATCTTGGCTCAGCGAAGACGCACTTATCTACGTTGAATTTGAACAAGAGGCACAACCTGAAACACCAGAAAATTGGCAAGTGATTAAAGAAAAGCATGCAGGACAAGTGATCAGCCGCCTTTATCAGCGCTGAAATTCCCTCATAAAGAATGAAAAAACAGCCGTTAGCGTATGACATGACAGGGCTGGTGTTTTTAGCTATAATTTAGGCTTTACATGCGGTCTTGCTTCAGATTACAATACCGCACCATTTTTGAACCAATTGGCTAGTTTTTAGCCAGATAGAGCTAAGCTCATTAATTAGGTAGGTGAATTTTTAATGCCAGTAATTAAAGTAAGAGAAAACGAGCCGTTTGACGTTGCACTACGTCGTTTCAAACGTTCATGTGAAAAAGCAGGTATCCTTTCTGAAGTTCGTCGTCGCGAGCACTACGAGAAGCCAACTGCTGAGCGTAAGCGCAAAAAAGCTGCAGCGGTTAAGCGTCACATGAAGAAGCTTTCTCGCGAAAACGCACGTCGCGTTAAATTATACTAATCAGTATTGGTCTTGTATCAATGAGCTTATTAGTTACGCTAAAAGACGCGCAAAAAGAAGCGATGAAAGCCAAAGAGAAACTTCGTCTTGGCGCGATTCGTGCGGTACTTGCTGAAATTAAACAGCGAGAAATCGACAACCAAACTACACTAGACGACGCAGGCATTACTGCGGTTTTAGTTAAGTTGGTTAAGCAGCGTCGCGATTCTTATACCCAGTATAAAGATGCAGGGCGTGAAGACTTAGCTGATATCGAAGCTAACGAAATTAGCGTACTTGAGACATTCCTTCCTAAGCCACTTAGCGAAGATGAAATTGTCGAGCTAATTGATGCCGTGATTGCACAAACTGGTGCGTCAGGCATGCAAGACATGGGCAAAGTAATGGGTGCGATTAAAGCCGAAGCTGAAGGTCGTGCTGATATGGGTAAAGTCTCTGGTTTAATTAAGCAAAGACTTACCGCTTAAGCCCACATACAATTGTATGATTGATAAGTGAACCGAGCCTAGTGCTCGGTTTCTTCGTTTTAGGCGTCATGTGCATCAATGCAGTACTGGTAATACCAATTTGCTTAATTAAGTGATCTATTTTGAGGCGAGAAAATCTTGTCGATAATCAGGCAAAAATTTTGCTATTTAGTTGTTCTAAATGAGAAATTTTTAACGCAGTTAGCGTCAGATTTGCTCCTTCAAATTGAGCAAGTATTAAGACTAATTGGTATAAAATACCTTAATTGAATTAAGTTGATTTTTTCTCGTTGCTACTTGATATAATGCGCTCACTCACTAGTACAACTTCGGAACTTAAATGAAAGGCAAAATCCCTAGACAGTTTATTGATGACTTGCTCGCAAGAGCGGACATTGTCGAGCTCATAGACGGTCGTGTGGGATTAAAAAAAGCAGGAAAAGACTATCAAGCCTGCTGTCCATTTCACAATGAAAAAACGCCTTCATTTACCGTGTCACGTGATAAACAGTTTTATCATTGCTTCGGATGTGGTGCTAATGGCAACGCTATTTCCTTTTTAATGGAATACGACAAGCTTGAGTTTGTTGATGCTATTGAGGAACTAGCCGCCCTATTAAACTTAGAAGTACCACGCGAAAACGCCCCACAAGGGCCGCAGCGTTCAATGGAAGAAAAAAAGTCTGACTATGACTTAATGCTCCAAGCCGCTAAGTTTTACCAGCATCAGTTAAAACACCATAGCAATGCCACTCAAGTAATTGACTACGTAAAAGGCCGCGGCCTGAGTGGCGAAACTGTACAAAAGTTTATGATTGGTTATGCACCACCTGAGTGGGAGTCATTGTGTAATCAAATAGCCCGCAAGCCTGAGCACAAACAACAGCTACTTGATTTAAAGTTAGCATCAGAAAAGTCAGCTGGCCGCCAATTTGACTTCTTCCGCGATCGCTTGATGTTCCCTATTCGTGATAAACGTGGTCGTGTCATCGCATTTGGCGGAAGGATAATGGGTGCAGATCAAGGCCCTAAATATCTAAACTCGCCTGAAACACGCATTTTCCATAAAAGTTTCGAACTTTATGGTTTTTATGAAGCTAAACAAGCGCATAAGCAATTAGATAAAGTGTTGATTGTGGAAGGCTATATGGACGTCGTTGCCTTAGCAGAAAAAGGCATTGATTACGCCGTTGCCGCATTAGGCACTGCAACCACCGCTGAACACATGCAAACTTTGTTTCGTAATACCGACAGAGTGATATGCTGCTACGACGGTGACAGAGCTGGCCGTGATGCAGCTTGGCGTGCGCTTGACCATGCTCTACCTAACTTAAAAGATGGTAAATCACTACAGTTTGTCTTTTTACCTGATGGTGAAGATCCAGACTCATTAGTACAGCAAGAAGGCAAAGACGCCTTTGAAGCGCGGCTGGAAACGGCAACCGATTATACGCAAGTATTGTTTACGAAATTACGCGAGCAATGCGACCTTACAAATGATGCAGGTAAATCTAAGCTACTTACCGATGCCATTCCACTCATTAGCAAAATACCCAGTGACTACTACCAAGAGAGTTTGTTAACCACCTTAGCCAGGTTAATTGGTCGTACTCGTGAGCAACTTAGTGCTAAATTAGCAAGTAACAAACAGCAGAATAAAATTGAGCGCCAATTTAAAGTCACACCGATGCGCCGAGCAATTGGCTTACTGCTCCAACATCCACAGCTTGCGCAAACAGTTGAGTACATGCCTGAACTCGGTGAAATGGCGATCCCGGGTATTCAACTGCTGCTGAGCTTACAAATGTTATGTCACGATAACCCGCAAATAAACACAGCGCAGTTACTTGAACATTATCGCGACCAAGCTGAATTCGATGCCTTGAAAAAGCTTGCGGTGTGGCAACATGGCGTTGCTGAAGATAGGCTAGAAGACGAGTTTAAAAATACTTTTCAATTTATTGAAGATCAATGTTTAAATTATCGCCTAGAGACCCTATTAATAAAGGAGAAAACCGAAGGCCTAACAAATGATGAGCGGCTAGAATGCGCACTCCTTACCCAAGCGCTTAAACAGTAGAAGTTCTAGTCAATAGCAATTTTCGGTGCTATAATGTTCTATTCACTGCGTCATCAAAATTTAGCTGTTAAATAGCTGGCGCCTGTTGTATCAACTTTTCAGAGTGGAAGCAAATTTCTCTATGGATCAATCTCCTCAGTCACAACTCAAACTTCTGATTCAGAAAGGTAAAGAGCAAGGTTATTTAACTTTTGCAGAAGTTAACGATCATCTTCCACAAGACATCATAGACTCAGATCAGGTAGAAGATATCATCAGCATGATCAACGATATGGGTATTCAGGTCTCTGAAAATGCGCCTGATGCTGATGAGTTGATGATGCAAGAAACAACAACAGATGAGGATGCTGCGGAAGCAGCGGCTGCGGCTTTAGCAACAGTAGAAAAAGAAATTGGCCGCACAACTGACCCTGTTCGTATGTATATGCGTGAAATGGGTACGGTTGAACTTCTAACTCGTGAAGGCGAAATCCAAATCGCTAAGCGTATTGAAGAAGGGATCAACCAAGTACAGATTTCTGTTGCAGAATACCCTGAAGCTATTACTTACCTTCTAGAGCAATGGGACAAGTACGAAGCAGAAGAAATGCGCCTAAGCGACATTGTTTCTGGTTTCTTTGACCCTAATGCTATCGAGGAAGACGAAGCACCAATTTCAGCAACACACATCGGTTCTGAGCTAAGTGATGAAGACTTAGATGACGAAGATGATGATGAAGATGATGACGATGACGATTCAGAAGAAGGCGATTCAGGTCCGGATCCTGAAGAAGCTCGTGAGCATTTTGAACAACTTCGTACGCTGTACAATAAAGCGCGAGAAATTTTTGAAAGTAAAGGTCGTTCGCACCCAGATGCGAAAGCTGCAATTCAGGAAATCGGCGATCACTTCCGTACTTTCAAGTTAGTTCCTAAGCAGTTCGACCGAATGGTAAATAACATGCGCGACATGATGGACAAAGTGCGTGTTCAAGAACGCATCATCATGAAGCAAGCAGTTCAGATTGCCAAGGTACCAAAAAAGGTTTTTGTTAAGCACTTTGCTAACAACGAAACCGATACCGCATGGATCGACGCTGAAATTGCATCAGGTGAAAAACACTCGGCAAAACTTGCTGAAGTAAAACCTGAAATCGAGCGTTGTGTTAACAAGCTTAAAGCGTTTGAAGATAGCACTGGTCTTAGCATTGAGCGTATTAAAGACATCAACCGTCGCATGAGCATTGGTGAAGCAAAAGCTCGCCGGGCGAAGAAAGAGATGGTTGAAGCGAACTTACGTCTTGTAATTTCAATCGCTAAAAAGTATACCAACCGTGGTCTGCAGTTCTTGGATCTGATCCAAGAAGGTAACATCGGTCTGATGAAAGCGGTTGATAAATTTGAATACCGTCGTGGTTATAAGTTTTCAACATACGCAACTTGGTGGATCCGTCAGGCGATTACACGCTCGATTGCGGATCAGGCAAGAACTATCCGTATTCCAGTGCATATGATTGAAACGATCAACAAGCTGAATCGTATCTCTCGTCAAATGCTACAGGAGATGGGCCGTGAGCCAAGTCCTGAAGAATTGGCAGAGCGTATGATGATGCCTGAAGACAAGATCCGCAAAGTGTTAAAGATCGCCAAAGAGCCAATCTCAATGGAGACGCCAATTGGTGATGATGAAGATTCACATCTTGGTGACTTTATCGAAGACACTACTATTGAGTCGCCGATTGATTCAGCAACGATGGAAAGTCTTCGTGGCGCAACCAACGAAGTGCTGGCAGGCCTTACTGCTCGTGAAGCTAAAGTACTACGTATGCGTTTCGGTATCGATATGAATACAGACCACACGTTAGAAGAAGTGGGTAAACAGTTTGATGTAACACGTGAGCGTATTCGTCAGATTGAAGCTAAAGCGCTACGTAAGTTGCGCCACCCTTCTCGCTCAGATCTATTAAAGAGCTTTTTAGACGTTAAAGGCTAAAAAGTAGCAAATAAGATTAAGGCCGCTATTCAGCGGCCTTTTTTATATTAATTGGATTAAATAGGTATACACACATGGCTTGGATCCAAATCCGAATTTATTCAGATAAAGCCGATGCCGATGCTTTAAGCGATATGCTTATGGATGTCGGTTGTCCGTCTGTCACATTCATGGATAGTAAAAACAATCCCGTTTACGAACCAAAACCTGGCGAAGTCATCTTATGGCCTGAAACAACGGTGATTGGTTTATTTGAAGCGAACCATGATATGCAAGCAGTCGTTGACTTTGTCCAGTCACAATATGACAAACCGTTAAACTACAAGCTTGAACAGCTAGAAGACAAAGACTGGGAACGCGAGTGGATGGATAATTTCCACCCAATTAAGTTTGGCGAGAGATTATGGATCTGCCCAAGCTGGCGTGATGTGCCAGATCCCAATGCTGTCAATGTGTTACTAGATCCAGGCCTTGCATTTGGTACTGGTACCCATGCCACAACCGCACTTTGCCTGCAGTGGCTAGAACAACAAGACCTCAGTGGCAAAACGGTCGTTGATTTTGGCTGTGGCTCTGGGATTTTAGGCATTGCAGCAATCAAATTAGGCGCTGAGCGTGTGATTGGTATTGATATCGATCCACAAGCGCTTATCGCAAGCCGCGATAATGCCGAGCGTAATGGCGTTGCAGATAAGCTAGAAGTGTATTTACCTGAAAATCAGCCGCAATTCAGTGCTGATATCGTTGTTGCTAATATTCTTGCACAGCCGCTGAGAGAGCTACACGAAATCATTCTCGGCTTCTTGGGCGACAAAGGCGCCATCGCCATGTCTGGTATTTTAGAAGAGCAAGCGCAATCCGTTGCGGATGTTTACGCACCATTTTTAAAGCTAGACAACATTGCCCAACAGGGTGAATGGACGCGCGTCAGCGGTGTGAAAAAATAAGGCTGCTAACGTAACGCTGACAAAAGTATCAGCGAGTCAATGAAAGTTAGTAAGTTTTAACTGGTAAAGCCTGTAATTAACAGGCTTTACGCATTTTTCACAGCTTAAATTTTCGGCTCAAATTGTACCTTTAAAATTGTTTTTGCATAAATTTCGTGCAAATTATCTGGGCTCTCAGGTTGTTATCAAATGTCAACCCATAAAGTTCAAAAAAAAAGCAATTATGTTCAATTTATAACCTTTGATTTTTGCGAAAAAAACCGTAAACTTAGCGCCCCTTGAGGTAAGGCGGATTAAACTGTAGTGCGTATTGGTCCATACCAACTTGAAAACAATCTTATCGTAGCACCAATGGCTGGGATCACCGACAGACCGTTTCGACAACTGTGTCGACGTCTAGGTGCGGGGCTTGCGGTATCAGAAATGTTGTCTTCAAATCCAAAAGTGTGGAAAACCGATAAGTCGCAAAATCGCATGGATCACAGCGGTGAATCGGGCATTCGCTCGGTACAAATCGCAGGAGCAGATCCTGAGTTGATGGCGCAAGCAGCACAATTTAATGTCGCAAACGGTGCGCAGATCATAGATATCAATATGGGCTGCCCCGCTAAGAAAGTGAACAAGAAGCTTGCAGGCTCAGCATTGTTGCAATATCCAGAGTTGGTTGACGAAATCGTAACTGCTGTGGTTGCTGCCGTTGACGTACCTGTGTCGTTAAAAATCCGTACAGGATGGGACACAGACAATCGTAACGGTGTTGAGATTGCTCGCATAGCTGAACGTCGAGGCATTGCTTCGCTAGCCGTGCATGGCCGTACAAGAGCATGTATGTACAAGGGCGAAGCTGAATACGCCACGATCAGAGAAATTAAACGTTCAGTATCTATTCCTGTGGTAGCAAACGGTGACATTACGTCTCCTGAAAAAGCGAAGCAGGTGCTGGAATACACGGGCGCAGATGCCATTATGATTGGTCGAGCCGCCCAAGGTCGTCCTTGGATTTTCCGAGAAATAGACCACTATTTGCGAACCGGTGAACATTTGCCAGAACCTGAAATAGCAGAGGTTCGAGCAATATTGATGGAGCACTTAGTAAATCTCCATCAATTCTATGGTGAGCCAATGGGAGCGCGCATCGCACGCAAGCATGTATCTTGGTATTTGCAGGCCCATGACCAAGAAGGTCAATTTAGGCGAGTATTCAATGCCTTGGAGACGCCAGAAGCGCAAATCGAGGCATTAGAAGACTATTTTGAAACATTAGGGTGAATGAATTTATTCATCCTTCAGGCTAACTAAGAAAGAGACATAACGATGTTCGAACAAAATGTGACTTCTCCATTTATTACTAACGCTCATGTTCAGTCACAAGAGAAACCGCAACCTTTGCGCGATGCAGTTAAAAAAGCTGTACATCACTACCTAAAGCAGCTTAATGGTCAAGACGTACAAGACGTTTATGAGTTAGTTCTTTCTGAGCTTGAAGCACCTCTACTTGAAGAGGTTATGACTTATACTCGTGGTAACCAGACTCGTGCAGCGATCCTTTTAGGTATCAACCGTGGCACACTTCGCAAGAAGCTAAAAAAATACGGCATGAACTAAGTACTGCTGGTAAAATTTAGTTGATAAAAAAGCACCTTCGGGTGCTTTTTTATTGTTTAAAATTCAGCAGCTAGCGGACATTTATCCTTTTCATATCGCACTTTTCTCATGTTTATCTCGCCTTTTAACATCGTCATCTTAACAATAATGCGCTAAAATACCGGCTTTCTAAGCTAGCCCTTAACTAATCATTGAGGAAACCTGAACCATCATGGATATACATCGTCCAATTCGTCGCGCCCTACTAAGCGTGTCAGATAAAACCGGTATCGTTGAATTCGCCACAGCTCTTGCAGCTCAAGGCGTAGAAATTTTATCAACCGGCGGTACTTGCAAACTACTTGCAGACAACGGCATTAAAGTAACAGAAGTATCTGATTACACTGGCCACCCAGAAATCATGGATGGTCGCGTTAAAACGCTTCACCCAAAAGTGCACGGCGGTATCTTAGGACGTCGCGGTCAAGACGAAGACGTCATGACTGAAAACAATATTTCAGCAATCGATATGGTAGTAGTCAACTTATACCCCTTCGCACAAACTGTTGCGAAAGCTGACTGTAGCCTAGAAGATGCAATCGAAAACATCGATATTGGTGGTCCAACTATGGTTCGTGCTGCGGCTAAAAACCACAAAGATGTGACCATTGTTGTAAATGCGAATGACTACAGCCGTGTCATTGAAGAAATGAAGGCGAACTCTGGCTCTACAACATACAAGACACGTTTCGACCTTGCTATATCGGCCTATGAGCATACCGCACAGTATGACGGCATGATTGCGAACTACTTCGGTAAAATGGTTCCGGATTATACGGAAGAAGCAGCAGAGGAAACCAAATTCCCTCGCACTATCAATATGCAATTCACTAAGAAGCAAGATATGCGCTACGGTGAAAACTCGCATCAAGACGCTGCTTTCTATGTTGAAAACAACATAGAAGAAGCATCCGTCGCGACGGCTAAACAACTTCAAGGTAAAGCGCTGTCTTATAACAATATCGCTGATACCGATGCAGCACTTGAGTGTGTTAAAGAGTTTGATAAGCCGGCTTGTGTTATCGTAAAACACGCAAACCCTTGTGGTGTTGCAGTAGATGACAATATTCTTGCCGCCTATGACCGCGCATTTAAGACCGACCCAACTTCTGCCTTCGGTGGTATCATCGCCTTTAACCGAGAGCTAGACGGCGATACTGCGGAGGCCATCGTAGCGCGTCAGTTTGTTGAAGTTATCATCGCGCCTAGCGTATCAGAAGAAGCCGCACAAATCGTTGCTGCGAAGCAAAATGTACGCTTGCTAGAATGTGGCCAGTGGTCAAACAAAACCACAGGTACTGATATTAAGCGTGTTAATGGCGGTATCTTAGTACAAGATCGTGACCAAGGCATGGTTGGTTTGGACGACCTTAAGGTGGTTTCAAAACGTCAACCTACAGAGCAAGAACTAAAAGATCTACTGTTCTGCTGGAAAGTCGCTAAATTTGTTAAGTCTAACGCGATTGTTTACGCCCGTGATGGGATGACTATTGGTGTAGGCGCTGGTCAAATGAGCCGCGTATATTCTGCAAAAATTGCAGGGATCAAAGCCGCCGACGAAAACCTAGAAGTACCAGGTTCTGTGATGGCTTCTGATGCGTTCTTCCCATTCCGTGATGGCATTGACGCTGCTGCAGCTGCAGGTATCACCGCGGTTATCCAGCCGGGTGGTTCAATGCGTGATGAAGAGGTGATTGCCGCCGCTGATGAAGCGGGAATGGCAATGGTGTTTACCGGCATGCGCCACTTCCGCCATTAATCAATAAAGCGCGAAACTTATGAGTTTCGCGCTTTTTGTTTCAGCTAATTTCCAGTATTCTGGCTACAGCATAATCATAACAGAATGAAGGAAGCTAACGATGAATCTAGGTATGAAATCTCTTATCGCTGCGGCAGTGTTTACCACTTTAGTGGGCTGCAACGCGACAGAATCCAACTCCAGCCAAGCAGTACCAAGTGCGATTGCAAAAGCCGTTGCTAGCGACAATCGAGCTGAGAAAAATAGAGCCCGAGACCAGTATCGCCATCCAAGTGAAACGCTTGCTTTTTTTGGCATTGAACCATCAATGACCGTGGTAGAAATTGCACCTGGTGGTGGCTGGTATAGCGAGATTTTAGCGCCCCTGGTTAAAGGTCAAGGCACCTATTATGCAGCGCACTTCCCTGCTGATTCAGATGTTGGCTACTATCAACGCTCATTAAAAAGCTACAAAGAAAAAGTAGCAACCAACCCAGACTATAGTGAAGTAAAGATCACGGAATTTGCACCAATGACACACAGCAATATTGCGCCACAAGGCAGTGCAGACGTGGTACTTACCTTCCGTAATGTGCATAACTGGTACATGGGTAAAGGGGATGAAGGTGTACTTAGCGCGTTCAACGCGTTTAATAAGGCACTGAAACCAGGTGGTATTTTAGGTGTGGTTGAACACCGTCTGCCTGAGCACCGTCAACTTGAGGATCAAAAGTCGTCAGGTTATATGAAGCAAAGTTATGTTGTTGATATCGCCAAGCAAGCTGGGTTTGAATTAGTTGCAAGCAGCGACATTAACGCCAACCCGCTAGACAGCGCCAATCACCCGAAAGGTGTCTGGACTCTGCCACCTCGCTTAGCGCTAGGTGATGAAAAAGCAGCGCAATATAAAGCGATTGGGGAAAGCGACCGCATGACCTTAAAATTCAAAAAGCTTTAATAGGAAAATTTCGCCATGAATGTACTAGTCATTGGCAGCGGTGGACGTGAGCATGCGCTTGCGTTCAAAGCCGCACAAAACCCATCTGTAAAAACGGTTTTTGTAGCACCAGGTAACGCAGGTACTGCGCTTGAGCCTAAACTCGAAAACGTGGCTATCGGCGTTGAAGATATCGATGCCTTAGTCGTCTTTGCTAAAGAAAACAATGTGCAATTAACCATTGTTGGCCCTGAAGCGCCACTGGTTATCGGTGTAGTTGACCGTTTCCGTGAAGAAGGCTTAGCTATTTTTGGACCTACTCAAGCGGCAGCACAGTTGGAAGGTTCAAAGTCGTTTACTAAAGACTTTTTAGCACGTCACGATATTCCAACAGCGGCTTATCAAACGTTTGAAGAAATTGAGCCTGCGCTTGCCTACTTGAAAGCGCAAGGTGCACCTATCGTCGTTAAGGCTGATGGTCTTGCTGCTGGTAAAGGGGTCATCGTGGCAATGACCGAAGCGGAAGCGGAAGAAGCTATCCGCGATATGCTTGCGGGGAATGCTTTTGGTGAAGCAGGCAGCCGCGTGGTTATTGAAGAGTTTTTAGAAGGTGAAGAAGCCTCTTTCATCGTCATGGTAGACGGCAAAAATGTACTTCCTTTTGCCACCAGCCAAGATCACAAACGTGCATACGATGGTGATAAAGGCCCAAATACAGGTGGTATGGGTGCATACTCTCCAGCTCCTGTAGTCACGCCAGATATTCATGACCGCATTATGGCCGAAGTGATCAATCCAACGGTTGAAGGTATGGCTAAAGAAGGCCACCCTTATACAGGTTTCCTATACGCAGGTTTAATGATCACAGCGGACGGCACACCAAAAGTTATCGAGTATAACTGCCGCTTTGGCGACCCTGAAACACAACCTATCATGTTACGCCTACAATCTGATTTAGTTGAGCTGATTGAAGCGGCAAACCGTGAAGAGCTTGATCAAACATCGATTGAATTCGATCCGCGAGCTGCTGTTGGTGTTGTGCTTGCAGCTAGTGGCTACCCGGGCAACTACCCTAAGGGTGACGCTATTTCAGGTCTTCAAGTGAACTACCCTGAAGGTGAAAAGGTGTTCCATGCTGGTACTAAGCAAGATGGCGAGCATGTAGTCACCGCTGGTGGTCGAGTATTATGTGCAACGGCCCTTGGCCACACGGTAACCGAAGCGCAAAAACGTGCCTACTCTCTAGTGAAAGACATTCACTGGGATGGCGTAGAGTACCGCACAGATATCGCATATCGCGCAATCGCACGCGAAAGCTAATTCGCGTTAAGCTTTGCAAGGCCAGCTTGACGCTGGCCTTTTTCATTTTTACACACTGCGTTTCTAAGTTTGTAATGGTATCCTACCCTTTTATGAGCATTTTTAGGGGCAAAGATGCAAGTACAAGGTACACTCAGCAAGTTGAAATCAGCGCTTGTTGAGCCTATTCAATATCAATTACCCGTGGGTGATAACTTAGTATCGCTCAACGATTACTTTGGTAAACCAGTTACCCTTACCTTCACCGGCAATATATTTTGCAGTAGCTGTGGTAAAAAAACCAAAAAGAGCTATTCGCAAGGCCACTGTTTCGTGTGTATGAAAAAGCTCGCTAGCTGCGACATGTGCATTATGAAGCCAGAGACCTGCCACTATGATCAAGGTACCTGTCGTGAACCCCAATGGGGCGAAGAGAACTGTATGATCCCGCACTATGTGTACTTAGCCAATACCTCAGGTCTTAAAGTTGGGATCACTCGTCATACGCAGATCCCAACGCGTTGGGTAGATCAAGGCGCAACGCAAGCACTGCCGATTTTTAAGGTGCAAACCCGTCACCAGTCAGGATTAGTGGAAGTGGCGCTGGCTCAGTTTATTGCCGATAAGACTAACTGGCGCAATATGCTCAAAGGCATCAATCCTGAAATAGACCTCAAAGCCGAAGCCGCTAAGCTTATTCCCGAGATCCAAGCAAGGCTCGACGAGCTTGCTGAACTCTTTGGTGCAACCGCCATTGAAGTGCTGGACGAGAAAGTGGTTGATCTCACCTTCCCTGTAGAGCAGCACCCGAGCAAAATCAGCTCGTTTAACTTTGATAAAGACCCTGTAGTATCAGGCGTGCTTGAAGGGATCAAAGGCCAATACCTTATTTTTGATAATGGCGTGATCAATATCCGTAAGTTTACCTCCTACGAAATCACCTTCTCTGACGAATAAAATGCATGCCAATCGTCTTCTGTAAGTGGCTTACAGAAGACGTAACCTTGTATTGTATGGCAGCCTAGCTTGCGCAGGTAACGTTTCTGTACAGGCTTTTCTACGCCCTCAGCTACAACCTGCAGGTTTAGCGCCTTAGCCATCGCCACAATTGCCGAAACAATTTCGCTGTTGCCATATTCATCGGGCACTTTCGCAATAAAACTAGCATCTATTTTTAGGATGTCGATGGGCAGTTTCGCCAAGTAACTGAGCGCAGAATACCCTGTTCCAAAGTCATCAATCGCCAGTTTTACACCCAGCTCCTTGAGTTTTTTCAAGGTATACTTAGCCTCAAGCAGATTACCGATAAAGCTATTTTCAGTAAGCTCAAGCTCAAGATACTTACCTTCTACGTTATGCTTTTTTAATGCCTGCGCGACACATTGATAAAGATCCCCATGAGTGACATGTGATGCCGAAATATTAATCGCCAAGCGCCTAATTTCAATACCTGCGCGTTGCCATTTAGCCAAGTGCTGACAAGCTTTATCTATTACCCACTGATCTAAGCGAATAATAAGCCCAAGCTCCTCTGCGAGTGGAATAAATTGAGCCGGCGAGATCATCCCAAGATTTGGGTCGCGCCATCGCAGCAAACACTCAACACTGGAAATACGACTACTGGTTAAGCACTGCAAGGGTTGAAAATGCAGTTCAAACTCATCATTTTCTAAGGCATTCTGAAAACGGCTTAGCATGGACAAACGCTCAAATGAACGTGCATTCATCGAAGCTTCGAATAACTGAAAGGAATTACGCCCGACTTCTTTGGAGCGATACATAGCAACATCGGCGTGTTTAAGCAATGTTTCCGTGTCATGACCATCTTCGGGATAAATAGCAGCCCCCATCGAGGCCGTCGCAGCCACCTGCATATCACCAAGTTGAAAGGGGCTCGATAATGCCATCAACATTTGGTCAGCAAACTCAATGACCTCCGACATGCCATTCACTTCACTCAGTAACACGACAAATTCGTCGCCACCAAGTCGCGCTAACGTGTCACCTTCGTTTAGAATAGACTTTATCCGCTCGCTAACCTGTACCAATAACTCATCTCCGGCGCTGTGGCCAAGAGAGTCATTCACTTCCTTAAAGCGGTCTAAATCTATAAACATCACACTGAGTTTTTGTTTATAGCGGTGCGCTGATGCCAATGCCATAGAGAGTCTGTCGTAAAATAAGCGGCGATTAGGCAGCCCAGTCAATTCATCAAAATAGGCTAAGCGAGCAATTTTTTCTTCAGCATTTTTACGCTCCGTAATATCGCTAAAAATGGCTGCGTAGAGCATGTCGTCACTGTACGGCTCTTTGATCTCAATAATTGTGAGCCATTCAACATAAATTTCACCACTCTTTTTACGGTTGCATATCTCGCCCTGCCACACCCCCTTATCTCTAAGCGTTTGCCACATGCTTTGGTAATAAGATTCATCATGTAGCCCAGAACTTAATATGCTTGGATTTTTCCCCAGCACTTCGTAATCTTTGTAACCGGTAAGTGCGCTAAACGCGGGGTTGATCTGGATTATTTCTCCTGAACTTTTGGTGATCATGATGCCATCGAGAGAGGCATCAATAATGCGGTTAGCTAGATAAAGATTTTTCTCCGATTTTTGCAGTGCAATATCACGTTGTACTAAGACTTTTTCCAGCTCGCTACAATACGCAGTTTCAATTTCAGTCAGGACATTTTTGAGCGCCAATAACCCTATCACTTGTTGCGAGTCTGGGGAAGTCACCACCAAATGACGAATGGAGTTTACCGTCATCAGCCGGTAAGCATCGAATAGGCTGTCTTTTGGCGTCATGGAGAGCATAGGATAGCTGGCTAATTGCCAACAAGGCTGACGCCAATCAGGGTTGAGAATAATATACGCAATATCACGCTGAGTAATAATGCCATACTCATTTAATTCACGGTTATACACCAGCACAGCGGTAAGCTTAAGCTCACGCATATTATTGATAACATCAGAGACGCAGTCTTCACTGTCTAAAATCACAATGCTCGAGTCAAAGTGCTGCTCAATTGGTCTAAAATGCAAATAATGGTCGAGCCCCTGGCTGCGCACAATATCGGATAAAGAGACCACACCACAAGGTAGATTATCCGAGTCCACCACGAGTAAATGACGGATCCCTAATTGGTGGAACTTGACCGTCGCCTCACTCAAGGTTTTATCAATTTGAATTTTTTGCACCGGTGTAGTCATCACTTCTCGGATCGGCACCTGGGCAAAGTCAGGGTCGTTAAAGTTGAGCTTAACGCAATCCGACTCAGTCCAGATACCAATAATGTCATCGGCACGGGTAATAAAGATCGAGCTCACTCTGCTCGCTCGCATTTGCGCAACCGCATCATATAGACTGGTTTGCTCATCGCAACATAACAAGCTATTGGTAAATACTTCTTTGATCTGTAACTGACGTGAATCACCAACCATAAGCACACTCTCGCAATATTATTCCAATTTGAAGTATACTGGGCGACACTTTTGATAACTTGACCAAGAACAAATTATGGCGATAAAAACCTATCCTTTACTGCTGGTATTAGACCAAAGTATAGAGTTTATCGAAGATGAAAAAGCACTTCTGGATGCAACGCATCTGCTTGATGATGCGTCACTCAAACGTGTAATTTTAGTGTATCCAAACGATCACTGCAGTAACGCGCAAGGTGCTCCCGTGCAATGTATTGATTTGAAATTTTTAACCGAATTAGTGCAACAATATCTCATTGACGAAGGCCAGTGTTGCGTAAGCAAAATCCAACTGAGAAATACTCAGCAGGCTTTTGATTTATTAAGTCTAAGCTAACAGGCTTCAACCAGCGCTTTGATATGTGTCACGGCGCTGCGGCCTAAAGAAGAAAGATCGTAGCCCCCTTCTAAGTAGGAAATAATCCCCAAACAGTCCGATGAGTTTGCAAACTCGACCACTTGCTCAGTAAACCACTGGTAATCTTGTTCAACAAACTTGAGTCCGCCCATATCATCCTCCAAATGACCATCAAACCCTGCACTGATAAAAATGAGCTGAGGTCTAAATGATTGCAGCTTAGGCAACCATTGCTGCTCCACCAAGGCTTTTAAGTCTGTGCCATCCGCTCCCGCACTCAACGGGGAATTGATAAGTGTTTGATGATTCTCAATCGCGGTATTCGGATAAAAAGGGTGTTGAAATAAAGAGCAAAGTAACACGCTATGATCGTCTTTGAAAATATCTTGTGTGCCATTTCCATGATGTACATCGATGTCTAATATTGCCACACGCTCTACGCCCTTTGTTTTTGCATAAGCGGCAGCAATGGCAACATTATTAAAGACACAAAATCCCGATGAAGTACTTTGATTTGCGTGATGCCCGGGTGGTCTCACAGAACAAAATGCGGCGTCAAGTTTACCAGCAATTACTTCATCCACCGCAAGTATTCCTGCGCCGACAGCGCGTTCAATCGCTTTCATAGAATCAGGACAAAGCCAAGTGTCGCCGTCTAGTTCGGTTAACCCTTCATTAGGGATTTTATCCATGACTTCTTTGATCATGGCTTGATCATGAACCAATGCATAGTGTGACGTATCGGCTTTCAGCGCCGTTTTGTGTTCAATGGCGATATCAAGTCCAGACGCTAACAACCTGTCTGATATCGCATCTAACCTCGCAGGACACTCAGGATGTTCCTCGGTCATTTTATGCTTGCGACAATATGGATGAGTAATAATTGCAGTACGCATAACGAATATACATCCTATGTTAGTTTGCGACGTGGTTGATTTAAATAGCTATCCTTTCACTATATCAAAGCCACATAATTGTGGCTTTGATACTTTGGTATATCTTAATGTTGGATTTCTTTCGCCTTTAAATCCAAGTTATGGAAATCGAAACTAAAGTCGGTTATTTCCGGATTAACAAATTCCATCGCAGCAGAATCAACCCGTTGAGATTTATTCATCACAAAATTGATGTAAGCATCTGCTTCAAGTAATGGCTCATCCCAACGTACCACAAAAGTGTTACCGGTTAGGTGCTCAAGTTTCCCTTTTAGGCGCTTAGTGTGCGTAAAATCAATGCGCAGTTCCTCACCGAGTTTTTCCACTACCACATCACCATACCAAGCGCTATTTAGTGTCCCTGTGTAGTTGTGTAATGGTAAAGCAGGTTGTGGTTTTGCAACTTCGATTATCCCAGCTTTGGCATATTTTTCTTGTTGCGCCTTAAAGTAGTCATCGGCGATGATCTGCACCCAGTCTTTATCTTCTAGGCCAAGCGCATCCTCAAACACTTCATTGATAATCGCGGAAAGAGCGGGGTATTTTTGTTGGTTTGATAAGACCACCACACCCAATTTTTTCTCTGGAATCATCGCAACTTGCGACACCATACCTAAAATCCCACCGCCGTGACCTACCTTTTTATAACCAAAGTAGTCTTCTACCGCCCAGCCAAGGCCATACCCTCTAAACTGCTGGTGGTATACTTCTGCAGCTTTTTCTGCGGGAATACGCGTAATGTGTGGATGCCACATTTGCACTTGTTGCTCTTGGCTAAATAGCTGCTCGCCAGAAGGTAAGCGACCACCTTCAAGCTGAGTTTGTAACCACTTGGTCATGTCATCCACGTTAGACGCAATAGCGCCAGCACCACGGAAATCTTCTAGGTAATTAACAAAGAACGGCGTAAGTTTGCCATCCATCGGAATATGGCCAGTCGCCCAATTACTATTGTTAGCTGGGATCCGAGAGAATCCAGCCTTTGAGTCATCCATATCTAGCTTGGTAAACATTTCCTGCTCAACAAAATCGCGCCAATCTTTACCACTAACTCGGCTTACGACTTCTCCTGCAACCACAAACATCAAATTGTTATAAGCGTAATGGCTGCGGAAACTTGAATCAGGTTTGAGATGTGAAATACCTGCTAGCAATTCAGGCATGGTTTTATCAGTATCAGGCCAGATCATAAGATCGCCCGCCCCAAGACCCAATCCACTTCGATGACTTAATAAATCGCGGATCGTCATCTCTTGAGTTACATAACTATCGTAAAGCTTAAATTCTGGAATGTGTTTGGTGACTTTGTCATCCCAACTCAGTTTGCCTTGATCTATCAACATCGCCAGCGCTGCTGCCGTAAATGCTTTGGTGTTAGATGCAATACCAAACAAGGTATCCGCATTGACCTTGGCTGGCTTATTTAAATGCGCCACCCCGAAGCCCTGGGTCATCACAACCTTGCCATCTTCTACGATACCAATTGCCAAACCTGGAATATTAAACTTTGTCATTGCGCTTTTTACCGCAGTTTCAACATCCTGTTGGTTTACTGCCGCACTTGCCTGCGCACTAAGAAAACTTGCTGCAACTAGGCCGGAGGTTAATAGCCATTGTTTTATTTTCATTATTTTTCCTTGGTTTTTTGCCACAACCAATCACGATGTTACGAGTTAGGCCTTAAGGTTTAACTTTGTAGTATCACAGTGGTAGATGGCTAATTCTTGTTGTTGTCTGTCACTATTATTATCTGTAACGTGTGATTGCGCCGAAATTGCCTGTAAATAGCTGGTCGGAAACTGATGCTCCTTTGCCCCGGCCAACACATGATGTACGTACCAATCGAAAGGTAATTGATGTTCCACAAAGGTGTTAGCAATATAGCACCAGGCGTCCACGATACGGCCATCTTGCCTTTCAACTGGCAAGCAATGGCAGGTGTAGCGCTCCCCTTCAATGTCGTCCAAACGCGCTTTTTCTTGCTCATCCAACGCATACAAAACGCCATAAACATGGCTATTTGCTTCAGTGCTCGGCGTAATACTACACTTTGCTGAACCATCGGTGCTCAACATATCAAAAGTAAGCCGATAGCCATGCAATTTCCCCACTCCTAGCAGCTTCGCTTGTGGTAAGCGGGCAAACAAACGTACGGTCGACATATTTGAACCAAAGCTAAAGTTAATAATGTTTTTGTCACGCATTACATCACCAATCTTACTGCAAGCAATAACATGATCACACCGATCCCGCGATCAAACCAATGTCCTGCACGACGAAAAAATTGTCTTACCGTTGTTTTTGATAAAACTAAAGATAAAAACGAAAACCAAGCCCACGTAGCCAACGCCATATAAACACCGTAAAACAACTGCACACTGCTTGGTGTGGTTGGCTCAATCACTAAGGTAAAAAGCGATAAGAAAAACAGCGTTGCTTTAGGATTCAAGGCATTGACTAAAAAGCCTCGTTTTAACGCAGTCCAATTAGACTCAGTAACAGCGTGTTCAGTAATATTTTCTTGCTCTGAATTGGGTTTTGCATACCGCAACGCTTGGACACCGAGGTAAGCGAGGTAAAGCGCGGCTATGTATTTTACTGCTGTGAACAAGGTTTCAGATTGAGATAGCAATAACGCAACTCCCAATAAGCAATAACTGACATGTACTAAAATACCAAGACCAACCCCAAAACTTGTCCAAAGGGCATTTGCTCTACCCTGCTGTACACTTTGTTTAAGCACTATCGCAAAATCAGGACCGGGACTTGCGACAGCAAAAAAATGTGCCAGCGCAATTAAAATAAACTCATCAAGATAAACGAGCATGTGCATGCTCCTGTAAGGCCAGTAAATCACCTCGCTCTGAGTTATCCATTAGGGTATTAATTTGCTTTTTCGCCTTTTTATACTGACTCACAAGGTGTGACTTAAGATGCTTATGACCATCTTTCACTCCTTTAAAATGACATACTAAGGCGTGCACAAAAACACTTTGCTGCTCCGTCAGTGCAGCTTTTCGGTTGGCATATTGGTTGTAGCAAGAACCACATCCTCCCCTAAAGTGATATACGGTATTAGACACCATGACCCCAAAGCCAAAAAAGCTCGCCAGCACGTCACAAGCTGCGTCTAATTGCGCTTCCCCACCTGGAGGTAACACGCCACGCTGTAAAATTAAAACTTTTGCCATGACACCTGCATAACTGGCGATCAGATCTTGAGGCTGATTTATTTGATTAGGGTTATAAGAAATCAAAATAGGCGCAGCCGCTTCAGCGATAACCGCTTGCTCACCACGCCAACGCCCAGCAATGTTTAACTTAGTCATGCTGGTCGACGCGAGCATGCGTTCAGGCGCAACCAAAGTGATTGGCCACCGTTGTAACCCCGCGTAGGACTTTACTCGGGAGAAAACCACTGCCGCCATCTCTTCAATACTGGATACCGGCTCAGGAAAACAACTGGGAGTCGGAGTAATGATCTGCGTTTCATTTAAAAAGTACTCGCCATCAAAATGCTCAAATGCCCAGACAAAGGTATCAATTAACCATTGGGTTTCTTCATCGCTAAGCAAAGGTGAGACTTTAAATAAGGACAGCATGCTAATAATTCACTCTTTTCTGGAATAACCCCTGATAAATAGCATAAACTCTGAGCCTAATGCAAAAACATGGAGTTTCACATGCCACACTTTATTCTCGAACACTCAGCTAATTTGCCAATTGAAACCGAGGCGTTAGTATCACAGGTGCAGCAATTTGCTTGTGCAAGTGGCTTGTTTGATCCAACTTCCGTCAAAACCCGTGCTGTTGCTTTTGAGCATTTTCAGTTAGGTGATGGCAAACAAGGATTTATTCACCTGCAGATCCATATGATGGCTGGTAGAACATTAGAGCAAAAACAAATGCTCACGGAAGGTGCTCTGAAACTTTTGCTCGCAAAGGTCGGGGAGCATTTTGCTCTCAGTGTCCATTGCTATGATTTATTATCCGATATTTACCGCAAAAACTAATTTATTATTCGAGTTATTTAGCTATGAAATTTCCATGTAGATTGGAGAAATTTTTGAGCCACGTTGCAGAGATGCCGCGCAGCAAGGTCAAAATTAATATTAAAAAAGGTCTAGTTACCGTCAATGGCAATGTCGTCAAAAAAGGTGATATCCAAGTCACCCCAGCAGACCACATTACTTTCGATGGCAAGCGCCTAGAGTATTTGGGTTTACGCTACTATATGCTAAACAAACCACAAGGTTATGTGTGTGCAAATAGTGATGAATTACACCCAACAGTATTCGATTTAATCGAAGAACCTAACTTAAAAGATTTTCATGTTGCAGGTAGACTGGACATCGATACGACGGGTTTAGTGCTGCTCACTAACGATGGTGATTGGTCTCATCAAATCACCTCACCGAAGAAACAAAAGTTTAAAACTTATGTACTAGAAAGTCGCGACGAACTCACTGAAGACGCACTAACACAGCTTGAACAAGGCGTTGAGCTACATGGTGAAAAGCAAGCAACCCTGCCCGCAAAAGCGGAGCTTATTGATAAATTTGCACTACGTTTGTCTATTTGCGAAGGAAAATATCATCAAGTAAAACGTATGCTCGCCGCAGTTGGCAATCAAGTAGTTGAACTTCATAGAGAAAATATTGGAGGGATTGAGCTTGATCCAAACCTTGCTGAGGGCGAATACCGCCCATTAACTGATGAAGAAATAAGCATAATAAATGCAAATTAATCTTCATCCTTAAGTAGTATGAGTAAATATCATCTCAAAATCGCCTCCTTGAAGCATTAACCTACTTACAAACTCCCCCTAAACATGCTAAATCATGTATTGAGAGTATTTTTAGGGGGCGATCCTGTGTTTTCTAGTTTCACATTAAAAGCAAAAATAATTTCCTTTGCCGCCGCAATATTTATTTCATTACTTGCCGTTGCCTTTGTAGGTCTTCAAGCTCTGCGCCATGCCAGTGAAAGCGATAATATTGCGCGTATCAACCAATTAATGAAAAGCACCGTTAATATTGTTAAACAGTTTGAGTTGTTTGCAGAGCAAGGAAAACTGACGGAGCAGCAGGCGAAAGAAATGGCTATTCAGGTTTTAAGAGAAAATAAATACCATAACTCTGAATATGTGTACGTCGTGAATGAAAAAATGGATTTCGTAGCAACACCGCATGATCCCCAACTGCACAATACTAGTTTTAACGACTTTAAAGATGCCGATGGCAAAAGCATCGGTAGCATGGTTAAGCGCTTAGTCGGTAACCAGTTCGATCGGATCATTACCTACAATTGGACCTCATTACGAGATGGAGAAATTGTCGACCTGACCTCTGTGGTACAAAAAACACCAGGGTTTGGCTGGTATGTCGGCACAGGTATTAGCTACAAAGAAGTAAACGATCGTTACTGGGACACCGCAATTTGGCTAGTCGCACTTTCTTTAGCGGTTGCCGTTGCATTAACCACCGCACTTGCACGATTTGGACTGTCACTCAACAATAAACTGGGTGCCGAAATCAATGATGTGCTCGAAATCGTAAAACATGTTTCAAGAGGAAACCTGACTACACCAATCAATACTGCAGACTGCAAAGATTATAGCATTCTCGCAGCCATGGCTTATATGCAAGGCGGATTAAAAGGCGTAGTAGAGGGCCTTAAAGAAGCAACCAAGGCACTACAAAACCAAACTTCAGACAGTGAAGTACGTTCCGTAGAACTGGAAAATTTAACTCGCAGCTTAAATGCCGAAACTCAAATGGTGGCTTCTGCAATAACCGAGCTAACAGCATCGGCACAAGCAGTAGTGGAGCATGCAGAACAAGCTGCGGGCTCAGTTCAAGAGGCTGAAAAACAAGGCAATGCCGCCGATAAACTGACAGCTCAGGCAGCGACTGAAATCGCTTTATTGGAGCAGCAAATTGACAGCGCTGGTAATAATATCCAAGTGCTAGATGAAGAAGTATCTAATATTGCTAATGTACTTACCGTTATCCAATCTATCGCCGAGCAAACCAATTTACTGGCTCTCAATGCTGCGATAGAGGCAGCACGAGCTGGAGAGCAAGGACGAGGCTTTGCTGTCGTAGCGGACGAGGTCAGACAGCTTGCTCAGCGCACTCAAACCAGCACAGAAGAGATCCGTACCATGATCACTAAGCTACAAAGTGCAACTCAAGATGCGAAGGCTTCGGTAAGTTTGAGTATTGCAACAAGTGAAAAGACGGTGAGTATGTCATCTAAAGCATCCCAAGCGCTTGTGCAAGTCGCCGATTCTTTAAAATCTATATCACAGATGAGTCATCAAATAGCTCAAGCAGCCAAAGAGCAGTTGGATGCAGGTGAAGATACTGCCAAACGTGTCGTTATTATTTCTGATACCGCATCGCAAACGGCTAGCGTCTCAGAAAAAGCGCATAAAGCGACAGATACGATTAAATCATTATCCGGAAATCTGGAGCTTGAGATGGCTAAATTCAAGGTGTAAAAAACTAATTTTATCTTTACTTTTCATACCATTAGAATAGTGTAAATATATCTAAACTATTATTTGAAAATTTTCTTTAATTTTTCATTCACCTTGTGTTTATTTGGTGTTAAGTTTGTACCTGTCGGGAGTGTCGGTTGAGTAGTCTGGCACGGCCCTCCTGAAGTTGTGATAATCACAATAAAAGATAAACCCAATACTATTTGATCACTTGGAATTCAAGTGAGTTCAATAAGGACTATGATAATGCAAAAGCTAAATTTGAAAGAATGCAAAAAGGTTTCTGGTGGTAATATTTACGAGCCAAACGATCCTAAAGCCGCAAAGAGCGAAACGCCAACAGCAAAAAATGAAGCTAGCAAAAAAGATTAGCACTCACCTATGAAGAAAAACTTTTCATTAGGAGACCTACTCATTCCATATGCCATTGTGGCAGTAGGTCTCCTAGTTTTGTACGATATTAGGTTTCATTTCTATCTCATTTACCTGTTAATCGTTTTAACGGTCTTTATTTTGGGGGCTCGATTAAAAGACATCAATATATGCGCTTTATCTCTTCTTGCCATTGTACCGTTTACCCTTGAAACAGCGGTTTTTTCCTCCGGCCTCATCAGTTTAGAATCGTCTAAAGATCAGAGGTTACTTCAAAATACTCTCATTTTTGGAGCACACTTTTTGATCGATTTAATGATCGTATTCCCTCTTACATATCGTGTTGAATTGACGAAAAAGTTATTTCCTAAATTCAAAACCCGCTATACCTTTGCTGATGCAATAATGCCTTGGTTAGCGATATTTAGCGTATGTATGAGCTTTGCTGCACTAGTTGAAAATTACTTTAGAAATGCAAAGGGTGTGAACCTGACATTTTTCTTCTACAGCTTTGATGTTAGCGGTTACCTGATATACAGCGCAAACTGCCTAATTTTATTGATTTTAGCCGCCGTTACTTACAAGGAAGCGTATGATTACGCACTTCCAAGCCTGAGGAAAAAGAGATAACCAACTCAAAAGTAAGGGTTGACTAGCTCGATACTCTCACTTTCAAGTTGCTTGTTAAGACCATACTTTTGTTTTAAAGATTGTAACTCGCCAGACACTTGAAGTTTGGCAAGCCCTTCTTCCAAAGCCTTTGCCAGCGCTTGCTTGTCTTTGTTTACAAAGAAGTAAAAGGCGGTTGAATACGATAGATGAAAATCAGGTACGATCATGAGATTCTCGTTATTTTGTGCGATTAATTCTGAATTTGCCTCAATCACCGAGCGTGGAAAATAATCCGCTTTTTTATCCGCAATCAGATTAAACATGGTTTGATAATCAGAAATCGGTCTGATCTTAAGGCCGTTATAGCTTAGAATTTTGGTATCAGGCCAATCGTGCCCCTGAACTGCGGTAAAACGCTTTAATTCGTGAAGTGACCGAACTGCTTTTATGGCTGGATAAATATCTTTATGAACAATCAGCACGCGTTTACCAATAAGCCCATCATACAAGGGAACCTTAATAGGAATAGCAATTTGCTCACGAGCTGGGCTGGTCATAGACCAATGTAAATCAACCTTACCTCGGCTTAGTGCCATTAGCGTGCGCTGTTGATGAGGGTGGATTTTGATGTGTTCAATTTGAGCTGAGTACTTAGCAGCCGCCAGCGCCTTTTCTAGTAATTCGTAAAGATAAAGATCGCGATCGTACAAGGTTCGCGCTTCTTTCGCGACATAGATTAACTCAGGGGATTGCGCTGCTATACAAGCGCTTTGGAACACCAGAGCAGAGATAGTTACACTCAACTTTAACTTCATCGCACAACCCTCTTTTAGGGGAAACAATACTACAATCAAGAGTATTTTTACGGATTGCTATTACTATTGCGTAATTAAAAATATAGTCAACCTGCATTTTCCAATCGTACAGTCGATACCGTAGGCTTGCGACGGTTACATACAAATAAATAGCTATTACGATAGCGCTTTGCTTCTTTCTTAGCATCTGTTGCTAAAGCTGCAACTTGGTGCGAATTAATACAGTGTTGTAAATCTGGTCTCACTAAGCCAATCGATAAAGTGAGTAAAGGTACAAATTGCTTTTGCCCTTCACGATTTGTTGCCCAGTAACCGCCAGCACTAACATGCTCAGGAGTAAAAAAGGCTTTTGATTTAAGCTCAAACTGAGTGATGATCTCATGACACAACTCTTCTGCATCATTATTATCGAACACCACCATAAAGTCGTCGCCCCCAATATGCCCAACAAAGCTTGAGCTCTGTGCACATACATCAACTGTCACCTCAGCAAGTAGCTTAATCACACTATCGCCACTGGCATATCCATATAAATCATTAAACTGCTTAAAATGATTAAGGTCGATATATGCAAGAGAAAAGTCATGATGTGAACGTAACCTTTGCTCTATTGCCTCATTTATCGCGACATTACCCGGCAACATGGTTAATGGATTGGCATGTTGAGCATGACGAATTTTTTCTTCTGTGATGTGCTTGAGTATGTCTCTCAAGGGTGCTAGGCCAAGATAATGACCATCTCTTGTAATAATAATATGACGTCGAATATCAAATTCATGGTCGGTTATTTGCTTACTCACCGTATCAAGCTCTTGCTGTTCATCCACCACTAACGGCTGTTTATCCATCAACTTAATCACTGATTTCTTATCGAAGAGTGCATGACCATATGGTGCCGCAAACACCTCAGTCAGTTGATCTCTGTGTAGCAGCCCTACAGGCTCTCTAGCATCATTAACCACTGCAAGGCTGGTTAGCTTGCGATCTTGTTCAAACAACCTATGAGCATCGATACATTGCGTACATTCATGGATAGCATTAGCCTCTTTGGCAAGCCAACCGATTGCCATCGACTGTTCAAATTGATTGAAGGTCGTTTTGGATTCCGTATGTAAAGATTTAAACAGTGCAAGTTCAGTGGGAGGTTTGCGAGTTGGCTTGGCAAGCAAGAAGCCCTGCGCAATCACTATACCGAGCTGCTCAATAAGCTTGAGCTCTTCAATTCGCTCAATTCCCTCGGCAATTACTTGAGTACTGGTGGCTTTAGCAAGCTCGATAATGGACTTTAAAAACTCGCGTTTCACCACACTTTGGTCACAATGGTCGATAAAATATCTGTCGACTTTGACGTAGTCAGGACATAACTCCGACCACTTCTTGAGACCAGAGTAACCTGCTCCCAAATCATCAATCGCAATTTGAAATCCAAGTTCTCGATAATGTGTAATTGTAGTTAATAATAGATTCGCGTCATCTACTTTATCTTGCTCAGTCACTTCAATGACAACTCGCTTGGGATCGAGCCCATATACTTCAGTAAGATGCCTGGTTTCACCTTTCGGATGGCTCGGGTCGAGTAACGCTTTTGGACTAACGTTTAAAAATAACTTACCGGGAAGGTTGAGTGAGACGAACTGCTTAATAGCCGCTTCTCGGCAGATAATCTCCAGTTCTGACAAACGTTCCTGCTTACTCGCAATCGCAAAAAGCTTGTCTGGAGATTCTAATAATGAGCCAGACATTCCGCGGCTCAAAGCTTCAAACCCTAAGATTTGCCGTTTCGCAAGATCGTAAATGGGCTGAAACAGAGTAAATACAGCTTTTTCTTTTATTATTGTATTAAGTACTAACGTGCGCGAAGGATCCACAGCATTAAACTCACTGTAAAAGTATAATCGCGCACGGTAGCAACTGGGTATGACAGATATATGTCAATCGGATGAAATGTACCCAATTTGCAATTGAATGATTTTCAACCTCTTACTTCAGTGCTCTTTCTACTTGATCAAAGTGTGCTATCACTTCCACAATTTCCATCTCTGCGCTCTTATAGTCTTCAGCGCCACTAAACCCTTTCATCGCAATCGCTTGCACAGTTGCTGGATGCACTAATAAATCTTTTGCATGGTAGCAAACAGGGTCATCAAACTTGGGTAATTTGCCATCTGCGTGATAGCCAGTTTCGATCTCTTCAAGTGGTAAAGTAGGAATGATATCAGCGGCCTTATCCAAGGCATCTAGATAAGTCTGACACTGAGGATACTTGGTCACAAACTCATTAAGCAAAGTTCTAGAGAGAGTCACTAGATCGGCGGATTGTGCTTCAAGTGCTGCAGCATCTTTCTCGATACGAATATCCGCAAGTAAAGTCTCGGCTTGTGCTTTATATTGCGCCAAAGATGAGGTTGCTGCCGTGGGAGCGGACTCTGTGCGTTGTTCTAATTCAGGTTGCTTAGAACATGCGGTCATTAATGTTAATGCGCCAACCACCATCACAAGTTTGTACATAAGTATCTCCTTTATTGATAACGATTATCATTATACACTACTGTCATTTTTTAGAAACAATAAAATGACGTTTTACACGCAACAAAAAAGCGGCCAAAAAGCCGCTTTAGATTATCACATCAATTTCTGTGATTAAGGCATAGCGTCTAGATCTGCACCTTCTTTTTCAACTTCTACCGGGATCAAATCTTCTTTGCTAACGCCCATTGCTACTGCAACTGAACTCGCTACATAAACTGAAGAATACGTACCGATAAACACACCAAACAGCAGTGCTGTTGCAAAACCATGAATAGTTTGGCCACCCCATACGAATAGCGCGATCAATACGAGGATAGTCGTGATTGAGGTCACTAATGTACGATTAAGCGTTTGTGTCAGTGAAATGTTGATGATCTCTAAGGTGTCATCAATACGTACTTTACGGAAGTTTTCACGAATACGGTCAGACACAACAATAGTATCGTTAAGTGAGTAACCTATTACCGCCAATATTGCCGCCAAAATCGTTAAGTCAAATTCCAGACCTAAGATTGAGAACAGCCCCATTGTCAGTACAACATCGTGGAAAAGTGCAAATACCGCACCTACCGCAAAGCGCCATTCAAAACGAAAAGCAACGTAAATCAAGATACAGATAAGCGCGGTTAGCATCGCCAAACCACCCTGCTCTTTAAGATCTTCACCAACACTTGGACCTACGAATTCAATACGGCGCATCACCACACTTTCATCCGCTTGTTTCAGTGCTGCAATAAGCTGGTTACCCAATACTTCAGCTTTCACGTCGTCCCCACGAGGGGCGAGTCGTACAAGCACTTCTTGGCTTGAACCAAAAAGTTGTACAGAGGCATCGGCAAAACCACTTTCGGCTAATACACTACGTACCTTTGCTAAGTCTGCTGGCTGTGAAAATCCAACTTCAACTGCCGTACCACCGGTAAAGTCCAAACCAAAGTTTAGTCCTTTCACCATAAACGAGCCGATTGAAGCCAAGATCAATAAAACAGAGAAAGCCATGGAAAGCTTTCTTGCTGACATAAAACGGATAGTGCCTTTTAAGTTTAATAATTGCATGTCCGTCTCCTAGATTGATAGCTTAGTGATACGTCTGCCACCGATGATGGCATTAATAACCGCACGTGTACCAACAATCGCTGTAAACATTGAAGTAATGATACCGATAGCTAAGGTTACCGCGAAGCCTGCAATCGGACCTGTACCTACAGAAAACAGGATCACCGCAGCAATTAAAGTGGTAATGTTGGCATCAAAAATCGTACTAAATGCACTATCGTAACCATGGTGAACGGCTTGCTGTGGACTGCGGCCTTCCGCTATTTCTTCACGAATACGCTCAAAGATAAGTACGTTAGCATCAACGGCCATACCGACTGTTAATACAATACCTGCAATACCTGGTAGCGTCAGTGTCGCACCTGGGATCATTGACATCACACCCACGATCATGATGAGGTTAGCGGCAAGCGCCAGGTTTGCTACAAGACCAAAGCCCTTGTAGTACAACAACATAAAGGCAAGTACAAAAGCAAAACCAAGTACAACCGCAGTCATACCTGCTTCGATATTTTCCTGACCTAGGCTTGGACCTACAGTACGCTCTTCAACAATTTGAATTGGCGCAACCAGTGCACCTGCGCGAAGTAGCAAGCTTAGGTTGTGTGCTTCTGCTGGGCTATCAATACCAGTAATACGGAAAGAGCTATTCAAACGGGCCTGAATTGTAGCCACGTTAATCACTTCTTCCACTTTGATTGGTGGTAACGCTTTGCCGTTTTCATCTTTCTTGCCAGATGGTTTGTACTCGATGAAAACTGTCGCCATACGTTTGCCGATAGCACGTTTAGTAAAGGCATTCATTTTTGCCCCACCTTTGCTATCAAGCTTGATATTCACCTGAGGACGCTGATATTCATCCATACCAGACTGCGCACCTGTGATATGCGTACCTTCAAGAATAACACGCTTTTTAAGCACGACAGGATAACCATCTTTATGCGGGATCACTTCTGTGCCAGGAGGAATGCGGCCTTGTGCTGCTGCACGCACGTCGGCATTTTCATCTACTTCACGGAACTCAAGCGTCGCCGTAGCACCGAGGATTTCTTTCGCCCGAGCCGTATCCTGAACACCGGGAAGTTGAACAATTATGCGTTCACCACCTTGACGTTGCACATTTGGTTCAGCAACACCTAGTTGGTTAATACGGTTACGAATAATGGTTTCGTTTTGTTTAATGGCGTATTCGCGTAGCTCTTTATATTTGAGATCGCTAAGGCTTGAGAAGAAAGCGAGGCTATCGCTGCTATCATTGATAAAGTCATTACCCGGGTAACGCTTTCTCAAGAAGCTCATTGCCGCGTCTTTATCTTCTTCCGAGCGCATCGTTACTTGTACACGTTCACTATTAGAAACACGACGAACAGCACGATAACGCAATTTCTCATCACGTAAATCGCTCTTGAAATCTTGCTCCATTTGCTCAAGTGCATTGTCCATCGCAGTGACCATATCCACTTCCATTGTGAAGTGAACACCACCACTTAAATCTAGACCAAGCTTCATTGGGTTTGCACCTAAGTCTTTTAACCACTCAGGTTGTGCAGGAGACATATTGATTGCTGAAATGTAATCATCGCTTAAGCTATTGCGCAAAATATCTTGTGCTTTAAGCTGATCTTCAACATTTTTGAAGCGAACAAGGATTTGACCGTCTTCTAACACTGAAGATTTTACGGCAAGGTTGTTCTTTTGCAGGGTTTCGTTAACTTGATCTAATACACTGAGCGTCGCATCAGCACCTTTTGTGCCAGATACTTGTATGGCCGGATCGCGGCCATACAAGTTAGGTGTGGCATAAAGAATACCGATAGCCAACACAGCGAGAACAAGTAAGTACTTCCACATTGGAAACTTGTTTAACACTGGGCTATCCCTTTATTGTTATTCTTATAGAGATTTCATTGTACCTTTAGGTAACACAGCTGAAACCGCTGACTTTTGCACTGTCACTTCAGTTTGGTCGTTTAGTGCGATTACAACAAAGTCTTTATCATCAGCAACTTTTGTGATTTTACCGACAAGTCCACCTTGAGTTAGTACTTCGTCACCCTTACCTAATGCACCCATTAGGTCTTTGTGTTCTTTAACACGCTTGGCTTGTGGACGGTAAATTAAAAAATAAAATACCAGACCAAAAATACCTAACATGATTAGCATTTCCATGCCACCACCAGCTGGTGCAGCCGCTGCAGTGCTAGCATGCGCGTTTGAGATAAAAAAGCTCATTTCACTTCCTCGTTTATAAATTAATTATTTTCTGTCAAACCAACGTCAGCCAACTCTGGCACCGCAATACCACGGCGCGCATAAAAGTCTTCGACAAATTCATCAAATGTACCTTCAGATAAGGCGTTTCTCATTCCTTCCATCAAACGTTGATAATAACGTAAGTTATGGATGGTATTGAGTCGAGCGCCTAGAATTTCATTACACTTATCTAGGTGATGTAAGTACGCTCGAGAGTAATTCTTACAAGTGTGGCAATCACACTCCGCATCTAATGGACTAGTATCTGTTTTGTGTGCAGCATTGCGGATTTTCACCACGCCACCAGTTACAAACAAATGACCATTACGAGCGTTACGCGTTGGCATTACACAGTCAAACATGTCGATACCGCGACGTACCGCTTCAACCAAATCTTCTGGTTTACCAACGCCCATTAAGTAGCGTGGCTTGTTTTCTGGCATTTTATAGGCACATTGGTCAAGAATATTGATCATGTCTTCTTTAGGCTCACCAACCGATAAACCGCCAAGTGCATAACCGTCAAAGCCGATTTCTTCTAAGCCCTTTTGTGACTCGGCACGAAGCTCTGGGTACATACCGCCCTGAATAATACCGAATAGCGCAGAAGGGTTATCAGCATGTGCATCTTTAGAGCGCTTAGCCCAACGTAAGCTTAGCTCCATCGAGTCTTTTGCTTCTTTTTCTGTCGCTGGATACGGCGTACATTCGTCAAAAATCATGACGATATCTGACCCTAAATCGCGCTGTACTTCCATCGCTTTTTCTGGAGACAACATGATTTTCTCACCATTAACTGGTGACTTGAACAACACACCTTCTTCCGAAATTTTACGCATCGCACCAAGACTAAATACTTGGAAACCGCCTGAATCGGTCAAAATCGGTTTATCCCAGTTCATAAAATCATGCAGATCGCCATGCTGCTTGATGATCTCAGTGCCAGGTCTTAGCATCAAGTGGAAGGTATTTCCTAAACAGATATGTGCGCCCGTTTCTTTGAGCTCATCAGGGGTCATACCTTTTACTGTGCCGTAAGTACCAACAGGCATAAATGCAGGCGTTTCTACCACACCACGGTCAAAAATCAAGCGACCTCGGCGAGCCTTCCCCTGTTTGCTATCTAATTCAAATTTCATTGTTACCTCGTTGTCGGAAAAACAGTCCAACTTTGACTAAAAAACGTGCTAACCCAATGCTTAGGGCAGTGATCTTTCGATTCTACCAAGATTACTAGCGCAATTCTAATATTGGGATAAAAAACACAAAGTCTATATCAAACCGACAACTTTACAGCTATAAAACGCAAAATGCCCAGCAACACTGGGCATTTTAATATCTCTGCAACTGTAATTACTTAACCTGAGGTTTGGATAAGGAATGAGCTAACTCATTGTTTTTTTAATCACCTTAAATTATCTTCTTATCTAGCCGGAGAGTTTTGGGGATAACTAGGCGAATTTACGCGCCAATAGCTGGCTATTTGAAGTGAATTCAACACAGTTAGCGCTAAAACTGGCTGCTAGAAAGGCATTAATTATCCGAAGCTCAGGTTACTTATCTTGCTTTTGCAAGAACATCGCATCACCGTAACTAAAGAAGCGGTATTTCTGTTCAATTGCGGTTTGGTAGGCCTTCATAATATGTTGTTGCCCTGCAAACGCACTCACTAGCATGATTAGCGTTGATTCTGGTAAGTGAAAGTTGGTCACCATTGCATCTACTACGTTAAAACGATAGCCCGGATAAATAAAAATATCGGTATCGCCGTAAAGTGGAGCAATTTCACCGCCGTTTGCTTTAGCCGCAGACTCAAGTGAGCGCACCGACGTAGTACCTACCGCGATGACGCGTCCTCCTCTGGCTTTTGCCGCTTTGATTGCCTCCACGACTTCTGCTGAGACTTCGATATATTCTGAGTGCATAACATGCTCTTCCACCGAATCGACTCGCACGGGCTGGAACGTACCTGCGCCCACGTGCAAAGTAACAAAGGCCATCTCAACACCTTTGTCTTTTAGCTTGGCCATCAATTCATCATCAAAGTGCAGTCCAGCAGTAGGTGCAGCGACTGCGCCTGGTTTCTCACCATACACAGTCTGATAACGCTCTTTATCTTCTTCATCATCCGGTCTGTCGATATAAGGAGGCAAAGGCATATGGCCAATTTTATCTAAAATAGCCAATACATTTTCTTCGCCCTCGAATCTCAACTCAAATAATTCACCGTGGCGCTGAACCATTTCTGCGGTTGCTTGGCCTTCAAGCTCAATCTTAGTACCAGGTTTTGGCGACTTGCTCGCTCTTACGTGAGCAAGCACAGTACGCTCATCTACAACGCGCTCAACCAGTACTTCGAGTTTTCCACCACTGGCTTTTTGACCAAACATACGAGCAGGAATAACTTTAGTGTTATTAAAGATGATTAAGTCTTCTGGATTAATGAGTGCCAAAATATCTCTAAATACTTTGTGTTCTATTTCACCACTATTGCCATTTAAGGTAAGAAGACGACTGCTAGAGCGTTCCTTCATTGGGTGTCTGGCAATCAACTCATCAGGAAGATCAAAACTAAAGTCTGCTACGCGCATGGAAAGGCCTCATTTCTAAAAGTGCGCCAAGTCTAGTGCGGTGTTTTGGCGAAATCAAGTGCTTGTAACCTTGCGTAAATACCTTTAACCTAGCGAGTCTAAAACGGTAATCACCATGTAAAATTTTGTACGGTGTGCTCCTTTGTTTAGTGCGTTCTTTATTCTTTACGTTTAAACAATAACTTATCGCTATCGGCTATGATTTCCGAGCAACGTTCGTGTCACTGTTTGATTATTATCAAGCAGCGGTTAAGTGCGATTTGCTAACTTTAAGACAAGCCCAATGATTGTGTCGCAGTATCTGGTGAGGTTTTTTTATTGTGTCTAGACAACTAACGTTGCTCATTGTTAACGCCAGTGCTCACGAGCGTCAAACCTTGACTAAAACTCTTAGTGCATTAGATGTCTTTACTATCATTGCCAAGTCTGACTCTCAAGACGCCCTAAGCTTACTGAAGACTCAAGCTGTAGATTTAGTGATCACCGGCTTGGATGTTGGCAAAATTGATGGCTGGCGATTCTCTCGCATGATCCGCTCAGGTCTGCTGGCAACCCCCAAAAACACCCCCATCGTACTTATTCCACCGACTTATTGTGAACGAATAGCCGAAACCACCGCCCGTAGCTACAGTATTGATGCCGTGCTGCCATTTGAGCGTCAAGACATGTTGCCTCAAATTTTGGCCAATGTGTTGTCAACACATTTAGATAAAAGCAGCCGCCTCAACTTGCTCTTGTTAGAGCCCAACCAACAACGTGCGCAAAAAATATGTGAGCACTTATCGCACAATTTCGTTTGCACACATGTAAGCTCGGCGGCCAGCGCTTTATCACTATTTCTACAAGATCACTACGCCATTGTTTTAATGGACACTACGTCTAACTTGTCAGGTTCCGCAGAAAGCTTAGTCGAAAGTATTCTCAAACATCGTCCAAGCCAAGCCATTGTAACCATTATTGACAAACGCGATGCCGACCATGCCGAACAACTATTATTGTTAGGTGTTACCGACTTTGTTCGAGCGCCATACGATATGCCCTTTTTAAGCAAGGTATGCGACCATGCGGCGCGGCGAGAAGATTTTATGGTGAGCTATGCTGAGTTTGCTAATAAAGTTGAGCAACTCAGTCGCAGTGAAAGTCGCTATAAAGATTTGTTTTCTGCGCACCAACGGATCTTACTGCACCTCAGAACTGTAGTCGTCGAATTAGATTTGGAAGGCGCGATCCGCTTTATAAATCCAGCATGGGAATACCTCTCGGGCTTTGGTATTAAGTCGAGCCTCAATACCCAACTCAGCAACTACATTGCCAAAGATGAACTTGCAACTTTCAACAAAGTCATTCGAGAAATTCAAAGTGGGGTAAGGCAACATGCGCAAGTCGAGCTGCAGCTCTGCCATAAAGCTGGACATTTAGTGTGGATCGAGTGTCGCTTGCAACTTATCAAGAATACCTCAAGTTCGGTCGCAATAACTGCAACACTCGATAACATTCACGAGCGCAAGCAAGCTGAACTACAACTCAGACACTTAGCACTACATGATACGCTTACCGGCTTACACAACCGTTACTATTTTGACCAGCAATTAAATCAGCTGTGCAATGAAGTAAAGTCTGCAGAAGAGATAGAACATGCGTTAATTTACATCGACTTAGATCACTTTAAGATCATCAATGACAGTAAAGGCCATCAACAAGGAGATATCGTACTCAAAGAAGTATCTGAGTTGTTTGGCGACAAAATAGGTGAAGAGCATCTCACTTTCCGTATTGGGGGAGACGAGTTTGCTGTACTGCTCAAGCACACCAATTTACTCGACGCTCATATGTGCGCTGAAAGCATTTGCATGGCAATCGAAGAACATAAATTTCACTTTGAAGATAATGCATACTCTCTCAGTTGTTCTATCGGATTAACGCAAATTACCAATGAAAATGCGGATCCCAGCGAGTGTTTGAAACAAGCAGACATAGCCCTTTATATTGCCAAGAATCTCGGCCGCAACTTGGTTCATTGTTATAACAAAGAAGATGAACAAAACCAGACACTGCAAACCGGTTTAGAATGGGGCCACAGTGTTAGACAAGCGCTTCAAAACGACAGCATAGAACTCCACTATCAACCGATCTGGGATTTCAAAAAACAACAAATAGCCTATTACGAAGCACTGCTTAGATTAAAGATCAACGGTGAGACAATTTACCCAAATCAGTTTATTCCTGCATTAGAGCTACTTAATGATACATTTTTGATGGATCAATGCGTGATCAGAACAGCTATTAAAGCACTGGCTGAACATGAGATCCTGAGCCAAGTGGCAATTAACTTATCCGCTCATTCATTTTTAGATGAACGACTGCAGCCCCACATTCAAGCCTGTTTAAAAGAACATCAAGTTTCAGCTAATCGCGTTATTTTTGAGATCACTGAATCTGCCAGTATTAACAATCTCAACGCAACCCAGACGATGATCAAAAACCTGAACGATCTTGGCTGCCATTTCGCTATTGATGATTTCGGGACAGGCTTCAGCACTTTTAGCTACCTAAAACAGCTACCCGCGCAGCATGTTAAGATAGATGGCTCCTTTGTTCGAGACATGCTCAACGACCCAATTGATCTGGCGCTGGTCAAAGCTGTAAACGATATTAGTCACTCGTTAGATAAGTGTTCAGTTGCCGAATATGTCGAAAACAAAGAAATATTTCAACAACTTAAGGAAATAGGTGTGGACTATGGACAGGGTTACTTTATCTCAAGACCTCTCCCTATTGAACAGCTAGCGAGTAGTGCAAAAACTATTTTATCTCTAAAAACAGCGTAGTAACATTTTTACACTAAAGGTTACTTTTACTTCTTGCAAAGTCCACTATAATTAGAGATACCAGTTTAAAATGTCACCAAATTTTAAGGTAACACCTTAATTTTATAGACATTCAAAGGATTGAGTTACATCTTGCTATGGACTTCAAGGGGTAAATTATGCTGTCATTATCATTGTTTTTACTACTTGCAAACTTGCTCATCGCTTATCAATGTTACCGCTATGCCAACACAAAAGGATATCCGGTAAAATTGTTCACTGGGCTCGGTTTGCTACCCTACTTTAATCTAGTGGTTTGGGTTTACTTACTCTTTTTACCAAATTTAACTACTGCAAAAAATATAGAGCAGGCTTAATACAGGCAAGTGTAGTTCCTTTACAAGTGTAAGTTCCTTTATAAATAAAACAGCATGTAATCATGCTGTTTTATTGTGTTATTACTTTGCGCCCCTAACCTCAAAGAAACACTTTTACCCCAAGCTTAGGTTAACTAAAAGCGATAGCTAGTTACTGTCTCGGTAAGCTCCTTAGCCGTTTTCTCACCTTTAACACATTGCTGCACCAAGGATTTTGGATAAACAAATACCTGTTTATTGTTTGGATTGCTAAGCTCACTGTAAATAAAGCTTATATGCTCATTTCTAGGTAAACTTCTTAAACCCGCACCATAGTCGCATAAACTACGGGCTAAGCTGGTTACTAGCATTTTTTCAAGCGCCTGCTGCTTTTCAGCTTTCTCTTTCGCGCGTTTGACCCGAGAAGCCTCAAGGCTCGCTTTCAGCTTATCTTTAAGGTCTTTTAATTCCGAATCCTTAAGTGAAAGCTTTTCTATGCGCTTCTCAACTTCTCTCAATGACTCCGTAAATTCTTTTACTTGATCATCACTTTCGTGCCTTTTCGCAAACTCCAGCTCCGCTTTTTGGCGTTCAAGCTCCCTCAATTGAATTCTATTCTCTCTTTCTTGCTCTACGGCTTCGCGGACCTTCTCAGCTCCTGCTCTCACTTTCTCAGCGGCATCCGAATAAGCTTGAGAAAAAGCTTCAGCTATCGGCTGTGAAATCTCGATCTCCGCGATGTCCATGTCAAATTCCGGCAGTTCAAACTCCCCTATTGCAGCCACATCGTCCAAATTGTCGATATGAGAGATCCACTCTAAACGGTGCCGACGTTTTAATGCCAGTTCAAACACAACTCCCTGATCTTTTAAATAATAGCCAGAAACACTACGAACTTGATCTTGTGTGTCATGCTGTAATGCACTCATTAGTACCCGTTCAAAAATAGCAACCTCACGCTTTAGCGCTTCATCAACAACTTGGGCCTGAGCAAAGCTTGTTGCAATGGCTGCGACAGCGCCAAAACAAAGTGGAATTAACTTCATGGTTTACCTCGATACTGTGCTAAATTTTGTGTCGGTGTTTGCTCTACTTGCTCTGCTAATTCATTCAATTGCAGCCTAAGTAGGGCTTGATCTTGCGCTCTTTGTGCTTGGATCAGGTCAACGAGATTATTCATTGCCAAACTGCGCTCTTTACGATTTTGTTCAACCACTTGCGTTGCTAACTTGGCAAGCGTAGCTTGATCTATTGGCTTAGTCTCATCAAGTTTTGCAAGCATGGCCTGCATAGCGCTTTGCTGCTGTGCCAGTTGCACTTGTTGAACACTCAACTGTTGATGCAAGCCTAAGTTCTGTAGCCAAAGTCCTGATACACCAAGCCCAACAACCAGCCAAGCTGCAACGGCAGCCACTGGCCAAGCGCGATTTTGATGCGGCAAAGTGAGCTGTGAGGGTGGCGCTTGCTCTTCGAAGCTAGCAGCACGCTGTTGCCAAGTAGTCGCAGCACTCATCATTTCTCGATATTCACTATCAGCCTGAAGTTCGGCCAACTCTGCCTCAGACAGCACTTTTCCATCTAACCACTGCTCAAATAAGTGTGCTAATTTAGCCATGATTTTGCACCTCTAGTTGCCCTTTCATCTTACCTAACGCACTGTATAGCCTAGCCTTCACCGTATTACTTGATAACTCAAGCTGCAGCGCAATTTCATCAAAGGTGTAATGCTGGAAAAACTTTAACTCCACGATAATGCGCTGCTCAAATGGTAGTTGTTTCAGCGCGATGTATATCTCTTCATTACTTTGTTGTTGCGCTATTTTGCTGTCAGGTCCGTGTTGCGGCACCTCCGGTTCTTTACCTTCAATCGATTCAAACTTATGTTTTCGCATGTGATCTACTATTCTTGCATGGGTGATTTTAAATACCCAAGTCGAGAACTTAGCATCGCCATTAAAGGTATGCAGATTTCGATACATACTTAAAAATACATCTTGAGCAATATCTAGCGCGTCTTGCGGGTTACCAACCAGCCTCAAGCATTGGTTATACACACGGCTATGATGCTGGGCGCAAAGCTTTGACCATGCTCCTTGGTTACCTTGCAGTGCTCTTTTTATTAATTGTTTTTCGCTATTAAAAAACACGCAGTTCACTCATCCAATCTTCTCACTAACTATTAATCGTAGCGGGCGCAAAAAAAGTTGTTCAGACGGGAAAATTTTTTGAAAAAAAGCACCGTTAAGGTGCTTCTTCATCATCATTACTATTACTGCGACTGACATTGGCCACTGATGTAGCCACCAACAAAGTCGCTAAACAGTCTAAAATCTCTTATTCGCCCCGTAGTGCGACGCCAAATCAAGCCAATCTCACGATATGCATGATCTTGTGGTGGCATCGCCACTAAAGGCTTCCCCTCCAAGATCCCTGCATTGATCGCCATTTGAGGTAAAAACGTTACGCCATTTTTGTATTCCACCATACTTAATAAAGTATGTAGGTTTGCCGCCTCAAATGGATTGATGCACGCGCTACGGTTTAAGTGGCAAGCGCTAAGAGCATGTCCCGTCATACAGTGCTCTTTTTCGAGTAAAAATACACTTTGCTCAGGTAACAGGTTAAAGTCCTCAATCGGCTCTGGTACGCTGTACTCCGTATGGCGAACCAAACTAAAGTGATCTTTTGCGAGCACTTGAGTATGAAACTTATCGGTCCTATATGGCAGCGCCAACATGGCCATATCAATATGGCCATGCTCTAACTTATCCAGTAAGTTATCACTGGTATCTTCAACCAGTACCAAATTAAGCGCTTCAAACTCCTTTTTGCACGCCTGATAAAGTGGCGCAGCGATAAAACTCGCAATGGTGGGAATGATCCCTAACGTCAACTTGCCAGATAATGGATTTTTATAGCTTTTAGTCAGCTCTTTAACACTCATGGTGTCGTCGATAATTTTCCGCGCTCGTTCAACCACTTCCTCACCAATATCGGTAAACATTAGGCTGCGATTTTCGCGTTCAATTAGCTGACATCCTAATGTCTCTTCAAGGTTTTGTATCGCGCTACTTAGCGTCGATTGACCAATAAAGCATGCTTCCGCTGCACGACCAAAATGTTGGTGCTGATGCACCGCAAGAAGGTATTGTAGTTGTTTGATACTAGGTAAATTCGTCACAAGCTTTACTCTTAATTTTCAACAGCACAAATAAAAAGACCCCAACACCAAAGGTGTTGAGATCTTTTCAAGCTAAAAGTCTGTCTTTTTGAAAAGTGCGGTTTATTTTTATACGCCGAACACTAATCTCAAAATATAGAATATAACAATAGCAAGGGCAGCACCAACTGGCAATGTAATTACCCAAGAAACTACGATGTTACGAATAACACCCATGTTTAATGCCGCAATACCACGTGCCATACCCACACCCAATACCGCACCAACTAAGGTTTGAGTTGTAGAGATTGGTAGGCCTGTGCCTGATGCGATTACTACTGTTGAAGCAGCCGCAAGTTCAGCTGCGAAACCACGGCTAGGAGTAAGATGCGTGATGCCTTCACCGATAGTCTTGATAACTTTCTTACCAAGAATCGCAAGACCTGCAACAATACCTAAACCACCAAGTGGTAAGATCCACCAGGCAAGGGCCGCTTTCTTAGCAATTTCACCGTCGTTTTCAACAATGTTTACCACTGCTGCTAATGGACCAATTGCGTTAGCAACGTCATTCGAACCATGAGCGAATGCCATACAACATGCCGTTAGTACCATAAGGATAGCGAATACTTTTTCAACATTGTTGAACTGCATTTGCTTGTCTGCATTGGGATCCATTTTCAGCTTAGAAATCGCAATCTTACCGATAATAGCAATGATAATAGCGATACCGATAGCAAGCGCAAAACCTTCGAATGTGCCGAGCTTGATACCAATATGCTTAAGGCCTTTTTTGATCGTAACCAAAGACATAACAAAGCCCGCTAGACCCATGTAAATAGGCACAAAGCGTTTGGCATTCTCTAGTGGCTTATTGGTATCGAAAATGAGCTTTTGGGCACTCATAAAGATGAGATAAGCAATAAAACCTGAGATGGCAGGGGTGACAATCCAGCTACCAACAATGCCTGCAACTTTACCCCATTGGATTGCTTCGCTGCCTACAGCAACTAGCGCAAAACCAATGATTGCACCTATGATTGAGTGCGTCGTAGATACAGGCCAACCTAACATTGAGGCCATTAATAACCAAGCGCCTGCAGCAAAAAGTGCGGAGATCATTCCTAATATCATCAGTTCAGGAATATCAATGAAAGGGGTTGAATCTATAATCCCTTTTCGGATCGTTGATGTTACCTCACCACCCGCAAGATAAGCACCAGCGAATTCGAAGATCATAGCAATGATAATTGCTTGTTTGATGGTAAGTGCTTTTGAACCTACCGAAGTACCCATAGCATTCGCAACATCGTTTGCGCCAATACCATAAGCCATAAAGAAACCAACTGCTGCGGCAATTAAAACCAATACTGTGCCGTAGGATGCAATGATATCCATAAGAAACCTTACTTTATTTTAAAAGATCGATTTTTATTAACGAGCTAACATCAGCTCAAGACGTGAACCAACGCGCTCTGCGATATCTGCAAGCCCACCGACCCATTCGATGATCTTGTATAAGAACATCGCATCAATTGGGTTAAGCTCGCTTTCAACAGCGCGTAACTCTCGACGAATTTTAATTTGCATATCGTCGGTATCTTGCTCGATGGCATCAAGCTCAACTAGCATTTTTTCAACTAAAGTGACTTCACGGCCTCTAAAGCCTGTCTCAAGCAGTTCATCAAACTCATTAATCGCTTCTGATGCTTGTTTAGTTGCGTCCACACAACGAGTGACATAAGCAAGAAAATCTTTTTGAATGGATTCAGGGATGACCATTTCACGACCGATAACGCGACCTGCGATATCTTTCGCTTTGTTGGCTATCTTATCTTGGTGGGTGATAAGTTCCAGTAAGTCAGTCCGTTCTACTGGCATGAATAAACCACGAGGCAAATGTAAGCGCACTTCACGCTTTAGCTCATCTGCTTCACGCTCTAGGTTGCGGATTTCAATGCGAATTGCATCCGCTTCTGTCCACTCCCCTTTGAAGACATGGTTAAAAAATGGGATCAAAGCCGCACTGGCTTGATGGACTATTTTTATATGCTCTTCAATTGGCTTAATAGGAGATTTAGCAAATACTCCTAAAAACGCGTTACTAGGCATAACTGACCCTTAAATCATATTTGTATGCATGTGCAAAGTGTAATTTTACAGCATTGAGCGCTGTTGTGAACGGTTTTATTGCAAGTTTAGATGAACTTACTATGAAATTGCGCGCCGAAAGCGCGCAACTAATTGATAAGCATCACAAGGTTTTTGCGATATCTTCTTGAGATGTATGACGAATATCTTTGCCATTTACGAAATAAATCACATATTCCGCAATATTTTGACAACGATCGCCGATCCGCTCTAATGAGCGCACAGACCAAATTAAATCCATAATTTTTGGAATCGAGCGTGGGTCTTCCATCATATAGGTCATAATTTGACGTGTTACTGCTTCGTATTCACGGTCCACTTTGGCATCAGCTTTGTGCACTTCAAATGCCTTTTGCGCGTCCATCCGGGCAAACGCATCGAGCACGTCATGTAGCATTTGTGACACTTGGCGACCCATATTGTCAATATTTACCAATAGATCTTGCTGATCTTTTGTAAACGAATCCAAGGCAACTTTGGCAATACGCTCCGCTTCGTCTCCGATACGTTCAAGATCTGCAATCGTTTTTGCGATGGCAACAACCAAACGCAAGTCACTGGCTGCAGGCTGTCTTTTGGCGATGATACGTGTACATTCTTCGTCAATATTCACTTCCATCGCATTGACTTTGTAGTCGTTCTGACTGACCTTTTTCGCTTTTTCAGCATCATTGTGATTAACCGCATCAAGCGCAGTGTTTAATTGCTGCTCTACCAGTCCACCCATACTGAGTACGTGATTTCTCACGTTTTCCAGCTCTTCATTAAAGCGGCCAGAAATGTGCTTATTAATATTGTGTTCCATTATATTCTCCTCGCAAGCTCGCCTTAACCGTAACGACCTGTAATATAGTCTTCTGTTTTCTTCTTAGACGGCGTGGTGAATAAGGTATTGGTATCTGCATACTCAATTAACTCACCCATATACATAAACGCAGTTTGATCAGATACACGCGCAGCTTGTTGCATGTTATGTGTAACGATAACTACAGTATACTTGTTTTTCAGGTCGTTAATGAGTTCTTCGATAACCAATGTTGAAATCGGATCAAGTGCCGATGTTGGTTCATCAAGTAACAACACTTCTGGTTCAATCGCGATAGAGCGAGCAATCACCAAACGCTGCTGCTGACCACCAGATAAACCAAATGCACTGTCGTGAAGTCGGTCTTTTACTTCATCCCAAAGTGCGGCGCCACGGAGTGACTTTTCAACCACTTCGTCTAACTTGCGCTTATCTTTGATACCTTGTAGGCGCAGACCATAAACCACATTCTCATAAATAGATTTAGGGAAAGGGTTTGGTCTTTGGAATACCATGCCTACGTTACGGCGCAGTGCCGCAACATCTACGCTCTTGTCATAAATGTTCTGTCCTTGAAGGTTGATTTCTCCTTCAATACGGCAGCTATCAACAAGGTCGTTCATGCGGTTAATACAACGCAGTAACGTTGACTTACCACAGCCTGATGGACCGATAAACGCGGTTACCTGCCCTTTTGGGATCAACATATTGACGTTGCTAAGGGCTTGTTTATCACCATAGTAAAGATCTAGGTTTTTGATCTCTAGTGCGGTGAGTTCTGGACTTAAGTTTGCTAAATCAAGCTTGTTATTGCCGTTTGCTTGATTGACTTCTGGCGCTACTGTAATCATGTTTTTACCTATTAAAAATCTTTACTATTAATGCTCTAACGATCTGAATTTTTCGCGTAAGTGGTTACGAATACCAATCGCTGTGATATTCAGTGCAATAATCACCGTAACCAGTAGGAACGCGGTCGCATAAACCAAAGGTCTAGCAGCTTCAACATTCGGGCTTTGAAAACCAACATCATAAATATGGAATCCTAAGTGCATAAACTTACGATCCAAGTGAATATAGGGGAAGTTTCCGTCTAGCGGTAGGGTTGGTGCCATTTTTACTACACCAACCAGCATCAGAGGTGCTACCTCACCCGCAGCACGAGCAACAGCAAGAATAAGACCCGTCATAATTGCTGGACTTGCCATTGGTACAATGATCCGCCATAAGGTTTCAGCTTGAGTTGCACCAAGCGCAAGTGAACCATGGCGCACTGAGCTTGGGATCCGAGACAGACCTTCTTCCGTGGATACAATAACCACTGGCAAAGTAAGGATAGCAAGTGTAAGTGCAGACCAAATCACACCCGGTGTACCAAATACAGGACTTGGCGCAGCCTCAGGGTAGAAAAGTTCGTCAATTGACCCACCTAGCATGTAAACGAAGAATCCTAAGCCAAACACCCCATATACAATGGATGGAACACCTGCAAGGTTGATCACCGCGATGCGGATCATCTTAGTCACAGCGTTTTTTGCTGCATATTCATGGAGATAAATCGCGGCAATAACACCGAATGGTGTCACGATCACCGCCATCAGCATAACCATAAATACCGTACCAAAGATTGCTGGGAATACCCCACCTTCGGTGTTTGCTTCACGCGGGTCATCGCTCACAAACTTGCTGATTTGCACTAAATAGTGACCCACTTTGGCAAAAAAGCCCATGTCATTTGGAAACCAAACATCCAACACCTGGTACAGAGGCAAAGTCACTTCTTCACCACGCATATCGCGCACCACAACTTGGTCACGCTTCGCCTGCTTTCTTAGCTCAAATAAACGCTTTTCGAAGACTTTGTAATCTTCACGTAGCTCAGCACGACGTGCATTTAACTCTGCTAACTTTTCCTCTGTCAGGTCATTATCAAGCTGATACGACTTTTCTTTTAAACGTAGACGTTCAAGCTCATAGTTAATGTGCCCGATTTCGCTATTTTGTAGATCAAGCGCTTCGTCATTAAGGTCAACGGCACGCTCAACAAGCTCATGTAGCCTTTCAATCGGCTGGTCAGTGACTACTTTACCGTCTTCTAAAACGCGGGCAACATAGCCATAGAAATTACCATTTTTACTACGCTCAAATACCGCTAATTCCGCTGGTGTAGACTGGCTTTTGATGTCTGTTGATAATACCCAACGAAAATCAAGTTCTACATATTCACGGTTACCCGTTTTAACGAGCAAACGCTCGATTTGGTCGCTGTTGTAGCCTGAAAGGTCGAACCCAGCTGCTTCAAGGCGAGATTTTGGTACCATCTCGCGATCGTATATTTCACCAATTACGGTTTGCTTAGCAACCGAACCATCAAGATGCATCTCAACAACTTGAGATGGCCAAAAGAAGCTCAGTCCTTTCCACGCTATCATCGCAAGTAGTCCAATTACTGAAATCAAACTAATACTGACCGCGCCACCTGTCATCCAGATCCACGGAGAACCTGACTTAAACCACTGTTTTACCATGTCATGTCACTCCAATTACATTGAGCTGTACTTTTCACGCAGCTGCTGACGAACAAACTCAGCAACGGTGTTAAATACGAAAGTAAAAATAAACAATACAAAGGCAGCTAGGAACAGGATGCGATAGTGAGAGCTGCCAACTTCAGACTCCGGCATTTCCACCGCAATGTTTGCAGCAAGCGTACGCATACCCTGGAAGATACTCCAGTCCATGATTGGCGTGTTACCGGTTGCCATTAATACAATCATGGTTTCCCCTACGGCGCGGCCAAGACCCATCATCACCGCAGAGAAGATACCAGGGCTTGCAGTCAGTAATACAACACGAACCAAAGTCTGCCACTGCGTAGCACCGAGTGCCAATGAACCATTTGAAAGATGTTTAGGTACGCTAAATACCGCGTCTTCTGCAATAGAGAAGATTGTAGGAATAACCGCAAAGCCCATCGCGATACCCACTACCAGCGAGTTACGCTGGTCGAATGTTAGACCTAATTCATTGGTTAGATACTGGCGCACATTACCGCCAAACAACCAAGACTCAATACCACTGCTCATGGCAAATGAAATCCAGCCTACGATGAGCACAACAGGGATCAGCAAGATTGAATGCCAACCTTCAGGCACAACGTGTCTTACTTTTGCAGGTAACTTAGTCCAGCCAAATGCCGTTGCTATCATCGCGATTGGCAATAGCACCAATAAAGCAACCACGGCGGGTAGATGAGTTTCAATTAAAGGAGCAAGCCAAAGACCTGCCAAGAAGCCCAAGATAACCGTTGGTAGTGCTTCCATTATCTCGACCGTTGGTTTCACCACGCGGCGCAACTCACTCGACATAAAATAGGCGGTGTAAATTGCTGACGCCAGTGCGATAGGAACAGCAAACAACATGGCGTAAAGCGCCGCTTTAATAGTACCGAACGAAATAGGTACTAATGAGAATTTCGATTCAAAGTCATCACTCGCAGAGGTTGACTGCCAAGTATAAGCAGGTTCAGGATACCCTTCATACCACACTTCTTGCCATAGAGCTGACCAAGTTACTTCAGGGTGTTCATTGTGTAGCTCTACCACCGTCAACGTATCATCGGCTAGTAACAAAGCCGCATTTGCACGCGGCGCTACCGCAAACTTCTGTACTGCTTTATCTGTGATTTTACCTTGCCATAAGTGCGCTTCACTGGTGGTATAATATAGACCTAACTGACCATTTTCGTTGGTCGTGAAGAAAGTACGACGATAGTATTCGCTGAATAGTTTGACCTGTTTACTCTTTGGTGTCTCAAAAGAACGTATTTTAGCAAACTGGCGTCCATCATCTGTATTGACTTCAAACCATTGCGAAACCTCACCGTTGTCGTTAGCAAGCATTAACGAGTTGGCGCCCGCTAGCAGGTTCATATCGACTAAGTTGGCATTTTCTTCGTTTGCAGCAAGCAATTGGAATAACTCAACCTCAGAAGCATAGCGAGAGTCAAAGACGTAAACTTGGTTTGCTGAGCGAACAAATGTACGCGACGTATCTGGAGAAATAAGTAACTCATCAACGCGACCATCAATATCTAGCTCGGTACGCTCAACCGCCCACTCAACTTCTCCAGTAAACATGTTTTCTTCAGCAACAAAAGAGGCAAAAATCACACGTTTATCCGCAGTCTGTGCAACAACAGCGGTTTTGTCTTCGAAGTGACTAAAGGCGAATTTACGAATTGCTTGCCCTTGTTCATCAACAATCAGTTGCTTCGCATTAAGTGGATAACTTAAGCGAGGAGTTAAAACACGTTGATTACCAGGAAAGCTTACCGTGAACATCGGCTTCACTAGTTGTACCTGGCCATTATCCAGACCAAATGCATATTGCCCTAGGAAAGGCGCACTTTCTGCAAATGCTGTAACATTACCGTCAAGTTCAACATCCAATGTATCTAGTAATTTAACGGCGCTTTCACCTTTGATCTGGTAATAATCTACCGACCCTTGGCTACCGAGTAAGTACGCAATTTCAGTTTGTTCTTCTACCCCTACACCTAAATATGCTTTGTCTTGTGTAAGCTGAATATCCATACGCTTCTCAACCTTTGCTGATTCAAAGATTGGTTGAACGACATATAATAAGTAGAAGAAGATAAGTAAAAGTGCGACTAATACCATTACTCCACCAGAAGTAATGCCAAATTGTGCAAACCTGTCTTTAAAGAGACGGCTTCTATCCGTTTTAAAGGATGGCTTATGCGGATTTGAAGTCATCAATATACCCTTTGGTTTAAAAATTGGGGGCATTATATTTCATCAAGATGACAGTTGTGTTACACCTGAGACACAATTGAACTTTCTTCAATTGGCATTTACCATCAAATTCATTATAAAAATAATGGAACTAATCGGCTCAAAAAACGCTCTGATTGTTAGCCTAGAGCAAATACAGAAATTTCGTTGCATTTCTTTACATTAAGTGTTTATGGGCACTGGACAAAGTAAGTTTTTAGACTAGTCTAAATCATGCGCCGAATTCGTTTTTTCGCCTACGGGCGCCACAAAAAAAGAGACATGATATGAAGCAGTTAATATTAACACTTATAGGTAAGGACCGACCGGGTCTCGTTGAGGAAATCTCTTCCACTATTCTTTCCCACCATGGCAATTGGTTAACCAGCAATTTAAGCCACCTTGCTGGACAATTCGCAGGCATAGTGCAGGTTGAGGTTGCTGAAGAACATTTGCAAGAAATACAAGATGCATTGCATAAATTGCCAGGTTTAGACGTGAGTGTTGAATCAGGCGAAAACTTGCAAGCGCAGGAAGAGCCAGATACATTAAATTTAATCATCACAGGCAACGATAGACCGGGAATTGTGCAAGAACTTGCTACGGTTATTCGCCACAAAGGTGCAAACATCACGCACTTAACCTCAAAACAACGTAGTGCACCAAACTGGGGACTGCCTATTTTCAGCGCTTTCGCAACCGTGACTTTACCTGCTGGCACAGTCAAGGAAAACGTAATTGAAGCACTCGAGTCAATCACCAGTGATTTGATCGTGGACATAGAAGAAAGCTAAAACCTACACTATACTCATGATGGTTGCATGGCAAACACGACAGGCGCGTTGTGTTTGTCATAATTATGTCACACACCCTGCTTAAGCTGTAAAAATAAGCTGTACCTATGGAAAGCACCATGCAGGCCGTATCTCTAGAGCATAAAACTATCACGTACTTTGCCAAAGAATTAAGCTGGCTCTCATTTAACGAACGCGTTTTACAAGAAGCCAAGGACCCAACCAACCCGATCATCGAGCGGATCCGGTTTCTTGGTATATTTTCCAATAATTTAGACGAGTTTTTCCAAGTCCGTGTTGCGGATGTAAAGCGCCGTATCTTATTAAATAATCTACCTGATACCAATTTCGACGAAGATGAAGCACTACTCGCTGACATTCAAAAGAAAGTATTGGAACTAGGTAAAAAGTTTAGTGTTATTTATGATCAGATCCTCATTGATTTAAATGAGCATAATATCCATATTAAGCAACCAGATGCGCTGTCGGATTTCCACAAAAATTGGCTTGCAAACTATTTTAAAGACCAAGTACTGCCTCATCTATTGCCAATGATGATTAACGAAAGTAAGGACTACTCGGACAACATCAATGACACCATGACCCACCTGTTTGTGGAATTAAATGGCGAGAAGCAGCATCATGCCTTTTTAGAAGTTCCCACGGACCGTCTGAACCGTTTTGTCCAGCTGCCACCAGAAAAAACCCGAAGGCATAAAACGATTGTGTTACTCGATGACGTTATTCGATTCTTTATTGCCGATGTCTTTAAGAGTTTCTTCAAATTTGAGCGCATTGAAGCCTATTCGATGAAGCTCACTCGTGACGCCGAGTACAACTTAGATGATGAGCTTGAAGAAGGCGTGTTAGATACGATGTCTAAAGGCCTAAAACAACGCTTGTATGCCGAGCCTGTGCGTTTAGTCTACGAAGAATCAATGCCGGAAGAAATGATCAAGCTGATGAAAAAACGCTTAGGAGTGACAGGTCAAGATGCCATGATCCCTGGCGGTAGATATCGCAATTTCCGAGATTTTATTTCTTTTCCAAATGTTGGTCGCGGCTACCTAGAAAATAAACCACTGCCGCCGCTTAAAAGTGCAGCCTTTTCAAAATATAGTAGCGTCTTCCGCGCGATTTCAGTTCAAGATATTTTACTGTATTACCCCTACCATACCTTTAATCACATGCTGGAATATATCCGCCAAGCTGCGTTTGATCCCAGAGTGACACAAATAAAGGTCAACATTTATCGAGTTGCCAAGCAATCTCGTTTGGTAGCCTCATTGATCAATGCGGCAAAAAACGGCAAAAAAGTCACCGTGATGGTTGAATTAAAAGCCCGCTTTGATGAACAAAACAATATTGAGTGGGCAAAACTCATGAGCGAATACGGTATTAAGGTCATGATTGGCATACCAGCGCTTAAGGTCCATAGTAAGCTTTGTGTGGTTCACCGCAGAGAAAAAGGCAAAATCGTCAAATATGCACACATAGGCACAGGTAACTTCCACGAAAAAACCGCCCGAATTTATACTGATTTCAGTTTGTTTACCAAACATCCTGATATCACAGAAGAATGCGATAGCGTGTTTCGCTTTATTGAGAGTAGTTATCTACCGTTTAAATTCGAACATCTGATGATTTCGCCCATCAATGCACGTAGTCGAATTTTAGAGTTGATCGATGAAGAGATAACCCATGCCGAGCAAGGCCGAACAGGAAAAGTAACAATTAAGATCAATAACTTAGTTGATAAGCAGCTCGTTGATAAACTTTACGAAGCATCGCGTAAAGGCGTCAAGATCCGCCTCATAGTGCGTGGTATGTGTGCACTTGTGCCAGGCATTGCACAGTTTAGCGATAATATAAAAATCATAAGTATCGTAGATCGCTTCTTAGAGCACCCACGAGTGATGATTTTCGACAACAACGGCGACCCCAAGATCTACATCTCCTCAGCGGACTGGATGACCCGTAACCTCGACCACCGTGTCGAAGTAGGCACGCCTATTTATGCCGAGCATTTGAAGAAACTAATTATCGATATCATTGAATTGCAATTTAAAGATCGCACCAAAGCCAGAGTTATTGACGCCGAACAGAAGAATCTGTACGTTCGCCGAGGTAACCGTAAAAAAATTCGCTCTCAGATCGCGATTTATGACCATTTAAAAAAATGGGAGTTACACCAATTAAATGAAGCGAAAGAATAACCGTTGAGGAAGAATATATGCGCGACTACCCTTCTATTGCCGCAGTGGACTTAGGTTCAAATAGTTTTCACCTTGTTGTAGCAAGAGAAGTAGATGGTCGCCTTCAACTCCTCCATAAAGAAAAACAACGTGTTTACTTGGCCGCGGGCCTTGATGATGATTTCAATTTAAGTGACGACGCGATCGCCCGAGCATTAGATACCCTCTCGCAATTTGCGACGACACTACATGATTTTCCGAAAGAGTCCGTGCAAGTAGTGGCAACCTATACACTGCGAAATTGCAAAAACCTTAATTATTTTCTCGCTAAGGCAAAACAAGTTTTTCCATACCCAATCAATGTGATTTCAGGTCAAGAAGAAGCTCGTCTTATTTACCAAGGGGTCGCTAACCATGAACATGACAGTCATAACCGTTTGGTTATCGACATCGGTGGAGGCAGCACAGAGTTGGTTATTGGTCAGCACCTTACACACAAGCTGTTAAGTAGTCGTAATGTAGGCTGCGTGACCATGCAAAAAGCCTACTTTGCTGATGGTAAGCTATCTGTAAAGCGATTCAAAAAAGCAGAAATAAAAGCAGAGCAACAAATTGAGAGCATTACCGCGAGCTACTTAAGGCTCGGCTGGAATACCGTTATCGGTACTTCTGGTACTATTAAGGCGATTGCGGCTATGGTTCACGAACTTACTCAAGCCGATGAAATTACCCTGCCTATTTTGGAGCAAATTAAGCAGTTATTTATTGATGCTGGGCACATAGACAACGTCTCCTTAAAAGCACTACCTGAGGAGCGAAAAACCAGTATTGCAGGCGGCCTTGCTGTATTGATAGCACTGTTTCGACAGTTAGGACTAGAGCGCATGCGCCTTAGTGAATATGCATTGCGAGAAGGCTTATTGTTTGAAATGCATCAAACCGACGAGTTTGATATTCGTACCCGCACAATTAACACGTTCAGCGATCACTATAATATTGATAAGCAACACGCCGACAATATTTGTGAAACCATCAAACTTTTTACCACTCAACTAAAAGAGCAATGGCAACTATCCTCTTATGATGTCGAAATGTTATGTTGGGCAGCAAAACTCCACGAAGTTGGGCTCGCCATTAACTCTTCCGGCATGCATAAACACGGTGCTTATATTGTCAGGCACAGCCAACTTCCAGGCTTTACTCAAGCCCAGCAATTAAGGCTAAGTGCACTTGTACGCTTTTATCGAAAAAAGATAAAAATGCCAGAGTTAACAGAGTTAATCGATGAAGAGCTAACCCACTTTAACCGTGTTTTGGCTGTGTTTCGTCTCAGCGTTTTAGTGAACCAAAAACGCCAACAAGACCAACTTCCCGAATTAAGTATTACAGCCGTTGATAACGCTTTGATACTTCACATTGCAACTGAGTGGCTCGAATCACACTCGCTGTTTCAAGCAGATTTAGAGCAAGAACAAAACTATTTAAAAACAATAGGTATTCAGTTTAACCTGAGCTTTGGATAAGCAATACCAATTTATCTTAAAACTTGCTCAATTTGAAAGAGCAAGCCGACTGCTAAAAAGTCGCTAATTATCCGCGGCTCTGGTTACTTATCTTTTCACATTGTCAGGTAAGAACTACTGTTCATCACTTGCCACAATAGAAAGGATTTCATCTGCGTAGGCTCGACTAGAAAGCGCCATATCATAGAGATAATTGGTTGGTGTCGCAGGTCGAATGGCTTGTAAAATAAGCTCTGCTTCGCGCCAATCATTGCGCTCAATTTCAAATGCTAAACGTAGCGCCCCTCCAAGCAACCCTTGGTAACTCAGTAGCGCACTGGAAAGTGAATCATCGAGAGAAAATTCCGCCGCAATCACAGAAAGATCAACATCAAGGATCACGTCTAGGATGGACATGAGACCAAGCAAATAGCCGGTTTCTGCCATTTCTTCACCTCCTGGCATCAGAAATGTTTCCACAAACTTGGCACGAGTTAACCCCATTCTTGTCAGCTCACTGGGTTTATCTGAACCCAATTCGCTCAACGCGAGTACTTTAACAAACTGCCTAATTGCGTCTTCACCTAAATACACTACGGCCTGAGAGATAGACTTAATTTCTAACCTGTCTTCACCGGCTTTCGCGTTCGCAAGTTTTAGCAATCGTGCGGTTAAACTCAGATCTTTACTTACTCTATTTTGTATTTCTTTGAAGCATAAAGACTTTCTTGCTGTTGCTTGTAGCAGCTGAAACACCACCATTTTCGACGGTTCCACGTTGCCATGGTTGAGCATTTCAGGCTTGGCGAAAAAGAAACCTTGGAAAAAGTCTGCTCCGGATGATTTGATGATCTCGAACTCTTCTTTTGTTTCGATACGCTCAACAATTACCTTAATATCAGGATACTGACGCTTGAGCTTTTTTACCGTCATATTGGTTTTTATAATTGGCTGTTCAACCTCAATTTTGACGTATTCCATGAGTGGTAGTAACGGATCCCATTTTAACGTACCGTCGTAGTCATCTAGCGCAAATCGATAGCCTCTCTCTGTTAACTTAGTCACCGTGTTCACAAGAGAAGGAATATTTTTAGAACGCTCAACGATTTCCACCACAATCTTCTGTGGCGCTAACAAGCTAGGTAATTCTTGCAGCAACGATTCGTCGGATAGGTTTATAAAAGCAAGCTGTCCCGCAGCCAAACGGTCTACACCGATAAACATTAAAGAGTTAAAAAACATTCGCCCAGTCGCTTGCCCATCACTCACCCCAACTGGGAAAGCATTGTTTTCTGAGTCTCTGTAAAGCAACTCATAGGCAAAGACTTCTTGATCTGGCCGTAAAATGGCCTGTCGTGCAATATACTGCACTGCTGATTTACGTACTTCAGTCACCGGACCACTCATTAACATTCGTATCCTTTATTAGGTAAAAGGAAACCACGTATCTCTGAGCGTATTATATGGTAACGCCCCGAGCAATAAAAAAGTTTCGCTATTTTACAACACTTATAACCAAAAGTTACCAACTTATTAAATTAAGTCCTTATAAAGAGTAGGCTTTTAATTCACAGAACGCCAGCGGCTTGCCTGTCTAAGAAAAGTTAAGCTAAGATGAGTGCATGAAGCAAGTTTTGATCGTCTGGTTATTCGCCTTTGCCGCTTTGACTGAGGTAGAACAAGTCCCCTACTTAAAGTACAGTTTAAGTGGCTCTGGAAGCTTTTACCCTTATTTTACTCACAGCGAAGATGCGCCTGGGATTCTGCCCGAAATGGTAGAAGCCATTTTGGTTAAGGCAAAGATCAGAGGCGAAAATCTGCTTCTCCCAGCAAAGCGCACCAACTTTTATTTAGAGAAGCAGCAAATTGATTTTGATATCATTAGTCCAGATTGGCTGAACGAACAGCAAAAGCAAGACGATAGATTTATCTATTCAGACCCCATTCTACCTATTAAAGAGTACGTTGTTACTCGTCAGTCTCAACCACCAGTATTAACCCTAGCAGGCATCGAAGTTGGTACAGTGAGAGGCTACTACTACTATGACGACCAAATATTCGAGCGGGTTGATTTCGCATCCGAAAAAGAACTACTGCAGGCCCTAAACTTACGCCGAATTGAACATATTATTATTGGTGATTTACCCGCATTATATTGGTCAGAACAACTTGGTATTGCTTTTAGCTTCAACCAACTACATTCAGAAGGGATGTTGCAGCTACGCCTGTTAGCTAAACATCAAGGATTACTTAAGCGGATAAATCAAGCTATCGCACAACTTAAACTCTCTGGCGAAATCGAAAAAATAGAACAGCAGTATATTTCACAACTACCTATACACGCAAAAGGTGGCAGATAACCTCTGCTCTGGACATAGATCAAGTTATACGCATAAATTCTTCCCATAAATTGAGCATCAACTGACGCATTTGGTATAATGGCGCTTTTACAGCTTGGGAAATCATTATGACTATCGCTGCCGCGCTTGCTGAGCGCAGTAACAATCAATGTGAGCTATGTACCTCAACGGATGGTCTCGAAGTATACGAAGTACCACCAGTCGCCGAGGCGCATTCTGACAAATGTGTTTATCTTTGTAGCCAGTGCAAACCACAGGTTGAAGGTCAACAGGATTTAGAAGCCAATCATTGGCACTGTTTAAACGATAGTATGTGGAGCCAAGTTCCTGCCGTTCAGGTTGTTGCCTACCGTATGCTTAAGCGCCTTGCGCCGGATAATGGCTGGGCTCAAGATGCATTAGACATGCTGTATCTGGAAGATGAGACTCGAGCATGGGCTGATCAAGCACTTGCAGAGGATGACGACCTTGTCCACTTAGACAGTAACGGAGTGAAGCTGAGCGCTGGTGACACTGTGACCTTGATTAAAGACTTGGATGTTAAAGGTAGTAGCCTAGTTGCAAAACGCGGCACTGCAGTACGTAACATTCGCCTCTCGCCTTCAAACCCAGAGCATATTGAAGGCCGTGTAGAAGGTCAAAACATCGTTATTTTAACGAAGTTTGTTAAGAAGTAACTAGCGCAAGCTAACACGCCCCAAGATAAACTGCTAAGTATCTTCAATACCTTATCGACTGGATAGCTTAGCAGTTTATTTTTACTATTCTTCTACTAATTGAATGCTGCGATAAAACGCACCATCATCCTCTGCCAATAACGAAACCAGCTCGGGCAACACTTTATCCATGGTTTTCTTTAAGGTCCAAGGCGGATTGATCACTATCATTCCAGAAGCCGTCATGCCTCGTTCTTGGGTATCTGCGTGGGTGGCAAGTTCAAACACTTGAATATTACGCACTCCAGATTCAATCAGGCTCGACTCCATTGCATCAATGCGTTCACGGTCAACAACGGGATACCAGATCATATACACGCCAGAATCAAACTTCTTGTGCGCTTTTATGATGCTTTTGACCGCAACATCATAATCGGATTTGATCTCATAAGGGGGATCCATCAGCACGCAGGCTCTACGCGAAGCTGGTGGCACCAATCCTAATAGCCCTTTAAAGCCATCACTCCCAGTAACGCGTAGTGACTTTTTATGTGCCGTATTTTGCTTTAACAGCTCTAGATCTTTTGGATGTAGCTCAAAAAACCAGCCGTTATCCTGACGACGTAAGAAGTGCTCTGCCACCTTAGGAGAGCCGGGATAATGGCTTAGTTTATCGCCTTCGTTAAAAGACTTGATTAGTGCAACATAATCGCTAATTGCCGACACGGATCCTGAATAATTCCAAAGCTTAGCGATGCCTTGCAGATACTCCTGAGTTTTTTGTGCATCACGGCTCGCCAGCTCAAAAAAACCAGCGCCAGAATGCGTATCCACGTAATCGTACGGCTTATCTTTTTTAGCCATGTACGACAAAGTTTCTGCCAATACTAAATGTTTGATCACATCGGCAGGGTTTCCTGCATGAAAAGAATGTCGGTAACTGAGCATAACCCCGCCTTGATAAAATAATAACAACACAGGTGAAATAAACCTGAGCTAAATTTGAGCAATGATTCATCAATTTTTAACTTTAGACTGAATCACTTCTGAACAAAATATTCTAATATCGGCATTATCTCTTAAAAGTTGAGAAAAATCAGCAGAAAGTCGCGTAAACACTAGCATCCTTAGCCACTTTGTTTTACATTTGCATGACAAATCACAGTCATATGAGCGCATTTATGAATAACCAAGATCTCCAAAAACTCGACCAGTTGATTGACCAACTTTTGAGCCAAAATAACCAGTTAAAATCGGAAGTTTCGGCACTAAAAGAACAAAATCAAAAACTCATCGATGAAAATGAAACCCTACAGCTTGAAATGCTAGAAAGCGAAGAAAAGCAAAAAGAGTTTAGTTCATCTTTATCTGGCCTACTTGATAAGTTGCAAACTCAACAGGCTAGCTAATGTCTGAGCAGAATAACCAAGTAACAGTGACGTTACTTGGCAAGTCACATCAATTTGCATGTGCGCCAGATCAAGAAGAAGCGCTGCATAACGCCGTAGCGCTTTTAGACCGACGTGTAGAAGAAATGCGTAAACGCTCAACCGTTCGCAATGATCACAATGCGTTATTACTCGCAGCCCTACACCTTTGTCATGATTTACAAGCATTGGAAGTAAAGCAACAGCAAGACGCAGAGTTCGTTTCCACGCTCATCGACAAGTTAGTGCTGCCAGCAGGCGAATAATGCCGACATACTGGAGCAAACCAATCTTACGTAGCATCTCTCTAATTTGGGCTATCATTCTATTGGCGGCGAGTCTTAAAAGTACCGCCGCCAATGCTAATCAGTTCCATAAAGTCAATGACGCGGTTTATTTTATCCAAGGAAAAGATAGCGCTTTACAGCCCAATCAAGCTTTAGTTATCGGCAAACAGTGTGCACTGTTGGCATCCATACATGGCGATCTTGTCACCACAGAGGCCTTGATCCACGAATTAGAAAAACGCCTCACCGTTCCACTTTGTTACGTAATCTCTTTGCATGCCGATATCAAACAAGACACCAGCATAGTACTGCTCAAGCATGCTTATCCAAATTTACAATGGCTAAGTCCAACGGCAACATCAGCCAACGCATTGACGACTGCCTTTCACTCACAGCTTGAGCTTTTTAACCAAAGCGTCATGCTCAGTGAAAATCGTATCGCGTCTCTTGAACCAAGTGAACGGCCAAAGTGGCAAGCCAAACTTGCGCTTGCAAAAAGTAGGATTGCAACGTGGTCCAAGCTCGCCACACAAGCGCCATCAAGTAAAGCCATCAGGAACGCGCCTAAAACCATGGAGCTAGGAGGTTTGGTGGTTGAGCTTGCTCAAGTCACGGGCTTTAGCGGTCATGACATCAGTGTTTATCTGCCAAAATATCGGGGCTTGATAGCAGGTTATAGCGTGGATCAGATCCCACTTGCGCATTTACCGCATACTACACAGTGGCAACAAACTATTACCCACTTTAATCGCTATGCACTCGATTGGATATTGCCGGCAACAGGAAAACCCTACCGTCCTGAAATGCTGACCACTCCAGCACAATTTTTGGCTTTATTAGAGTTACAAGATACTCAGCAAGTGGTTGAGAAAATAAGTATTTTATATCCAGATAAACACATGCAGCAACGCGCGTTATTGCAGTGGCAGCACTTTCAGCAGCAAAGAAATTTTGAATAAAACTTAACCTCTCGGTATAGTTAAAGGATGAACAGAGTATTAATACAGCTGAGCGGGTTAATATTATTAACCATGCTCTGTGGGTGTAAAAGCAGTAGCAGTCCACAGGTGAGCAGGCAAGCCATTTTGTCGGCTCTCACTCAAGTGCCCATAGAAAAGCCAGTCACGTCTCCTGCTATAGTTGAGGTAGAACCACCCAAAATAACTACCGTTAAAGCCCCCCTCAGAGACGATGATTTATGGCAACACATACGCCAAAAGCTCAGTTTTAATACTGCATCTCACCCACGGCTTGATAAGCGCATAAAATGGTATTTATCACAGCCTAATTATCTCAATGTGGTAAATAGGCGCGCCGCCCCCTACTTTTATCACGTAGTAAAAAAGGTAGAGCGCAAAGGTCTTCCTATTGAAATAGCATTACTCCCTTTTGTTGAAAGTGACTTTAGACCAAAAGCCAAATCGCAACAAAATGCTGTTGGGGTTTGGCAGCTAGTGGATGCCACTGCCTACCATTTCGGCATCAAGAAAGACGAATGGTATGACGGTCGACAGGATGTGTTAGCATCGACTGACGCAGCGCTTGATTATTTGCTGTATTTGCATGAACGCTTTGATGGCGACTGGCTACACGCGCTTGCGGCCTACAATAGTGGTGAGGGGCGCGTCAAAAAGGCCATCACAAAAAATAAAAAAGCAGGAAAGTCGACCCACTTTTGGCATTTAACATTACCAAAAGAAACCGCAGACTACGTGCCCAAACTCTTAGCGCTCAGCCACTTGCTAAAAACCTCACCCAAGGGTTTTAAGATACCAAGTTTGCCCAACAAGGCCACTACGTCGATACTTGATATTGGACAGCAATTTGACGTCAACCAACTGGCTAAACTCAGTGGTATCAAAAAGCGTCAACTTTACGCACTCAATCAAGGGATCTTAAAACATAGAAGCTCTCCAAACGGTCCGCACAAAGTGTTATTACCATTATCCGAGCAAGCATTATTGAAAAGTGCATTTTTCAGGGAAAACTTCAGCCAAGGCTACACTGTCAAAGCTAACGACACACTCTACCGCATCGCATTATATGCGGGGATGAGTGTTGGTGCACTAAAAGCGCTAAACAATAAGCGCTCTGATTTGATCCGAGTTGGCGAAAAGCTATTAGTTTCAGAGAGTAATGAGCAGTTAGACTTACTCGTCGACTATGACGTAAGCCCTTATATTCAAGAAATAAAAGCCAAGCCCACACCTCAAGTGGAACATCACCACACCATAAAACAAGGCGAGTCATTGTGGACTATCAGCCGTCACTACAAGGTCGCGGTAAAAGATTTATTAAATTGGAATTCACTCACGGCACAGAGTCTATTAAAACCTGGCAAAGTGTTAATGGTGTTTTTACCAGCTCCTGCTGCGCCAAAAAGCAATAAGACTCAACCAGCTAGCTCCTCAATCTCTAGCATTGAAGCGCTCCAATCAATACTGCGCCATGGCAAGCCAAAGCAAGGTGAGAGCCCAAATTAAAGGGATATACTTGCGTCTAAGAAGCGCACTCACGTAAACTACACGCTTTACAGGTGGATGCTAAATGGCGTCACCGAATACTATTTATTTAAGGTTTACTTATGCAAATTGCAAAGAACACAGTGGTAGAGTTTCACTACACACTTCACGAAGGTGACACCCAAATCGAATCAAGCAAAGAAGGCGAGCCACTAAACTACCTGCACGGTACTGAAGGCATGCTACCTGGTCTTGAAAGTGAACTTGAAGGTAAAACCGGTGGTGATAGCTTTACGGTAACCTTAACGCCAGAGCAAGCTTATGGCGAATATCAAGAAGGTCTAGTACAGCGCATTCCTATTAAGCACCTTCAAGGTCTTGGTGACAGCAAAGTTTGGAAGCCAGGCATGACTGCTATTGTCGATTCAAACCAAGGTCGTCATCAGGTTAAGGTAGTAAAAGTAGGACGCTTCAATGCGGATTGCGATTTAAACCACCCATTTGCAGGAAAAACACTGACATTTGATGTTGAGATCCTTTCTGTACGCGAAGCAACTGCAGAAGAAATTTCACATGGTCACGTACACGCTGCTGGCGGCTGCGGACACTAATGATGAACCAAGTTGCCATCGTTACCGGTGGCAGCTTTGGCATTGGCGCCGCCATTGTCAACAAGCTGCTATCGCAACAATACACCGTTTATAACCTCGATATTCAGCCCAGTGAACAAGGGATTTTTCGCCATTGTGACGTCAGTAAAGTCGCCGATGTAAAAGCAACAATTGCAGATATAGCCGCAGAAACAGGGAAAATAGATGCGCTCGTTTCAAACGCGGGGAAACATCTGAGTGCAACAATCGAAGATACCGACGAAGCCACATTTGACGCCCTTTTTGCATTGAATGTGAAAGGCGCTTACGCTGCCATTCAAGCCGTATTACCAAACATGAAGTCACAAGGTAGCGGTAGCATCGTATTGATGTCTTCGGATCAGGCGGTTATTGGTAAACCTAACTCCTTCGCTTATAACCTGTCTAAATGTGCGCTTGCTTCGATGGCGAAAACCACAGCATTGGATTACGCCAAATTTAACATTCGCGCGAATGCAGTGTGCCCAGGTACAATTGAAACTCCGTTATTCCATCATGCCATTGATAGTTACTGCGCGCGTAGCGGCGCTGATAAAGCTGAAATCGTTGCAGAAGAAGCCCAGTTGCAGCCATTGGGTAGATTAGGGCAACCGCAAGAGGTTGCAGCGCTGGTCGCTTTCTTGCTAAGTGAGGATGCGAGTTTTATCACAGGTAGCCTACAAAGCATTGATGGCGGTTATACTGCACAGTAAAAAGGAATGCGTGATGAGTCTGAGAATTATTGATAGCCACCTACACTTTTTCGATTTAGCGTTAGGACAATATTCTTGGCTCAAGCATAACCCGCCCGCTTGGTCTAATCTGGAAAAAATAAGACAGAATCATACTCTTACTAGTCTACCCCAACATTCACAGTTTACACTCGAAGCCTTAGTGCATGTGGAAGCCGGTTTTGATAATCAAAATCCCATCAACGAATTACATTGGTTAAATCAGGAACTAGGCAGCTTTCCCTTTAAAGCCGTCGGTTACGCACCTATTAACGCGACTCCTGAGCAATTTAGCACAGCCATAGCGCATTTAGCACATCCTCACCTTGTGGCGATAAGAGACATCACCGAAGGCAGTGACAGCCAACGTTTATCCGTGCCTTTCGTGCTCGAAAATCTCAACTGTCTTGCCGAGCATGGACTACATTTTGAGGCGCAATTAGAATTTAAGCAAAGTGAAAAAGTCGACCTTTTGTTGCAGCTTGCAGAACAAGAAACTGATTTAAAAATCGTATTTAACCATGCGGGGTTTGTTGATGCTACTAGCCCTTGTACAGATATATTAAGGCGCATTGGAGCGCTTAACAATGTCATGATCAAGTGCTCTGGCCACGAAATGTTAGCAAACCCACTAACACTCTCTGAATGGCTTACTCACTTAATCACACATGCGGGAGAAGAGAGCCTAATGCTAGGTTCGAATTATCCGGTTTCTCTCATGCAAAAAAGCTATTGGCAAATATGGCAGGACTATCTAGACGTGATAGGGATATCGTCAACTTGGCATAAACTCAGCCGAGACAATGCCAAAAGTTGCTATGGATTATGAGCGGATCTGGACGAGATCGTAAGCAACCAGCTCAGGTACTATGCGCTGTAGTTTTTCTTCCGTTTGATCTAAGGTGTTTAAGCACTCGCAATATTCTGCCGCTTTTTCTTCTAATTGATGGGCTTTTTTCTGCAGCGATTTATCTATCTCTTTCGAAATAATCTCCATGCGTTGTCCCATATCGTTAATGCGATCTTCGATATTCCCTTCGCGAGATTTAAACGCATCCCCCAACGAGACTAAAATAGAGCCCAACGAACCATGAACAGCAGAGTGAATTTTTTGGCTGATCTCTTTAGTAAAGAAATCATCAATTTTAGAAAGTGATTGTGGTGCGATAAAAAAGAAATCATCTCCACGCTTAAACTTATCCATCAGCGCACGTTCAACGTATTGCAACTGCGTTTTGAGCACTTCAGGTTCTTTGTCAGACATCCCCTCAACCACTTGCTCAATCGCACTCAATCCGAGGTTGACGCCATCGGTCGCCAGGTTAACCAGCTCAGGAACAGTGTCCCGTATTCCTAAAGAATACTCGCGCACAACTCTCTCCCCTTCCTGATCTAACTCAATCCAGCGGCCTAAAATAAAAAGCTGACTATCATTGTTGATTTGGATTCGGGTCTGACCATCATCAACGATACGAATTTCGTTGTCAGTGATGATAAGACCATGCCCAAGTTCAACATCGCACTTATTGTTAGCATGAGCAGAAGACGTCAATACGGCACAAGACAAGACTATCGCGCTGAGTAATCGATTCATATGGCCTCCTGTGTGTAGAACGTAAGACGGGAAAGGGGTGCTTCAGGAGAGTACCAAAAGATCAAACAATCCCAAAGCCATTTTAGACGGATGAAAGTAACAAGCTATGTCTGACTGGCAATATTAGAGATCCATATCCGTTAGCATCAAAGGCAGTAGCAATACCACTAATAAGGGCTATTGATAGTATCTTACTAACCTGACAAAGGCATCCGCAGTTTTAATGGTTGGATTATTTTTACCATCAGCAAACTGATACACCCAAGCAAACTGAGGTTGGTTAGTTTGGGTCGTTGCCGACCAATAATTATTACTTTTGGTCGTTGGAAATACCGTTATGTTTATTGCTGGAGTCACACACTCGTGATACACAATACTGGCTAGTTCTTTAACGTTAGGCACTTGCCAATCTGTAAACCCTGCAAATTGGTCTTCGTCGGCAACCACCAATGCTTGCTGCCAAGTAAGTTGCTGAGCATTGTCTTCACAGCTTTGAGCAGTTGCGTTGTAGCTTTGCCCAAAGTTGCAGCGCTGCCACATTAATCCCGTTTGGCTATCCAGCACAGTACCATTGCTGTTTATCGTATAGCGGCTGGTATTGGAGCCAGTACCAACGCAAGTTTGCGCTTGGCAAACAGCCGTGAATGACAAAGTAAATAGTATAGTTGCAATAATTTTCATACCACGCTCCCTAAGGATTCCTTACTAATCTAACAAATGCGCTGCTAGACTTTTCTACTGCAAAATCATTGCCCGTATCCATGTCGATAACATAAGCTCTTCTCAGCGTGCCACCGGTACCATCTAAACTCGACTGCAAGGTCCAGTAATAGCGATGACCAAGCGTGGTTGTGCTAGGTAAGTTAGGGAAAAGCGCTTCATCTATCACCGCAGTACTTGCACTGCCGTAATCTAGTAGTCCAAGTAGTTCCATATAAGTTGGTAAGCGCCAATTGTTACCACCACAGTAACTTTGCTCTCCAACGGCAGGATTATTCACTTCATCAATCAAAGCTTGAATACCACAATGACTATCCTGCGGGCAGGTTGTATTCGCTGCGGCCTGAACACTCCCCTCGGCAATCGCTCCGTCTACCTCAACATACCAGGTATAACTATTTTGTGCGTTGCGAGAAGAAGTATTTGGTAATGTACCCGAACTTGCTTCTTTTACTTCCCAAATAAGTCCTGTGACGTTATCACGAACGCAAGCAAAGTCCGTAGCGTCATCAGGCAGCTCATCCGCAAAGCGATTTAGTTTGGTGAAGTCAAAACCTGCTCGACCACTGCCCTCTTTCGCCACTTGAGTGGCGAAATTATCACGCCCACGCTGCGCATCTTGAGCCGTAAACTGCGTCATACTACAGGTGATCGCACCCGTATTGTTAAAACAAGCGGTTTGGCCACTATCGTTTAGCTTACCTAATGGCTTTTTCTCGATATCAATGCGCACGGTGTCAGTAGCGGAGCGGTTTTGCGAGTCAGTAACGGTCAGCTCAAATTCCACTTGCGACAAAATATTTTGATCTGGTGCGTTAAAAGTTGTTGAACACCCGGTAACAGAACTTAACGCTATCTGAGTGCCAGACGTCACCTGCCGCCATAAACACTGTTTCTGACCAGATACAGTATCACTGTTTGAACCATCAAGCGTGACCTCATCAAACTCTTGCACTTGCTGGTCGCTCCCAGCATCTGCCACTACCACATCCGAATTCGCAAGTAGCCCGAGGGTAAACTGGGTACTGGCTTGTCCGCCTTCATCATCGGTAACCGTCAACTGCCAGATTGACGCCTGAGAGCTAGCCAATAATGGATGGACAAAAGATAAAGTAGCTGTATTCAATCCCGTTGGCTGCACTGTTGTGGGACCACTTACTTGCTGCCACTGATAAGCAACCACTTGGCCATTTTCGTCTGGATCGGAAGAGCCTGCGCCACTGAGGACAATAGTATCTTTATATTTGGCTGGTAGTGCTTCCGGTGCCGTTTGGCTGATACTTGGTATGGGTAATTGATTGTTAGATTTGATAGCAACCGTCACTTGGTCGCTTGCAAGACTGCCATCAGGCGCAACATAATCAACCTGAATAAGTAAATTAACATCGGCTTTGATATCCGGCGCAACAAAAGCGGCTTGTTGCTCAGTGATTGGAAATTCACTGATGTTTGCACCAGAGATAACTTGCCAGTTAAAGGTGCCGCCAGCAGGTGATGCTTGTGCATTCAAGGTGACTTCTGTTTTTTCAGTTACTTGGACATCAGCACCCGCGTTAACCGATGCGCTGACTTGGCTCGGCTCATCACTTCCAGAGCCTCCGCCACAACCCGCTAATATTAACGCAAGTACAACCCAACTTCCCTTGAATGCATTCATATTATTCCTTATGAATTATAGATAACTCTCTTGATGTATTCGCACGAACAACTTAGTGCCAACTTTACTGTAATCTATTTTGTATTCTCGGCCGTCTAAAGCCTGAATAAACAACAACCGCTTTACTTCACCAAATACATCAATACTCGAAACGTGGACGACCTCTAAATAACGCTCTTTAGCTTCTCTTCGATTTCTCGGCAGCTCTTCCTTAAAAGGCACCAAACCGTTTGCAGTCACCTTGATTTTTGGGTGTGCTTCACCATTTACAATCACAAGATCTAATTTCTTCTCTTTGTGAATGATGGTATTACGCCCGCTTTTAATATAGGCCGTTTCTAAGCTCATATTGGTGTATCCTGTTACATCTTCAGTAGGTGGTTTGTTCTTCTAACAATGCTTTTACCACCTCTTTAGGGTTAAGTTTCCAGCGGTTTAACATGACTGAAAATTGCCAAATATCCCTGTCTAAGGCAGTCGCGGGGATCAATAAATCATATCCCGTCACTGTCTTTAAATTATCCATCCGGTTTGCAAACATTGCCATTAAACCAGTATATTCTTTTCCCGCCTTGGAGCGAAAAACGGTTTCTTCTATCAACCATTCAGATGGGCAGTTGCCATTTTCGCAATGCATTTTAACAGCTTGTAAAAAAATATGCCGCTGCTCGATCAATAATTTACCCGCAAGTCGAGGTGTTAAATTTAATAAAAACGCATCAATATCATTAAGTTTAATACCAACTGCATTTAACTCAAGTGTTTCAACACCTTGTTGAACTTTGGGAATGCCGCTGGAGTGGAAGTTTACAATGGATAGCAGCCAAGCTCCATATTTATGCACATACCTAACCTCTTGTTCTGTAAAGTATAAACTAAAATATGGTTGCTGACTTTTAAGAAAGCCAACAAAAATAGCCACTAACATGGCGCTGGCAAGAAATATTTCTACAATAGTAATAGCTGTACCACGCAAGTTGACAAAAAGCATGATAACAACCAATCCAATTGCACCAACCAGCATAAATTCAACGCCATTTCGGTCAGCGGTTGCACGTAGTTTTGCTTCAAGCATGGGTATACCAGACATAAAAGATGTACATGATGATCGCCCATGCGACTAATTTACGTATTGTGATGCATCGTTTACATGAATGACTGTGTTTCATAATATTTAATTTAGGTACAAACACTTAAATTGAATTACATTTTCGTTTAATGCACAAATTTACAGGATATGCCGTAGACTTTGTTAGCCTTTAATTTTGTAAACTAGAGACAAATTATAATCTGGGTCACTTTTATGCGTCATCAATCAGGAAAAGCACTGTTTCCTTTTATCATTGTAGTGCTAGTCGTCATCAGCGGCTATTTATATTTACCAGCCTCGGAAGGTAAAATGAGTGGCAACTCGGCACCCGTAACCTCCGTTCAAGCTCATACTGTAGCCAAAGAGGAACGTATTATTGCTGTTCACTCTATTGGTTCCGCCAGAGCAAATCAAGCAATCAACGTGAGTAGCGCCCAAAGCGACTATGTGGCAGCCCTATATTTCGATGACGGAGACGTAGTAAAAAAAGGCGATAAGCTAGTCCAGTTGCGTGATGCCGAAGAGAAACTCGATATCGAAGCGCTGAAAGTGACGCTAAAAGAAGAAATTAGACAACTAAACCGCCTTAAAGACCTCGCAAAAACTCAATCTGCGGCTCGCTCTCAACTAGAAGCGCAATCAGCAAAGGTAGACACCTTAACTGCACAATTGGAAGCCACCAAAACAAAACTCGCCGAGATGACCATTTATGCTCCATTCGATGGATTATTGGGTACTCGAAATATCTCCATAGGTAGCTTCGTAAACAACAATACTGTGATCACCACACTCGATGACATTAGTATCATCAAAGTGGATTTTCAGGTACCAGAAAAATACCTAGCACAACTACAGCTTGGTATGCAAGTGAATGCACAAAGTGAAGCTTACCCAGAGCAACTATTTACCGGTAAGGTCTCCCATATTGACCCGCGTATTAATGAACAAACGCGCTCGGTACGAGTGACAGCGAGCTTCATCAATCTAGACCATAAACTTCGCCCAGGTATGCTACTACACATGGGGCTTGAACTGGCTCGATTACAAGCCCTTGTGGTGCCAGAAAAAAGCATCATTCCAAGACAAGATAAGCATTTTGTATTTGTCATTGACGACCAAGGTAAAGCGCAACAACGTGAAGTACACCTGCAAACTCGCTTTAGCGGCTGGGTGGCTATCGACGAAGGGCTTACAGAGGGACAACAAGTGATCACGGAAGGCACCCTGAAGATCCGCTCAGGCTCAAAAGTTGAAGTAAAGGGGTAAGGCGACGTGAGAATCACTGATACGGCGGTAAAGCGCCCGATCTTCGCGATCGTCATTAACTTACTGCTGCTGACCTTTGGCTTAGTGGCATTTACTATGCTGCCGCTGCGCGAATACCCAGATATTGAAACTCCAATAGTCAGTGTAAGCACTAACTACACAGGCGCGTCAGCGGAGGTGGTAGAAACCAAGATCACCCAAGTACTAGAAAACCGGATTTCGGGGATCGAAGGCATTAAAAGCATAAATTCCAGTAGCCGCAACGGTAGCTCCAATATCACTATCGAATTTAATATCGATCGCGACATCGACGCTGCCGCAAATGATGTGCGAGAGCGCGTTTCTCGTGCGCTAGATAGACTACCAGAGCAAGTGAGGCCGCCTGAAGTATCGAAATCAAACAGCGACGAAAGCCCTATCGCTTGGTTTGTACTCAATAGCGAAACCATGGATACCTTGCAGCTTTCAGACTACGCCCAGCGCTTTATCGTTGACCGTCTGGCGGTTGTTGATGGCGTATCGAATGTACGTATTGGTGGTGAACGTCAATACGCCATGAAGATTTGGCTAGACCGAAAAGCGATGGCCGCTCGTGGGATCACTAGCAGTGATATTGAACAAGTGCTACGCAGAGAAAACGTAGAATTACCCGCTGGCGAAATAGAATCCGTTGACCGTGATTTTTCTGTTCGTATTGCCAGAAGCTATAAGACTCAAGAAGACTTTGACAACCTAGTGATTAAGCGGGGCGAACAAGGCTATTTGGTACGACTTGGTGAAGTCGCGCAGGTGGTACTTGAAGCCGCTGACGACGAAAGTACCTTCCGTGGTAATGGTAAAAATATGATTGGCCTTGGCGTTGTAAAGCAAGCCAAAGCCAATACGCTAGAAGTGGTCGACAACGCCCGTAAAGAGCTTGAAAAAATAAAACGCAACCTACCTCAAGGCACGACCATAGAAGACAGCTACGATTCTTCTATTTTTATCCGCGAGTCCATTGCTGAAGTATATAGCACACTTGCGATTGCTATGGCGTTGGTGGTACTCGTTATCTACATCTTCCTTGGCAATATCCGCGCTACGCTGATCCCTGCTGTTACCGTGCCGGTAGCCTTAGTTGCAACCTTTATGTTCTTGCTGGCCATGGGGTATTCTATCAACTTGCTGACGCTTCTTGCACTCGTGCTTGCCATCGGCCTTGTGGTCGATGACGCCATTGTAATGCTAGAAAATATCTACCGCCGCATCGAGCTTGGCGAACCCAAGTTACTGGCGGCATACCGTGGCGCGCGTGAAGTAGGCTTTGCTATCATTGCAACAACGCTGGTTTTGGTTTCCGTGTTTATTCCCTTGGTCTTTATGGATGGTCGTATTGGTGCTCTATTTACCGAGTTTGCCTTTGCAGTAAGTGCTGCGGTACTGTTCTCCAGTATTACCGCGTTGACGTTGTCTCCTGCCCTTTGCTCCAAAGTATTAAAGCCTAGCAATAAGGAAAACCGCTTTAGTCAATGGATGGACCGTCAATTTACTCGACTAGAACAAGGGTATCGCCGAGTTTTACAAGACAACTTATCGCGTAAATATAGCCTGATTGTGATGTTGGCGCTGGCGGGTTTTACCAGCTACAGCCTGTTTAAACAGATTCCGTCTGAACTGACACCAAAAGAAGACCGCGGTACTTTCTTCGTTATGATGAATGGCCCAGAAGGGGCAAGCTACGAAAACAACTCGCAAAATATGGCAAAAATTGAAGAGCGACTGCTTCCTTATGTAGACTCAGAGGAACTTAGCCGCGTGCTTATTCGGGTGCCTGGTTGGGGTGGTCAAGGCGGTGTTGCTATTATCGGCATGCCAGACTGGGATGAGCGAAAACGCTCTACTTGGGAAGTCATGGATGAGATCAGCGGTAAAATGCAAGATGTTACAGATATTCGCGCCTTTGCTATTATGCGCCGTGGTATTGGCGGCGGCGGTAACTCACGCCCCATTGAGTTTGTACTGCAAGGCAACGACTATGACGAGTTGGCCGCATGGCGCGATCGCATTCTAGAACGCGCACGTGAAAATAAAGGACTGGTTCGTCTTGATCACGATTACAAAGAAACCTTCCCACAGTTTTTGATAAGCATTGATAAAACCAAAGCTGCAGACTTAGGCGTGTCGGTAAGTGCCATCGGCCAAACGCTAGAAACCATGCTGGGACAACGTCGTGTTACCACCTTTATTGACCGCGGTGAAGAATACGATGTGATCTTAAAAGGCACCAAAGCTGACTTCTCTGCTCCAGATAATATTTCTGATATTTATGTGAAATCTCGTAGCGATGAGCTCGTGCCGTTAGACAGTTTGATCACCATAAAAGAAGAAGCCACAGCTTCTCGATTAAACCGCTACAACCGTATGCGCGCAATCACTATCACAGCAAACCTCGCAGGCGACTACACACTAGAACAAGCGCTCGACTTTTTAAATAAAGTAGCCGCCGAAGAAAATGATATCGACGGTGCCATCGACTACAAAGGCGAGTCACAGCTGTTTTATGAAGGCGCATCGGCGATGACCTATGTGTTTATTCTGGCGCTCACCGTTACTTTCTTGGTATTAGCCGCACAGTTTGAAAGCTTTGTCCATCCACTGGTTATCATGCTCACCGTACCGCTGGGTTTAGTTGGTGCGATGTATGGATTGTTTATCACCGACAGCACGCTAAACATTTATAGCCAAATTGGTATTGTCATGTTGATTGGCCTTAGTGCCAAAAACGGTATCTTAATCGTGGAATTTGCTAACCAATTGCGTGACAAAGGCATTGCCTTCGAACAAGCCATTGTTGATGCTGCAGCGCAGCGATTAAGACCTATTATCATGACCTCGCTAACAACCGTGATGAGCTCTATCCCGCTTGTGTTTGCAACAGGCCCCGGGTTCGAAAGCCGCATGGTGATCGGTGTCGTGATTTTTGCCGGTGTCAGTGTTGCCACCATTTTGACCTTGTTTGTTATCCCAACCGCCTATACTTTACTAGCTAAGAAGACGCAATCTCCAGAAGAGACAACAAAACGTCTTGAGGAGCAGTCGAAACAACATCCTGAGCAGGAGGTATAATGGCAAATTTACAAATCGCAACTTTTGGTGGTGGTTGCTTTTGGTGTATTGATGCGGCATTTCGCCGCGTCAATGGCGTTGAGTCAGTGCAATCAGGTTACGCAGGTGGCCACACAGATAATCCCACCTATCAAATGATATGTCGGGGAGACAGTGGCCATGCAGAGGTAGTCCAACTGCAATTTGATGCCGATATTGTCAGCTTTGATACTTTGCTTAATATGTTTTTTACCCTGCATGACCCAACACAGTTGAATCGCCAAGGCAACGACATTGGTACTCAGTACCGCAGTGTGGTGTTTTATCATGACCAGCAGCAACAGCAGCAAACTCAAGATTGTATTGCACAGCTTCAAAGCCAGTTGAGTGAAAAAATAGTGACTGAGGTTAGCCCAGCGCCTGAATTTTATCCTGCTGAGCAGTATCACCAAGATTATTACACTGAAAACCCAAATCAAGGCTATTGCAGTGTGATGATTGCCCCTAAAATTGCAAAGTTTGAAAGCCATTTTGCGACAAATTTAAAGCACTAAACTTGTTTGCCGAACGCAATAAATTGCGTTCGGCAAACAGCTTACGGCAACATAGGTATAGCAAATACATAAAAGCTAGTGCGGCCATCTTTAATTCGCAAATGCCCACGCATTACTTCCATTTCTAAATTCGCAGTATCACCAGGTCTTAAGGTATCTAAGCCTTTAAGCGGAATTACGCCTGAATTGATTAACTGGGCGTTGTGTTTAATGACCTGCGGAATATCTTCGCTCATATCCACCCCTAAGAATTCAAACACATCAATCACAATACGGCTAAATTCAGTATAAAGCTTGTCAAAAATCCCCGGAGTCAAGGTATCTATCAAATCGAGGATCCACGGCAGCTCTACTTTTGTCGTCACCACAGGCTTAAAGCTAGAAATTAAAGGATCTAACTCAAGCTGCTGGGTACGTACATTATACTTACCTTTGATGGTGACATTTTCGTTGTTAATATAGACATGGATATAAATATTCATCCCAAGCTGCTTCTTACGAAACTTAGCGTAAGACTTCAAATCGAAGCCATCGATCAACACCGGTACTTTATTTTGCGCATCGACTCTACCTGCGATTTTCATATGCATAGTGCCGTAGAGACTAGTCGTGTGGCTCACTTTATTTGAACTAGATTGCGCGGCAATATTGTTAACGATATCGGTCGTCAACTCTTTGTAGTTATGTTCCACATTCGAAAATTGCTGATGAATGATATCTGAAACCTGCGTATACATTTCCTTTGGACCTTGGCTAGATGTTGTCCTGCCAGTAGACCAACACTCTCCACCAGTATAAATCACAGGCACAGATATAGGCGTTAGGTGATCGTTGCCAGGGTGGCGATAGTACATCATGCTTCGGATCCGATTACAGGTTTGCGATGGCGCGTTAAACCAAGCGAAATCGCCCGTCATTGATTGTGTTGAAAATTGAGGTTCAAGCTGGTTTTCGGGTAGTGAGGCTTGCGCTGATGTGACAATCCCAAGCGTGAGTAACCCAAATAATAGTGACTTCATGTTCTTTTCCTTAAGGTAGTAATAATACAAATCAAATCTATTATCAACCACACGCAAGGCAGAACACCAGTTACAAATGTAATGCAACTAAATGATAAATAAGAAAAGTGATCCATTACTCATGATGGATCACTCTGGATATTGAAAAGCAGTTAACGCATTAGAAGCTGTAGCTCACACCAACGTAGGCTTGTCTACCCAGTGGCTTATAGCCCAGTAAAGAACCATCTTTTGCTTCGCCCGCTGTGGCATTGAAATAACGCTTATCGGTTAAGTTTTCAATTCGGCCATTTAACTTGAGTCCATCGAAAAACGTATAGTTAGCAGCTAAGTTAAACAGCGTATATGACGGTAAAGTCACTGTATATGCACCTTCAGCTCCCCATACTTTATCGTCGCGATTACCTCTATGGACTAAAGTCAGTGTTGCGTCGACATTTTCCCACTCTTTACTGACTGAATAAGTTAAGGTACGTCTCGCTCTGCGCTGTAATTGCTTGTCGGTATCAGCGTCTTTAGCACTCACATAGCTCGCATTTACCGTATGCTCGATACCAAAGTTGTCTTCAATTTCAATAGAAAGATCAGCACCTTCAAAGTCAGCGCGCTGAACATTGTAAGGAATGTATTTCCATTTATCATTTTGCTGATAAACGATTTTATCGGTAATACGGTTATCGTATACCGCAGCTTCCACACGGAAGTTCTCGCCGCTCCATGTAACAATAATTTCGTTATTAGTAGCTTCTTCCGGCTTAATATTTGGGTTAGGTAAATAGTAAGGACTATCAATCACAAACGCCTGTGATAAAGAAGGTGCTCTAAAGGCAGTACCATGATTCAACTTAACACTCAGGCCATCCATGAGTTGCTTGCCTACAGCAACCGTGTACGTGTTTGCACGACCATGAAAATCATAATCATCCGTTCTCAGTACAACCTCTGCCAGCCAATTTTCATCGTTGTAAAACCCACCGAGTGCTAAAGATACGTTATCACGCTCAGGCTCTGAAAAAGAGGCGGTAGAATCACCAACATCTTCATTTAGAAAGGTAAAGTTACCCGTGAAGATCAAAGCTTCAGTTAAACTATATTGCGACTGATATTCAAATTGGCTGCGTTTGGTGACATAAGCATTATCGTCAGTACTATTACCTATTTGAACATTTTGTTCCTTGCCTAAGCTGTATGACGCACTTTGGCTAAACTTATCAGTACGTCTTTTCCACGCCAGTTTATTGGTGTAGTTATGGAAACGGTAAGCATCACTACCAAAAGAGTCATACTCCCCCTCTCCTTCACTGTACTGTGAACGTAAGCTAAAAATACCACTTTCTTCATCACCATACTGCACATTTAAACCGGCATTACCGTTATAATATCCATCACGGTCATGGTTTTTTGTGATTGCAGCTTCAGGGTCTTTCTCAATCACATCATAGCCATCGGTATGAGTGTAACCCGCATTAGCTGCAATGCTAAACTTGTCTTTTTTGTAATTTACCGTTGCTTCGGTCTTGGAGTAATTGTTACTCCCAGTCGTAAGCGCGATGGTATTATTATTCCCTTCGCGACTAATAATATTAATCACGCCAGCAATGGCATCTGAGCCATAAATCGCAGCTTTGGCACCACGAATGATCTCAATTCTTTCGATGCTATTAAGTGGTAAATTAGTGAGCGAATTGTCACCGGAGTTTGCATCCGTCACTCGAACCCCATCGATTAACACTAGCGTATGCTTAGCGTCATTACCGCGTAGAAATAAACTCACGCTTTGACCGAAGCCACCGTTTCTAACCGCTTGAATACCAGCGACATTATCGAGTAGCGATACGACATCTTGAACATTGCTTTTTTCAATTTCAGCACGACCTATAACCGTAATGGCAGACAATGCGCTTTCTAGAGATTGTTCAAATTTATTGGCAGTAACAGTGATATGTTCAACATTTTGATCAGCAAATGCTGAAAAAGAGAGCGCCGTCGCTATCGCCGCGCTTAGAGCAGTTTTATTTAACATGGTTTCCCCTAACTTGTACCCACCGTACAAGAACACAAAGTGACTGTTTCAAGGCCGGTCTCCGGGCTCAGTAAACCTGCAGATTAGCAGTTCACTCTACCGTTGCGGGGGCAGCGCTGGCATAGAACCGATCCAAGCTAATCACGTGTAATAAACTGTCTTACTCAATTTATTATTGATTAACGCAATTAGATGTTCCCTTGTGTTCGCACCAGTTTCCCGATTATCTATACACTTAGCAACCACACTAGGTTGTGTACAGCACCTTGAAAATGCGAGGCTATTGTCTTGGGTTTCGGAATGATTGTCAATGGACGTCTAGAAATCCAAAAGTGCAATCTATGCACTTTTGGAATGAAGTAAAGCGTAATTAGTCGCGGAAGTTTTTGAATTGAAATGGCTGGCCAAGCTCGCCGGTACGAACCAGTTGCATCGTTTCTTGCAAATCGTCACGCTTTTTACCCGTTACACGCACCGTATCGCCTTGAATTGAAGCTTGAACTTTAACTTTTGAGTCTTTAATAAGCTTAACCAATTTTTTCGCCATCTCTTTGTCGATGCCTTGCTTTAACGCCACCTTACGCGATACGTATTTGCCAGAGCGCTCAATGTCTTTTAACTCGAAGCTTGCCACATCAAGGCCACGCTTTGCCGCTTTACCCACTAACATATCGAACAACTGCATAACTTGCTGTTCTGCTTCCGCTTTGAGGTTGATCATTTCACCGCTTAGCTCGATTGATGCATCTACGCCACGAAAATCAAAGCGCGTATCAAGCTCACGAACCGCGTTGTCTACGGTATTTTTTGCTTCTGTCATATCAATTTCAGATACAATATCAAATGAAGGCATGCTTCTCTCCTAAAGTCATTTTGGCTCGATTATAGCAGTTTATGCTTAATTTGAGTTACTTTAAGTTTTTAAACAGCGTATTAGGATGTTCACCCAATGGACAGTTTTCGATGGTATACTGCTCGCTTAGTCATACAGAAGTAGGATGTATTGTGACACGGCGCGTTTATAAAGCTCTTTTGATTATCTCTTTAATTATATGTACGGTGCTATTCGCAAAGGAAATTAGCTTGTCTCCAAAGCTGTTCCCAAATATCGATAAAGTGGCGCATTTTGGTGTATTTTTTGTGCTTGCGTTTATCTCTCACCATGCTTTTAAAGTGAAAGTATGGACACACATAGTGCTACTGTCCTTGTATGGTGCAGGAATTGAGTGGATGCAGCATTCATTACCGTACCGCCAAGCATCTACCGCTGATTTTTTAGCTGATTTAGCCGGTGCGGTCAGTTATTTTGTTCTATTTTATATTTGGGCAAGTTGGCGCAATAGAAAACATGGCTAACATACATATTTTAGGTGAAGGGGCGATAGGATTACTGCTCGCCCAGCACCTTAGTCAATCTCATCAAATTACGCTGATCACTCGAAATAAACGCGCGGCGACTTATCGCTATCAAACAGCAAGTATTCAACAAACCATCCCGTGCAGCACCAAAACACTTGCAGAACTCCCAGCCAGCAGTATAGATACGCTAATCATTCCCGTTAAAGCATATCAGGTAATCGAAGCACTCCGAGCGCTTCGCCCTGCACTTTCAAAAAATGGCACGCTAATCCTTAGTCATAATGGCATGGTGGATTGGTCTTGTGAGTTAGCAATGCTTGATAAAACACAATCCGCCTACTTCTTAAGTACATCCATCGCAGGCTATAAAGTCGCAGACACTGTGCATCATACAGGACAAGGTGCAACTTGGTTTGGGCCGTTAAATTCACTAGCCAACTGCCACTACCAGCGCGTATTCTCGCAACTGTTTAGCACATTTGAAAATGCCCAAACCACGTTTGACATCATGCCAACACTTTGGAAAAAGCTGGCGGTTAATATTGCCATTAACCCGTTAAGTGCATTGGAACAAGTCGTAAATGGTCAGCTAAGACAGCCCAAATACGCAGCCCAAATTCTTAATTTAATGAATGAAGTACAGCTTGTGGCCGCAAGTAAAGGCGTAACCTTAGCGCTTAGCGAGCTAGCCACGCTTGCTTACACCGTAATGGCACAAACCGCAAACAATCGCTCTTCGATGAATCAGGATATCGCGAATAACAGGCGCACAGAAATTGACGCCATGTGCGGATATATTTGCGAGCTAGCAGCAAAACAAAATATTGATGTGCCGTTTAATCAACAGTTATTTGATGAAGTGAATAAGCGCTGGCAGCTAGCGCGGCAATAGGCTTAACTTCTCGACGGGTAAACCGCCTCCCACAAAACTATTTACACTGTGAATTAGGAGGCACACTACGCAGATTGTTTTTGCAATACTTGCAAGCAGTTTAACTGCTAAAACCGTAGAAGGTTTCATAAGCAACTAATTCCCCTTTCATCACACCTGAGAAGCATAAGCCGATATGCAATGCGCCGGCGGGATGTCGGTTGCTTTCCTATCAGTTTTTTTGGTTTTAGGATTCAGTATGATGTCGGGGCGACGTTTTCTTGATTCGCTCGATTGCGTCGTTTCAAAAGAATGAACGAGGAGCGCATGGATGCGCTTTGATACTAACTGTGGAGGGCAGCTACAAAATACCTAGTAAATAAACGGGGATAAACAAGCAACCTATAACCTCCCCACAAAAAACGCACGTTGGGTAAATCCTAAAGTCTCACCCAACGCTTGTTAACACACCTTCTTTTAAGGACGGTACACCTTGACGTTAGCATAGCCATTTTCATGCAGAATAAGTGCTTGTAACTGGCTCATTACGCCTTTCGAACAGTACAAGTAGTATTCTTTATCCTGTGGTAAGTCGCCAAACTTAGTGGCTAATCTAAAGAAAGGTAAGTGGATCACTTGTGCACCATCTAGCTCTAGAGGGTTTGCATCTTCCTCTTCTGGAGAACGAATATCTAGTACCACCGCGTTGTCAGGTAATTCACTTACCGATTCCGCTTCTTTCACTTCTTCTTTTGCTTCAGCTTCAATGTCACGAATATCTTTTACCGTCGCGTTAGCCACAACTGTATTCAATACATCAAAGTCAAACTTTTCTTCTTCGGCTAATATCTTGTGAAGCTGTGCTTTTACCGTTGGTTTTTGAGAGATCACACCACAATATTCAGGCATTGCTTCTGCCATTTCATTGGTGCCAATCGCTCTGGCAATACGAATAATCTCTTCTTTATCGTGTTGAATAAGCGGGCGTAATATCAGCATCTCTGTAACACGGTCAATCACGTTAAGGTTAGCCAAGGTTTGGCTCGATACCTGGCCAATACTTTCACCAGTTACCAGCGCTGGGATCCCCAAACGCTCTGCGACCACAGCACCTGCACGCATCATCATGCGTTTTAGTACCACGCCCATTTGCCCGCTTTCGATATTCTCAAGAATTTCAGCGACAACTGGCTCAAAGTCAATCGTAATAAATTTAACTTTGTGGGTAGAGCTAAATTGTTTCCACAAGTAGTGGCTCACTTGCTTAACGCCAATTTCGTGGGCTGCACCACCTAAGTTAAAGAACAAAAAGTGCGTACGCGCGCCTTTTCGCATCATTTGATAAGTCGCAACACCGGAGTCGAATCCGCCAGAAACCAAAGACAGCACGTCTTCTTGCGTTGGTAGTGGGAAGCCACCTAGACCAAAGTGCTGGTGACGAACGATGTAGGCTTTATTGTCTTTGACTTCGATTTTAACCGTCACATCAGGTTTTTTCAGTCTTACACTGGCACCCTCTACATTTTGGTTTAAACCGCCACCAACATAACGCTCCACGTCGCTTGAAGTAAACTCATGCTTACCTTGGCGCTTTACACGCACGCAAAACGTTTTGCCTTTGATCAATGGCTCAACCAAAGCAATCGTTTGTTGGTAGATATCATCAAGCGTATCGAACTGTGTTTCTTGCACCTCAATAAACTGCACAATACCTGGCGTGCGTTTAAGGTGGTCGATTAGACCAAGGCGGGTTTTCTCGTCACTTAGCTCGCTCGTCACTGAGATATTGTCCCAGTTATTTTTAACTTTTACGTTTTCGTCAACGCGAACCAACAGCATTTTGATGTTCTTCTCTAATACTTTGGTAAAACGCTTACGGACGGATTTGCTCTTAATAGCAATTTCGGGATGTAATTTGACGATAAATTTAAGCATAAAAGTCACTCTACTACAGATCGATTATCGGTTGCGATGACGCGCTGATTTGACCTAAGTGGACTTTATCGTGGCGCACACTGACCGAGGACAGTTCGGGCGCGCGAGTATATCAAACTAAGAGCCGATTAGGAAATAAACAGACCTTTTCCTGTTGTGCTCTACAAAGCCTTTTGCCCGTACTCACTAAGGCAAAAGGCCCGCTTAATTATTTAAGGCTAAGCAATACTCGGTAAGCTCGCCTCTGCTAGTGCTTGATAATGCTGCTGAAGTTGTGCCACTTTCGGTGCACTCATGGGCGTCGCGTAAGGTTTAAAAATCATCAGTACTTTAACAATGCCATTGTATATATCTTGTTGCTCAAGGACGCCTGTCATTCTTCTGGCTTTAACATAGGGAGTCCAGAAACTAACAGTCATTTTCAACATATGCGCGAGCTCTTTAGCATCGTCATCATCTATGGCGATCACGCCCGTATCTCTTAGGCCTATTACCACAGCTTTTACTTGCTCGAGTAAGCGTGACTGAAAAGCAATATAGTTTTTTTTCAATTCATCATCACGAGCCAAGATGTCTGTCAGGTTGTCGTAGAAAAAGTGATAACGCCACATCAGGTCGAACAAGGAGTCTAAATATTGAGTTAGCTGCTCAAGTGGCTCGTTGTGCTGCTCCAGTGGCTTAAAGTGCGTATTTAAATGTTCGCTGTAAAGCGCGAATATTTGCCGAATGATGTCTTCTTTATTTTTAAAATGATAGTACAAATTGCCAGGGCTAATCCCCAAACTGGACGCTATATGGTTTGTCGTAATCGCGCGCTCTCCATGCAAATTAAATAACGCGATGCTGGTACGTATTATTTTTTCCTTGGTATTCATTACGATTCTCTATCTTTGTTGATAACGTGGTCGCGCTATTGCTAGGGTTACTAGGCTATTTCGCGCTCCATGTGAAAAAATAGCACTAATTTTACCTCTAGATAAGCTTAGATCCGACAAAGCTGACCAGTGTTTTTTCAAAAAAACCTTGTTACCATACAAAAAAATTCAACATAGTTACGCTTATGAAAGTCATCGCCCTCTACCCTGGCACATTTGATCCCCTCACTAATGGACATGAAGACTTAATCAAACGTGCAGCAAAAATGTTTGATACCGTGATCTTGGCAATTGCCCATAACCCAAATAAACAGCCTTGTTTCTCACTAGAGCAACGTGTTGCTTTGGCTGAAGAAATTTTAAAGTCACATAAAAATGTAAAGGTGATTGGGTTTTCAGGATTACTCGTTGATTTAGCAAAAGAGCAAAAAGCCAACGTGCTGATCCGCGGCATTCGCGCAGTGTCTGACTTTGACTATGAGTTCCAGCTGGCTAATATGAATCGCCGTTTACATCCTGATTTGGAAAGCGTATTTTTAACGCCATCTGAAAAGAATTCATTTATCTCGTCAACTTTAGTAAAAGAAGTTGCACTTCATAAAGGCAATGTCAGTGAATTTGTTCACCCGCTGGTTGCCAAAGCTTTAGAGGAAAAACTACACGGATGAAAAAGTGCCTATTATCCCTAGCCGTATTGGTTGGAACATATGCGCACGCTTCACCTTGGATAGAGGTGTCGCAAAGTGAGCTTAAACACAGCATAGATTTACTGGTTGCAGAAGGCGTGATAAATCGCCCGGTTAATCAATATCCTCTGCTGTGGAGCGGCATTGTTAATGACCTTGCTGCTATTGATGACGGAAATCTCTCTGAAACCGCAAGCTTTGCATTGGCACATTTACGCCATGCACTAAAACAAGCAAAAAGAGAAAGATACAGTAGTATAAAAGCACATTTTAACGGTGCTGAAGAGCGCTCAACAGGCTTTGGCGAACGTCAAAATGAACGTTCTGGCTTGCGTACTTATGGCATTATTACCGGCGGTGCTGTTAGCGCTAAAATTGCGGTTAACTACGCAGATGAAGGCCAAGATGGAAAATACGTTAATCACCACGGCAGCCACCTCGCAGTGCTGTTTGGTAATTGGTCTCTCAGCGCTGAGCGACTAAGCTACTGGTGGGGACCGAGCAACGAAAATGCGCTGATGCTTTCAAACAACGCAGCCCCCATGAAGGCGGTTCGTTTAAGTCGTGCCAATAACAACTACATTGGACCGAGCTTTCTCTCTTTCGTTGGTCCTTGGCAAGTGACGGCCATTATGGCAAAACAACGCCCAAGTATAGCCAGTAAAAAGGATGGCGATTTTTGGGGGTTTAGAGCGGCAGCTTTTCCAATTCAGGGGTTAGAGCTTGGCTTTAGTACAACATCCAGCGACTTTGTTTATCAACAACAAAACCTTGAAAGCGAAAAGCAAACGCAACGCCTCACCAGCGTTGACTTCAAATATTCCACTAGGCTAGCTAATCAACCGCTCGCTTTATACGGTGAGTTTGCAGGCAATAACGACAGTGGTGCGTTACCAAGCAATCCAATGTACACCCTAGGTATTGAAAGTTATTGGGGTGGTAAAGACTATCGTCTCAAAAGCTTTATTGAATACTCAGATACAAGTATTGATTGTAAAGACGAGCTAAAGCTCGCGCTTTGCCCAAGAGACAATACAGTAGATTCAGCGAACTATCGTGAACGCGACCTTTGGCTTGGAGCAAGCTCGGGATTGGACGCTAAAAACCTCACTTTCGCGTTAGATTACTTCAGCACAGATGGCATTGGTGCTTATGCCAAGCTAAAACGAGTTGAATTTGACACATTAGACGTTGAGCGAAACCAGGTCGAGCTCGGTTACCAACAAGGTGTGTTTGGCGCGCTTGCTAAAATTGGTGTAAAGGCATGGCAAGATAAGTCTCAGGAAGAAGACGAAAGCCACGCAGCACTTACATTGAGCGTGGAATATCAGTTTTAACGAGCGGCCATCGCCGCTCTTTTCATTAAGTAAGAGTTGCTAAACCTCAAAAGCCATCGCTATGCGTTTCCTCAAGTCAAATTGGTTCACACATCAACTATCAATTGTTATTGGCACGCTCAACTTTAAAACCCGCTTTTCGCAACAGCTTTATTAGACTGAGCCAATCTTTATCAATGATCAGGCTTATCACAATCATAGAATCGCAAATAAGTACCGCAGCAGAATATACACTCCAGAACCACCACTCTTCACGAGTTTCAAATATCGCTAAATCTATGTAAAGCCCTAAATAAAGCAGAGAATTTATCGTTAAGAATAAAAACACATAATGTAACGCATTACACCAAGGTCCTTTGAGTTTGTAGTTTATGCCTATCAATAGCGCAATCGTCAGTAAGTCATAAAAAAACCACATCAGATACAAGGTGTAATCCGCTTGGACTAAATCTAGATATACATTACTAATCAAATAGGACAAGGCAACCACACCACTGGTCACGACGAGAGATAAATTGCTTTTTATTTTTAATACATAGAAGAGGAGATTGAGAAGGAAGCCGGTCACCAGACCGACCACCACTATCGAGTCAAAAAATATACCAATTTTTGTAAGATCAAAATACATAGATGACTTGATCGGAACTCGCTAGTTTGAATTTACTAGTTGATTTGCGGGTCTTTAATAAGAATGCCACCGCCACCTCGAGCACCTGATACTTTACCTAATACAGACTCAGTTAGAATTACCTTATCAGAAAGCGACTTTGTTTGACCAGTTGTTTTAGCTTGATTTTTTCTCGCTAGGATTGTTTTTATCATGAAATTTCCCTCAATATTTACAAATTAGTCTTAACTCTAAAAGTGAGTCATCTAAAAATTATCGGAGTTTACTAAGCACAGGGTATGCCAATATTTATTAAGATAAATTCAATCGGTTGATTTACATACAAAAAGAGCGCTTGTTAGCACTCTTTTTGATTTTATAAAAGCTGGATGTTAAGCCACGAATTTACACGGAATACTTAAGCTAGATGTTTGTTTTATAATGAAATCCATCGCAATTTCATCACAGTTATCTTTGCGCAAACACAACTCGCAGTCTTTCATTACTTTTTCAGGCAAGCTATCTTTGGTACAGTTGTTAAAACCTTGTTTCATAAAGAAGCCCGGCACTCTAGTTAGCACAATTATACGATTGAGTGCCAATTTTTTGGCTTTCACTAGCAAATGCTCGACTAAAAGTTGCCCTTGTCCCTTTATTTCGCTTTCGGGGTTTACGCCCAAAGAGCGGATTTCAGCAAGCCCAGTGTCGTAAATATACAAAGATGCACACCCGGTCACTTTGCCATCGACCTCTGTCACCGCAAACTCATTGATACTATGGATCATGTCACTTTTCGCTCGCGGTAGGTTCTCACCTACTTTAGCCCAGTATTGAATCAATCCTGCAATCGCTTCAACATCATCTAAATTGGCATCACGTACTAGGATTTTTTGCTTTTTTTTTGCCGTTTTAATGGCACTGGTTACTTGTGGCAATGAGGTGCCGCCTAATGCTTTACGAGCGGCAATACAAGCGTCAATTTCGAGTACAGGGTAGACATCCTCTGCAATTACTGCGCTGACTTGCTGGAATTCTTCTAAGCTCAGATCCTCGAGGTTTTGCCCCTTACTAATTGCCAACTGCACTAATTCACCGACGACGTGGTGACCTTCCCTAAACGGGATCCCCTTAGCAACGAGATAATCAGCAAGCTCTGTCGCATTGGCGTGACCACCTTTTGCCGCCGCTAACGTTTTATCACCATTAACCTTAATTCCTTTAACACATGCTTCAGCCATATGAATACACGCAAGCCAAGTTGGCATGGCATCAAATAGGCCTTCTTTGTCTTCCTGCATGTCTTTGTTGTAGGCCAAAGGCAAAGCTTTAAGCGTCATCATCATGCCGCTAAAGGCGCCAAAAACTCGGCCTGTTTTGCCACGGATCAACTCTAAGGCGTCAGGATTCTTTTTCTGTGGCATCAAGGATGAGCCGGACGTCACGCTATCGGCCAAATCAATAAAGCCAGATTCACCAGAATTGTAAAAGATCAAATCTTCAGCAAAACGAGATAAATGCATCATGGAAATAGACGCGCAACTGAGTAGCTCAACCACAAAGTCACGATCAGAGACCGCATCTAAACTATTACGAGAAGCTTCTCTAAAGCCAAGGTTAACGGCCAACACTTCACGGTCGATAGGATAAGCAGTCCCCGCAAGTGCACCTGAGCCAAGCGGACACACGTTTAACCTTTCAAGCGCATTATTTAAGCGCGACTCATCACGTTCAATCATCTCAACGTAGGCCATGCACCAATGACTAAAGAGTACTGGCTGAGCACGCTGTAAATGGGTGTACCCTGGCAAAATAGTACCAAGTTCCTGCTCTGCGAGTGTTACTAGAGCTTGCTTTAGTGAACTCAGTGCCACAAGCAGTTGCTGCGCCGTTTTACGACTCCACAGTCTAAAGTCAGTGGCTACTTGGTCGTTACGGCTTCGACCTGTGTGCAGCTTTTTACCTAAATCACCCACTTTGTCGATAAGTTTAGCTTCAACATAAGAATGAATATCCTCATGTCCCGCAGTTGCTACACTACGCGGATCAGCAATCACTTCATCCAAAAGCAGTTTCAGCGCTGAAATGATCTGCTGATGTTCGCTTTCAGTTAATACATCTACTTGCTTTAGCGCACCCGCCCACGCGATAGAGCCAACAATATCTTGCTCTGCCAATTGATAATCAAATGGCAGAGAATCATTAAATTGCTTAAATGCCTCATCAGGACCTGATGAAAAACGGCCGCCCCATAATGCCATCTCGCTCTCCTACCTTAAGACTGCTTTTGCTTGTTTAATGCCGCTATCCGGCTAGATAATGAGAATAGACGAATGAATCCCTCCGCATGAGATTGGTCATATACGTCATCTTCACCAAATGTGGCAAAATCTTCGCTGTATAAGCTATTGATTGATTGCTTTTGCACTGCATGTACATGGCCTTTATAAAGCTTAAGTACCACCTCGCCAGTTGCCTGCTGTGCGAAAGACTCTGCGGCAGCTAGAATTGAATCTTTCAGTGGGGTAAACCAGCGACCGTCATAGACTAAGTGTGCAAACTCTTCGCTAAGCGCGGTTTTCCATTTACGACAAGATTTGTCTAAGATCAGCTCATCTATCGCTTGTAACGCAGCCATCATCACAGTGCCCCCCGGTGTTTCATAACAGCCACGAGATTTCATGCCGACGAGGCGGTTTTCAACGATATCCACACGACCAACACCGTGCGGTGCTGCAATCTCGTTTAACTTAACTAGACACTGATAAGGACTGTAACGCTCACCGTTAACACCGATGATTTCACCCTTTTCGATTAATACCGACACATATTCAGGCTGATCCGGTGCGGCTTCTGGAGAATTAGTCATGGTCCAAACCTGATCGCTTGGCTCATTCCATGGATCTTCCAATTCACCACCTTCGTGAGAAATATGCCAAGCATTGGCATCACGACTGTAAATTTTGGTGGCAGAGGCTGCACAAGGGATATTACGCTCAGCCAGATAGTCAAGCAGCGATTCACGACTTGATAACGACCACTCACGCCATGGAGCTATCACTTTAAGGTCAGGCGCAAGCGCTGAGAAGCAAGATTCAAAACGCACCTGATCATTCCCCTTGCCTGTACAACCATGAGAAAGTGCATCCGCGCCAACTTTACGAGCGATTTCAACTTGTGCTTTGGCGATAATAGGACGCGCCATCGAAGTACCCAGTAAATATGTCCCTTCATAGATAGCGCCAGTTTTTAGGGTTGGATAAATATAGTCGCTAACCATTTCTTCTTTTAAGTCGACGATATAGCACTCAGAGGCACCCGATGCGATTGCCTTTTCTTCAACCCCAACCAGTTCTTCTTCACCCTGACCTACATCGGCAACAAAGGCGACAACTTCACAACCGTAGTTCTCTTTTAACCATGGCACAATCGCTGATGTGTCTAATCCACCAGAGTAAGCCAGTACCACTTTTTTAATCTTGCTCATGTTCTTTAACCTCAAACGTAATCTTTGTTTAACAGCGATACCAGCAATGCGTTTTGGGCATGCATGCGGTTTTCAGCTTGTTGAATAATTTTTGACTTTGGCCCGTCCATCACTTCGGAAGTAATTTCAAACTCACGATGTGCTGGCTGGCAATGCAAAATGGTTTGTGCGCCACACGCTTCAACCAATTGTTGGTTGATTTGATATGGCATAAAGGTGTCTTTCACTTGTTCAAGTGGCGTTTTATTCCCCATCGAAACCCAAGTATCAGCGTAGAGCACATTGGCGCCAGCCGCCGCTTCTACCCGATCACTGACCAAAACCGAGGCACCATTTACCGCTGCAATTTGTTCAGCTTGCTTTACAATTTGTGCATCTGGAGAATGGCCTTTAGGACAAACCGCCACAAAATCAGTACCTAATGTTGCCGCAAGCAACATTAATGAATGTGTTACGTTGTTGCCTTCACCGAGATAAGCGATTTTGATCTGACTGACATCATCATAAGTTTCAAATAAGGTGAGAAAATCAGCCAACGCTTGGCAAGGGTGATATAAATCACATAGGCTATTCACAACAGGCACAGACGAAAACTCAGCGAGCGTCTCAAGCGTACTATGGTGATTTACACGAGCCACAAGGCCATCGGCCCAAGTCGAAATATTAAGCGCAAAATCTTTTACGGATTCACGCGCACCCATTGCACCATTTTGCTGATCTAAATACACAGCATGGCCGCCTAATTTATGAATACCGATATCGAACGACAGCCGCGTTCTTAAGCTCGGCTTTTCAAATAGCGTGACTATCGACTTGCCAGCTAAGGCTTGGTTATATTCTTGCGGTTGATTTTTAATATTTTTTGCAAGCTTTAATAAGTTCAAAACTTTAGTTTGGTCTAATTCCAAACCAGTTAAAAAATGCTTAGTCATGATGTTTTCCTACGGCAGAATTTGTGTACCTACGTGCTCACCATTGAGCAACGCAATTAAATTTTCTGGCTTTTGCCAGCTAGAGATGTACACCCCTCGTCGTAAGTGTTGGGCAGCGTGAAGACTGGTCTTAACTTTGACCTCCATCCCGCCCACAATGACCTTTTGCGCGATTAACGTTGAAATCTGTTCCGCGTTAAGTTGATTTAATGGCTGTTTATCGCCATCAAGTACCGCCTCAACGTCAGTCATAAAAATAAGTTCTGCACCAAGTTTACTGGCGATAGCAGCTGCTGCTTCATCCGCGTTCACGTTGTATAAATGGCCGTCAGCGCCAATACCAACTGAACTAACAACAGGCAACCTATCAAACTCCAACACTGCTTCAAGCATGCCACCTTCACTCGCTTCACAGCTACCCACACGGCCAAGCGCTTTAAGCTTTTGAGTTGTGGAAAACCCTGCATCATATAAGCACAATCCAACAGGCTTGAGCGCAGCGGTAATGGCATCCGCCATCAGTTGCTTATTAGCACAGCCTGCAAGTGCACCAACAATATAGGGCATTTGCTCCTGCGGACTGATCCGCAGTCCTTGATGTTTTGCAGTAGCAAAACCGGCATCGGTCAGCCACTTATCAACCAGCGCACCGCCACCATGAACAATCACAAACTGCTTGTGTGGTGCATCCTGTTGAATTTGCTTGATAGCTGAAAACAATGCTTGCGCTGCACCCTCTTGATTCAACACCGCACCACCTAGTTTTATCACCCAAGTTTGTTTGCTCATGCAGATACTCCTAAACCTTGATAATGCTCAAGTCCCGCCGCCAAGTTCATACACTGTAAAGCTTGGCCTGCAGCACCTTTAAGCAAGTTATCAATCGCGACCACTACAATCAGTTGATTGCCCTTTTGCTGCCAACCGATATCAACAAAAGGTTGATTTTCAACAGCTTTGATTGATGGAAGTTGACTCCCCTTTAATCTGATCAACGGCTCATCGGCAAGCACTTGATAAGCTGCATCGACTTGATTTGAGGTGACATTTTCTTTCAGAGTGACGTAGATCGTTTCCAAGATACCACGCTTAAAATTCCCTAAATGCGGCGTAAACAACACTGGGTGTTCAAGGTATTTTTCTATTTCTGGACTATGTCTGTGCGTAAACAAACCGTATGGTGCAAGAGATACTTCGCAAAAGTGTGTGGCGACATTCGCTTTTCTACCCGCGCCGGTAACACCAGAAACAGCATTGATGATAACTGGTTGCTCTGTTATCAGATCAGCTTGTTGTAATGGCTTGAGTGCATTGAGTGCCGCCGTCGGATAGCAGCCCGCGACCGCTACTAACTTTGCCGTTTTAATAGCATCGCCATACCATTCAGCTAACCCGTATTGCGCTTGCGCTAACCAGTCTTGATGTGGGTGAGAAAAACCGTAGTAAGTTTCGTAGTCTTCATTGCTAGATAAACGGTAACCTCCAGATAGGTCAAAAACCCGTTTGCCCATCTGTAAAAATACCGGTGCAAGTTCTACGCTAACCTTGTGATCCGTGCATAAACACACATAATCCGATGATTGCTCTATCAACGAAAAAGCTTGCTCATTTAAGGGTTGCAGCTCAATATCTAGTAAGCCCGAATATTCTGGATATAAATCGCTGATGAATTTGTGTTTGTCTAAGCTTTGCTCAGATACAAAGCAATGCGCAAGTGTGAAGGCAGGATGCTTGGCAACCAGCTTAGCAAGCTCAGCGCCACTGTAGCCGCTCGCTCCGATTATAGATACTTTCAACATAGTGTTCTCAAGATTAAAAAAGTTTGATTAGGATTGGTTCTGCTAATTGTTGAAGTCAAATCGTCGCATTGCTGTTCCAAAATATATTTATGCTAAAAAAGTGAATTGATATTCACTCTAAACATCTTTATATTTTTATGCAAGAACTTTGAATAAGTATTTTAGGAATTTTTATGAAATTGCCCGCTTTTATGGAAATGTATCAGCAACTGATCGCCGCGCCATCTATCAGTGCATTAGAAGAAAGTCTCAACATGAGCAATCAGAATGTGATCCAGCTACTCGCACAGTGGTGCGAAACGTTAGGGTTTACCGTCGAAGTAACAGAGCTTGAACATGCAAAAGGAAAATATAATCTAATTGCAAGACGAGGTAATGGCGATGGTGGATTAATGTTGGCCGGCCACACGGATACCGTGCCGTTCGACGATAGCCGCTGGCAATTTGATCCTTTTAAATTAAGCGAGCAAGATAATAAATTATATGGTCTTGGAAGTATTGATATGAAAGGTTTTTTTGCTTTCGTATTGAATGCAATCTCAGAGCTTGATGAATTACAGCAAAATGCACCTATCATGATTTTAGCCACCGCCGATGAAGAAACCACTATGGCTGGTGCTCAGGAAATCGCAAAACATCCAAGCTTGAAGCCGGCGCGCTGTATTATTGGTGAACCCACCGATATGGTGCCAGTATTTACCCACAAGGGCCATATGACGACCGCTATCCGCATCGTTGGTCGCTCAGGCCATAGCTCAGATCCAGAGCGCGGCTTAAATGCCATTGAAATCATGCATCAGGTGATTGCAAATTTATTAAAGTTAAGAGAAGAATTAAAGAATAAATATTCAACTCCACATTTTGCTATTCCTTACCCAACTTTAAACCTTGGACACATTCATGGCGGCGACAATGCCAACCGTATTTGTGGCTGTTGTGAACTACATATTGATATGCGCCCTTTGCCTGGTCTGAGCATCAAAGAGCTACAAGCCATGCTCACGGCAGCTGTAGCACCAATCAATACACATTATCCGAATAGTGTCTCGGTTATAGATATGCACGAACCCATTCCGGCTTTTACTGGCTCGACGGATTCTGCTTTAGTGAAAATGGCCGAGCGCCTGTCAGGACAACAAGCAATTGCTGTAAACTACTGTACCGAAGCACCATTTCTACAGCAGCTAGGCTGCGAAACTATCGTTATGGGACCGGGGTCAATTAATCAAGCACACCAACCCAACGAGTTTTTAGCAATGGAAAAAATCCAGCCAAGTCAGGATATTATTAAGCAGCTAATAAGAGAAAGTTGCTTTGCTTAGCGGATTGGCGAGTTCATCACTTCACACTCAGGCAATGATATTGCTGTAATGATATGTAATTGCCATATTCACAGTCTGCACTATACCTAACTGCATTGCAGTGATGGTTGAAGATCCCGTCATCGCTGAGCGGTCATGACAGGGATCATAGTGCGGGCGCCAAATCAAAAGTATCTAGGGCCGGTCGATCTTTCAAGTTTGTTTTTGCAGCAGAAAAGGTCAACAGGCCCTAGAATTAGTCGAGGTGCTCGCAAGCAATTTAGCGAGGATATAACCGTGACTGAAACAACACCACCAGACCTATCGCAACCATTACTTATTGATCCAGTCCAGAGCAACCCAGCAGCTCCAACCACCAGCTTAGGTCCACTGCAACACTTGGTCGGCACTTGGACCAACCAACCCTTGGCCAACTCAGGATTGGGTGGCCCCGACAAACCATTTTCTTACTGCTTAATGCCACTACCTCAAGAAGCCAGCTATATTCTTAAAAATTTCTCCTATTATGAAGAGCTTACTTTCTCAGCCATCCATGGCACCGCACCAAATCGAGGAGGATTTGGTACACAGGTCGCTAATACCTTATTTTACGAACAAAGAGTTTATTTTGCAGAAGGTCCAGCGAAAGATCAGCTAGTCCATGCGGAAAATGGTTCGTTGTTGTATTTATCGGACGCAAAGCAATTACTTGGCCCGTATGGCAATGGTGAAAATCCAGGGCTTGGCAATGAAACCGTACCAAACAGTGTGGCGCCAACTCAAACTTATGACTTTATAAAACAAATGTCAGTTCCCCACGGGAATTCCATTTTAGCCAGTGGGCATTTTCAATCAGGTACTGGTGTCCCGACGATCCCAATGCTGAGCCAAAATGATATTTTACCTATGGGATTACCCCATGGGATCAGTACAGCTCAATACACCACCAAAAGTGTTGGTAACTTAAATCCTGACTTTACACTCAACCCAAACCAGCCTTTAAATAATGCCTTAGAAGTTTCTCCTCCCAAGAAATTTATTCTACTTGAGGTCGATACCGCGCATTCAGGGATCCCAGTCACGAATATTGGCTTTGAACAACAACATGCAAAAGTTAGTCGCTACGCGATTAGCTATTGGCTTGAGTCACTTGACGGTAGTGATAACTTCACGCAGCTGCAGTATTCGCAAAATATCACAATGGAAATTCCGATCGCTGGTCAACTCGTAACTTTCCCTCACATTACGACCAATACTATGGTCAAGAAGGCATAAAAATAGGGGCGCTGCTGAGCCCCTATTTCCGAAGTGCACGTTTGATTAAATTGGTGAGCCTGGCGGCATTTCAAGCGCCTTAAAACTTTCGGGCCACTCTCCTGAATCTAGGTAGTGATTGATTTGCTGTGCGAGCATATGTTTAAACGCTTGCTCAAAAGCAACATCGCTAAATACCGACGACTGATTAAAGTCTTTCGCAACTTTTGCTAAATAAAACTTTAACTGCGCCTGCACTTCAGGTGCGACTTTATCGTTGTTACTCAGTTTTACAAGCTTAGTAGCACTTAGGTATTGCACTCGTTGCTGTAGCTTTTGAGCCATACCTTTGCTGCCTGATTGAGCAAATACTTGCTGATATAAAGCATCTAAAAGCGCCTGTGTACCAAAATATTGAGTATCACGTGCGTGCTGCTGTGCAAGACGGTTTAATCGCTGTGGATTAAGCAGCAAGTCAAGACTATGTTGTGCGGCGACTTCTGGTAATGCCATCGCATCTAGGGTTAGCCCTGTTCTCCCTTTAATACTTTCGCGAGTTTTGTACTCACCGTAAGCCTTAGGAGGTATTAACGCCAAAATAGAGTCAGGAATAGTCAACGCCGCAGGCGACAGCGTACTCAAAAGCGCATTGGCCGCATTTTGCTGCGCCTCTTTAGCCACGACTTTCGCCCCTTTTATCACCTCGTCACCGCGAACTTCGTAGTCGTAATCCACGCCGCCAATCAATTTTACTGCGGCTTCAACCTGATAACGATGGAAAAGATACAGTGGTACCAGTTTCTCCTCTAGCTGCGACAGAGCAACTCCTTTTTGAATGCTGTGAATACCAAAGGTATTCAACGCCTGCTTGCGGACATCCAGCACGCGTAGTAATTCGGCAGCAGGATCTGCACCGTTATCCCAAAGGTGCGCAGTTGGGTGCGCTCCGCCCTGTGCTCTGGCGTCAGAGTCAGAGATAAATTCAAGCCCTTGCGCCTTATTCTCAGCAAGAATAGCTGCAAGCTCAGTGGCTTCATCAGCACCACCGAAATCACTATAACCATATTTAATCACTTGCGTATCCCACGCGCCCATGCCTTTTGCATAGCCCTTAGTGATATCCAGTTGGCCATTTTCAAATCCTACCAGCGGATGAGGATAGTCCATGACTGACGCGCGAGCCTTCACCGACGCTGAGAAGTTGTGCGCAATGCCCAACGTGTGGCCAATTTCATGTGCACTCAACTGACGAATACGGTCTAGCGCCATAGCATGAAGTCGCTCAGTCACCTCATTACCCTCAACAAATGGTGCAGAAAGTGCTTCGGCGATAAGAATATCTTGACGGACACGCAACGAACCTAGCGTCACGTGACCTTTTAAAATTTCACCGGTACGTGGGTCTATCACCGACGCGCCGTATGACCACCCTCGAGTAGCGCGATGCACCCATTGGATCACGTTATAGCGAATATCCATGGGATCGGCATTTTCAGGAAGTACTTTGACTTGAAACGCATTTTTGTAGCCGGCAGCTTCAAATGCTTGATCCCACCATTTAGCGCCATCAAGTAATGCAGTTTTGACAGGCTCAGGTACACCAGGATCAAGATAGTAAACAATTGGCTCTACGGCCTCTGAGATTTGTGCTGTTGGGTCTTTTTTCTGTAAACGGTGGCGTGGGATATAACGCACAAACATTGACTGTCCAAGCGGTGCAGAGTAATCCTTGTGCTCGATACTCCAATAACCCGATTGCGGATGAAACGCACGTGGCTGGTAGTTATCGTCAGGCAGCTCAATTAAAGAATGGTGCTGATGTACTGTAAGCGCATAAGGATCTGCACTCACCTGGCGTACATATTCACCAGGCTTTGTACCTTTGAATGTCAACACGGCTTCAAGTTCTGTGTTTTTAACAAATGCCTTTGAGCGCGACATAAACACAGCGCTGCGGCTTGAGTCTAAGCTAAAACTACCTTGATTACGATCTGCCAACGTGCGAGAAACACCATGCACATCGCTGAGTAGATAAGGCGTGTAGTCAATCAAAACACTGTCTTTATCTTCTGCAACCACGTTGAACCCGTGTAGAATGCTTGAGGCAAAAGCCTCTTTAACGCTTTGCTTTTCGGCCATATTATTCGCACTTGCGCGATAATAAGTGTTGATAGCACGCAGCATGACCTTATCACCAAAACGTTCAAACTGAACTAAGTGCGTACCGCCTAGCTGACCGCGGTCTAAACCGATATCATTCGAACCTACACCATAAGGTAAACTATGCTGTAACAAGAAAGGGGCGTCTAGTTTGTCGATGTCTAAGTACAGTTTGCCGCTCGAATCATCGCTATAGAAAGCGTAAAAACCGGGATGATGATTAAAACTGGCAGTAAATTCATCAATAGACTTAATTGCTGCGTGTGCTTGGGTTATCATACACAGTAGCAAAGCGGATACAGTTTGAGTGAAGCACGTTATTTTTCTCATGGCTGCTCTTTGTTATTTATGGTTTTGAGGCTTAACCCCAGTTGTATATGAAATCGTATACAATTTACAGCCTTTCAAGACGAATTACAGCGCTGTTTATGGCACCTCTCACACTATTTATTGCCATAAACACAAGGTGATCAGGATTTAAAAAATGCGTAGACTCCCTCCGGTGTTAATTGAAGATGGTTGTTCTCGTGAGTTGGTTTCTCTAATCCGAACCATTCTCGCGGCATGTAAAGAAATATCGTTCCGTGTTGGCCAAGGTGCACTTTCAGGTGTATTAGGTTCAACCTTAGATGAGAACATTCAAGGTGAAACGCAAAAGAAGCTCGATGTACTTTCAAATCAACTATTGAAAGATATTTTGCTTGAATCTGGCTATGTCAAAGCCATCGCTTCTGAAGAAGAAGATTACACCGTCGCCGGCAATCCAAAAGCGAACTATATTGTCGCTTTCGATCCGTTGGATGGTTCATCAAATACCGACATTAATTCATTAGTCGGTACTATTTTCTCTATTATGGAAGCACCTGAAGGTTCAGACCCTAGCGATCCTGCGATCTTTATGCAGCCAGGTCATAAACAAGTTGCAGCGGGCTATGTGTTATATGGCCCATCAACCATGTTAGCGCTATCAACAGGCAAGGGGACTCGCTTGTTTACGCTGGACAAAACACACGGTAGCTTCCTACTCACGCAAGACTTTGCTGCCATTCCTGAAGATACCAAAGAGTTTGCCATCAACGCGTCAAACCAGCGCCACTGGACCCCAGCAATGCAAAACTACATTGCCGATCTACTTGAAGGTGAAACCGGACCACGTGGTAAAAACTTCAATATGCGCTGGATAGCGGCAATGGTTGGCGATGTTCACCGCGTATTATGCCGTGGCGGACTATTCACTTACCCTGAAGATCGTAAAGATCCAAACAAGCCGTTTAAACTTCGCCTACTTTACGAAGCCAATCCAATGGCGATGCTTATCGAGCAAGCTGGCGGTATTGCCCACACTGGTCGTGAACGCATTTTGGATATTCAACCTGAAGAAATACATCAACGCGTTGGTGTTATCTTAGGTTCAAAGCACGAAGTTGAAGCTTGCCTTGCTTATCATAAGTGATCTATTTTGAAGCGAGGAAACAGCTCGTTTCGCAAATGAAAAAGGTGCCATTGGCACCTTTTTCACATTAAATAGTGGATTAACTCTTCTCAACGGGCATATCGGGATCAGCGCCCCATTCACTCCACGAGCCGTCATATACCGTTAAATGTTTATAACCTAGCTCGTCAGCCACCAGCGCTAAAATACAAGCTGTAACACCTGAGCCACAAGAGAATATCAGAGGCTTAGTTTTATCCTTTGATAAGTCGCTATATAACACTTCAAGCTCAGTGAGTGGTTTAAAGCAGCCATCGGCATTTAACAAACTCGTGTATGGCAGGTTTTTACTTTTAGGCACATGACCGCTGCGCATATCTGCACGAGGCTCTAGCTCTTCACCAGTAAAGCGCTTTGCACCTCTAGCATCGAATAGGTAGCTCAGTTCAGCGTCAATATTACTAAGCACGGCAGTTTTATCAACAAATGCAGTTTCATCATATACAGCGACAAAGTTTCCTGCTTGTTGGACTTGCGTGTATGCTTGACTCAAAGGGTATTGTTTTTCACACCAAGCAGGTAATCCGCCATCCAGTACATACACTTGTTTATGACCCATCATTTTGAGCATATACCAAGCTCTGGCAGCGCTAAACATACCCTTATCATCGTAAGCGACTAACACATCATTTTGGTTGATACCTAGCTGTCGCATTTCTGCTTGAAATTGAGCTGGACTGCAGCACATATTGGGTGATTTAGCATGAGGATTAGCCAGAGCGCCACTAATATCAAAACGCAGCGCGCCTTGAATGATTGCAGGGGCGCTATAAGGGCCTGACTGACCCGGTTTAACAATGCCAGCATCCAATACTTTCACTTTGCAGAGGTTTGCAAAGAGCCATTCCCTATCTACCACATGCTTCATGCCATTATTTTCCTTCGGGTCTGCGTACGACCTCTATTATTTCCGTTGTTGAAATTGATGGGGTGCGCTCTAAATAAACCACATCACAGATATCGTTATATATATCGAACTTGTCTTTCCAATCATCACCCATCACCAGAACATCCGCATCAAAGTCTTTGATATATTGCGCTTTTAGCTCCAGAGATTCCTCCACAAACACCTCATCTACAAATCGCAATGAGCTAATGATTTTTAGGCGATCTGCTATTGAGTATATTGGATTTCTACCTTTTTTCGAAAAGTTAAGTTCATCCGACGAGATCCCCACAATGAGATAATCACCCAGTGCTTTCGCACGTTCTAAGATATTGACATGACCAACGTGGAATACATCAAAGGTTCCAAATGTGATAACTTTTTTCAACTTGGCTCTCTTTCTAATCAACACGGTTTGAGTTGTAACCCACTACGACATTTGTTTGTTGCTAAAACCGTGACGAAGTTTACGACAATTTGGCTATTAGATTACAGAATTAAGCATCAAAATTCAGCTTATACTTTACTCTTTTGGATTAAGAATCCGTAATTCCAAAAAACAATACAATTTATCGTCAAGGACAGGTTTACTAACAAAATACAAACAAACCTCTTTACAAGCTTTTTGCTATCGATCCTACAGCTTGATAACTTCACTTCGCATCGGTGCTAGGCGGGCCAGAACTTGATTTTGCAGAGAGTGAGCAATCCCAACCTCATTCATTGCGTTGATCAAGAGATCAACTACCCGATTAAAGTCAGACTCACTAATAGCCATGCCAGTGTGGATCTGCACCATGCTATCACCTTCATAATCACAAGGGCCATCTAAGGTATCGCACAAGTGAGTGATAAACCCTTCACGAAAGTGCCTAACATTGGACTCTCTAAAATACGGTAAAATAACGTCATCATTGCCAATCTGTTTAATAAACGCGTCTACTAGCTTTTCTGCGCCGGCGTTGCCCCCAATTTGTTCATACAGGGAGGTCTGCGAAGTTGAAGCACTACAAGCCGCGAGGAGAAGCAAAATTGCGGTTAGTGATAGCCATTTCATTTAAAAGTACCCCGTAACAGATAGATACCAACCCGTTTGAGAAGGTTGCCCTGCGATTTTTCCAAGGTCTAGCCATGCCGCCGTAACACTCACTGACTTATTCGGGATCCAAGCGACAAATACATCTTTCCAATCTGATTCACCAAGCCCAAGGTTGTTGGATTTTTGGCGGTATTCTGCACCGACTGCCCAATGCCTAGATAAAAACACTGCGCTGCTGACTTCTAGTTGCCAAGGCGCACTGTCGTTAGCTCCACCATAACCTAGTATGCCAAGTTGATTAGCCCGAGAATGTCTCATCGTAATATTCCAGAACCAGTTATAACCGCCTACAGCACCCAAATGCAGTTTGCTTGCAGCTAAGTAATAATCCGTTCCTGAGTCGTCTTCAGCGCCGAGCAAATTGGCAACCGTAGCATCATCCAAAGACTTATGTTGAATACCAAAGCTCAATTGTGGATATTTACTGTAGACGATATCGCCATATAGCCGCACCTTGGCACCGACAATATCTTGCTCAATATCAAGACTAAGCGCATCCACATCGAAGTTTTGTCGAGCGAAACTTAACTCTACGCGATTGAATAAGTTGGCTTGAACGCCACACACATCGAGCTGGTAGTCTTTCAGGCTAGCTCGGCTACAAAACCCGCTGGCCGACCATTCATCTTCCGAAGCATATCCGGCAAGCTGCGCCCACGGCACAATGCCACCACCTGCACTCCCCTCAACCTGTGACACCCCGGGAGTCGCTAGTAACTTTCCTGTTGCGGCGTAAGTTGGTCCGCATACTAATAAGCACACGGCAAAAACATTAGCCCACTTCATTATACCTCCCGAGCCACAGGTTAAAGTCTGCGGCTTTGAGCGGCTTACTTAGATAGTAACCTTGTGCATAATCACACTGCATTGACTCAAGTAGCTCAAGCGATGCTTTGTCTTCAACGCCTTCGGCAACCACGCTAAAACCAAGTTGGTGACCAAGCGTGATCGTGGAGCGCACAATAAACTGGTCTTTTTCCGATTGTGCGAGCTTTAAAATAAATACCTTATCGAGTTTCAGCTCATCAATAGGTAACATTTTCAATCGACCAAGGGAGGTTTGACCCACACCATAATCATCAAGCGAGACCTGCACGCCAAGCTGTTTGAGCGCTTGGAGAACTGCAATACCTTTTTCCTCATTCTCAATCATATCTCGCTCAGTAAGCTCTATGGTGATCAACTCAGGTTTGACGTTATATGTGTCTAGTAGCGTCTTAAGATGAGACAAGAAGTTTTTATCTGCGATGTCTTGTGCCGACACGTTAATAGCTGCCTTAATGCGCTGACCTTGACGTACCCAGTTAGCAACTTGAGACACCACGGTCTTTACTACCCACTGAGTTAATTCAACAATCAGACCTGATTGCTCGGCAAGATCGATAAATAGCTCGGGCGACACCCATTCGCCATTTTTACGTTGCCAACGAATGAGAGACTCAGCTTTATCAATACGATTAGTTTTCATATTTAGCTTAGGCTGATAGGTCATAAAGAGCTGACCATCGTCATTGGCGATAGCGTGTTTTAGTTCATCAATAATTTGCAGACGCTCTAGATGGGCTTCATCTTCACCTGATTGATAGTAGTAAACATCATGACCATCGTGCGCCGCAGTATCAACTGCGATCAAAGCCCGGCGAACAACATCCTCGGGAGTATGCGCTTGTTTGGGGTAATGCACTACGCCGATACTAAAGTGAAGCGAAATATCTAACCCCTGCACGGTATAAGGTTTACTCAAACCTTGATTTAGCATCTCTGCGCATTCAACAATACCGAGCACAGCACTTTGCGGATCGGCACACGTACTCGCTTGATGTGCAACTAAAAACTCATCGCCGCCAAGCCTAACATTCAATCCGCCTTCTGCTGTATTAATCTCCGCTATCCGTTTCGCCACGGCTTTAATGCAATCATCTCCTACTCGAGGGCCGAGCTTGTCATTGATATGGCGTAATCCCTTTATGTCTATAGCAATGAAGTAATACTCAGCACCACTGCTGAGCATACTATGTAGTTTATCCAAAGCCGCATTACGATTAAAAAATCCAGTTAAATGGTCATGACTGGCTTGAAAGCGGATCTGCTCTTCACGCTCTTGAATGTCTTCGCCCATATCATTAAAAGCATCAACGAGTTGGCAAATTTCTTGAGTCGGTCGAGCCTCTTCAAGCTTGGCTGAGTAATCCCCTTTAGCAAAGCGTTTTGCCAACTCAGTAAGCTTACTAAGCGGTGCCGTAAGGTTTTTGGCAACAATACCACTGGTGATAAAACCAATAAGGATAGTACCGAGAGACAGTAAAATAATGGTCAACACCATTTTATCGAATTCTTGATACTGAGTAGTTAAATCCGCACTGAGTACGAAGCTCACAGGGTTACTATCAAGAGAAGGTAAGCTCACCTCTGCACTTTCATATACCGGATATTGGCTAAGCCAACGTGTCGTTTTTTGTGCCGCTAAGAAAGTAAATAAATCACTACCAAGCGCAAGAGCTGGCAGCGAGCTTGCTTTTAGGTTGTCCGCAGCACCAACAAAGCTCGTCTCCATTCCTGTAAGCTCTTTGAGCTCTAACGCCACAGCGGACCCAACCTCAAAGCCAATAATTGAGTATGCAATCGTTCTAGGCGCTCGCACAGGTAAAATAATCACTTGATACAACTGCTCACTAAGCACCACAAAAGCTGAGTGGTCGGTGTGGCTTTGCAACGCTTGCATCCAGGTTCTGGTATCGCTAGGAAAGTCAAGTCCTTCCCTATTTGCGGAGATCAGGTCGCCTTTCACATCCAAAAGCAGCATTAAGTCGGCATCAATACGGCGGGAGTGATTAAGCAGTACACTACTGATGGTTTGTGCATCTCTCGTCGCGACCGCCTGTTTAAAGCCAAAATCAGCGGTCAGTACAGTCGCTGCGGTAACCAATAGCTGCTCTCGCGCTTTTAAATATTGTTGATAAACATTTTGCGCCACTTGAATTTTTCTTTGTACTTGCGCTTCATTGAATTTACTTGTGGACCACCAAAAACTTGCCAAGCTCATCCCTGCTGTTACTAAGATGAGTAAAATACAGAGACTAATTATTTTATTTTTAAAGCTGTTATTCATTCATGTTGTCCAAAGCGCTCGCCAAAGGTATTACGCGGCGCTGGATAAGTTGTTTTTATTGTTACGGACATTGGCGCCGTAGTGCTCACTATTTGCACTGTTTGCCGACTATCTATGTCATTATCTTGATAAGGGTGCCATACCGTTACTTGTTTCGCAGAGTCTGGCAAAGTTACTAATCCATTCGCATCAGATACCAATACTTGCTTGTCATCTGCAATGTAAATATAGCCCACCATAGAGTCGTGAATGTTACAACCTAACACCACTACACCAGCGTTTTCAAACTTAAGCGGTTTATTTGGCGTGCCAGCATATAGCTTTAGCTCAAAAGGTTTTACCGCAGAAAACGAATAAACGTGATGACGGATATCATCGCTATTGGGAAAATTAACCAATTGTCCTTTTTGGATGGTAAGGATGAAAGGAACAAACTGTTTATTGATTTGATCCATAACCGCCACTGCTTTTGCTGCTGACTCAACAGGCTCGTCCGTCAATTCAACAACGGCGTGCTGCAAGGGCTTGCCGCTGCCATCTAGCACTGTTAATTGCCCAGCATTTGCGCAGCTTGAATCTAAAAGGAATAAAAAACAAAAACTTAGTAGGAGTAGAACAGACGTTCGCATATCTGACTCTATTTTTTGCAACAATTAGGTTAAGTAAAAGAGACCTTGCAATGAAAAGCAAGTGAATTGAGGAAATTGCCCTAATAAACTTGTCTATCAGGGCAATTGAAAAAGAATTAATCTATTAAACCGTACTGCTTATCAAGAATATCAATAACTTCTTGGCGAGGATCAGCAGGGATCGTTAGCTCACGGCCAACGATTTTACTTGCGATCCCAACGTAAGTTTCGCTTACCGACATCATCACCGCTTCTGGCAAAAGATAATCGCGAGCAAGCGCTTCTCGCTCAGGCATGCGATCTTTATTCAGCAGCACATCGCTATCTGGTACGTTGTTTATCAATAGCTGACGAAAGCCTTCTTTTGAGTTTTCAACGATCTTACCATCGCGATAAGCAGGGCCATCCCAAATACGTGACGAGTCAGGCGTACCCACTTCATCAATGTAAATTAGGCGCTCTTGGCCGTCTTTATCTTCAACGTAACCAAACTCAAATTTAGTATCAACAAAGATCTGATCAAGCTTCTCAAGCTCTTTACTGATCAGGGCAAAGCCCTCGGTTAGCAACTGCTCGTACTTATCCACATCTGCCGCAGATTTAAAGTTGAACGCTGCAAGGTTATCTTCGATGTTTTTACGAGAGATGTTTACGTCATCCACTTCTGGTACGTCAGCTAAACCTTTGATGATCCCTTTGGTTGATGGCGTGATTAAGACATCATCTAGCTTTTGATTGGCTTCTAAACCTGCTGGTAATTGCAAGCCACAAAACTCCCTTACGCCCTTTGCGTAATCGCGCCACATGCTACCAGTAATATATTGACGCGCAATCGCTTCAACTCTTACCGTACTTGCTTTACGCACAATCCAAACATAAGGATGTGGAATATCAACAATGTGATTACCTGCAAGGCCAGCTTTATCAAAAAGCGAAAACCAATGTGCAGCAACGCTGTTAAGCGCAATGCCCTTACCCGGTACACCGTTAAGACCATTTTCACCTTGCCAGATGCAATCAAACGCTGAAATACGATCTGAAATGACCATAATTGCCAGCTCTGTACCAACCGGGACTTGATAGCCTTTTTCTTCAATTAAACGCGCACTGTCGGCGTCGGTTAACCAATAAACTGAACGTACTTTACCACTGTGAACCGCACCTTTAGTGCGAATTGGAAGATCGTCATTAACGTCTAAAACTTTGTAGCTACTCATTGTTACTCCAATGACAGGATGCGCCTTGCTAAAGGGCACAAAATAATGAGGGGGTTAGGGTCGCTATAATAGTCGAGCTGAACAAAAATCACAATTTAACTTACACGCTTGTTGTTGAGCTTAACTTGGTTTTGCTTTAGTCATTCTTGTTATACCATCACAACATTATTTGTCAGCGTTGAGGCGTTATGCTTACGATATCTCAATTACAGTTTACATGGCCTAAGTCGAGCACCCCGGTGCTAACCATACCTAAGCTACATATCGCCCGAGGTGAACACGTGTTTTTACATGGTCCAAGCGGCAGCGGTAAATCGACTTTGCTTGGACTTATTGCAGGCACCTTGGATTGCCAGCAGGGAGAAATTGAAATTGCAGGTACAAACGCGAGCGAACTGAGCCGTGGCCAACGAGATAAGTTTAGAGCCGACCATATAGGTACTATTTTTCAGAACTTTAATTTGTTGCCCTATTTATCGCCTATTGAAAACGTTACCCTTGGCTGCGAATTTTCCAAAAAACGCAGGCAAAACATTTCCTCACAGAATAGATCGCTTGAGCAGGAAGCCAAACTTCTGCTCTCTGATCTTGGTATAGACGAGCACACTCAGCACCGCAGTGTCGCGGAGTTAAGTATTGGCCAACAGCAGCGCGTAGCCGCCGCTCGCGCATTTATCGGCAGGCCCGAAATCATTATTGCCGACGAGCCAACCTCAGCTCTCGATGCCGACAGCCGTGATGGATTTATTAAATTACTCTTTAGCCAAGCCGCGGTTTACAGTGCATCTATTCTCTTTGTCAGTCACGATAAAAGCTTAGCGCCGTTATTTGATAGGCAAGTAAGCTTGCCTGATTTACAACAAGGAGCACCGCTATGCTAATCAAACTTGCGTGGAAAAGTACGCTAAACCGAAAAGCCAGTGTCGCCCTAACTCTAGTGACCATTGCAATTAGTGTCATGTTACTGCTGTCGGTTGAGCGTGTACGCCAAGACGCAAAATCCAGCTTTGCGAACACTATTTCTGGCACAGACCTGATTGTCGGCGCACGTACTGGTGATATTCAGCTATTGCTTTCAAGCGTATTTAGAATTGGTCATGCCAATAATGCCGTACAATGGCAAAGTTACGAGTACATCAAGGCACAACGCGGCGTTGCTTGGAGCATTCCCATTAGTTTAGGCGATAGCCACCAAGGCTTTGCTGTGCTGGGCACAGATGCAAGTTACTTCAGCCATTATCAATACGCTAAAAAGCAGCACCTCACCTTTGCCGCTGGTCGACCATTTCACAATGGCCAAGAAGTGGTGCTTGGGGCTATGGTCGCAAAAAAGCTAGGTTATCAGCTAGGACAAAAAATCGTCATTTCTCATGGCATGGGCAATACCAGTTTCCATCATCATGATGATAATCCGCTGGTTATTTCTGGCATTTTGGCAGCCACGGGAACGCCTGTAGATAAAACACTACATGTGCCGTTAAGTGCCATAGAGAGTATGCATAGCAAAGGCCACAGCAAGCCATCTCGAATGGTTGCACGAAAACAAGATGCAACGCAGCATGAGCATGAGCATGAGCATGAGCATGAGCATGAGCATGAGCATGAGCATGACAGTAAAAACAATAGCGCTCTACTTCACAACCTCGACTCTAAGCCCGGTGATTTAATCGGTTCAACAAAGCAAATCACTGCATTTTTACTTGGTTTTGAGTCACCACTTTATACCCTACAAGTGCGCAGAAATATTAATCAGTATAAAGGTGAACCTTTACTGGCAATTATGCCGGGGGTGACATTGAGGGAATTGTGGGAAATGCTAGATATTGTCGAAAAAATCTTACTTCTCATTACCCTTGCTGTGGTGTTGATAAGCTTACTTGGCATGTTAACTTCGTTGCTCGCCACGTTGAATCAGAGGCGTCGAGAACTTGCTATTCTACGCTCCGTTGGTGCGCGGCCTTGGCATATTTTTACACTTCTCATTAGCGAAGCAATTTTTATCACCGTGTTAGGATGTGCTTTCGGTGTAGCGCTTTTTTATGCCTTGCTCATTGCTGCCCAATCCAGCCTACAAAGTCAATTTGGCGTAGTCCTAAGTATCTCAACGCTCTCAACCTATGAACTCACGCTACTAAGCGTTATTATAGGTGCAGGTACTTTGATCGGTGCCATTCCTGCCGCCCGTGCTTATTTTTACTCGCTTGCCGATGGCATGCAAATTAAAACCTAAGAGGATCAAGATGCAGTTAACCGCACGAACTCATGTTTTTTACTTCATTGCATTCATCACTGCGATGGTATTCAGTGGTATCGCAAACGCGGCACCACCTAAAGAGATATTCTGGGAAGATTTAATTCCAAAAGGGCATGTCCAGATTAGCAATCAAGACGCAGCAAGCCATGATGGCGCAGAGCAAAATTGGGTGCAACCTGATTTAGATGCCCCAGTCGTCAAAGAGTTAGATGGTCAACTAGTCAGCTTACCCGGCTTTGTTGTACCACTTGAAGGTGACAGTGAAGTGATCACCGAATTTTTGTTGGTTCCCTACTTTGGCGCTTGTATTCACGTGCCGCCGCCGCCACCAAATCAAATCGTTCATGTCAAAATCAAAGGCGGTGTTCCGATTGAGAGCCTGTATGATGCAATCACAGTCAGTGGCACGATTAAGGTTTCTACTTGGAAAGGCGACATCGCGCAAACAGGTTATATGATGGAAGCCAAGGGCGTCGCGCCATTTGAGCTCTAAAAGTCATATAAATCACTAAAAAAGAGTGCCAATACTTAATTGAGCTTGATTGGCACTCTTACCACTGCAAAACATACAATTTTATTTCTCCTATTTACCCTACTCAGTAGTAGGAACACTGGCATACACCAGTTCGATGAGATTATTCATGGTCCGCGACTTTTGCATATACGCCTTTTCCATATACGCCAGCTCCTGGAGCTCAAATAAGGTACTCTCTACAAGAGAAAACCACTTAGTGGTCGTCTCAGCTATCTCAACCTCTCCGCGACTCGATTTTTTAAGTGCTTCATAGAGAATATTTAAGTCGTTATATTGACGTAGATAATCCATATCACCCTCAGTCAGTTGTTACCCTTGTTTAATTTCACACTACAGTAACAAAAGCCTCGCTAAAAAATCTTGTCGAACCCATTTTTCTATTAAAATGATGAAAATAAAGTGAAAAGTACACGTAGGTTCTGAAGCGATATATCCATAATTGACTAATTAAATTTCCTCTTGCAGAAACATTTTTATTGATTACAATTACAAATTAACAAAGATTACACATAAAAATAACTTGGGTGACACTGAGCAGACTCCCCATGCAAGAAAGGACTAAATTGGTGGGCAATCCCTATTTTAAATATAACGGTGACGACCTTAGAAGAATGCGCCTTGCTGCCCAAAAAACCACGCAGCAAATGGCTGATCTTGTGGGTATTAGCCGCCAAACCTACGAAAACTATGAAAATGGTGTAAGCCGTATACCTTGGGATCACTTTCAGGTCTGGTGTAACTACTGTGATATTGACCTTTCTCCCATTATAAAACAGTTTCAAGCGCTACGGAGCTTAATTAGTGATACCCAATTAAGGCGTAAAAGCCCAACCTCTCCTGATGCAAAGAAAGTGGAAGAGTAATATCAGTTGATTTAAGCTGCAAAAGGAATAAAAGAATGAAATTTGTAATGCAAAAAAAATTTCGTAAGGTAATGAAAATCAAAAAGTTACCAATGTACAGTGTAGAGTCCATTAAAGGTGGCAGCCTAGGAGTGGTTAAACATGACCCTCGAACTTCCTCTATAGCTTCTCATGGTGGAACAGTAGTAGATCCAAAACTAGGCACATAAGCTACTTTAGCTTTACAAAATATTCTCAATAGGTGAGTTTCAGAGTACAGTATTAATGACTTTAACCACTGCAAAAACCTATAAGGAATAGAAGATGAGATATTCAAATAAAGTCAAAAGTACTAAAAGAGTCCGTTTTGTTGTGCTAAATAGCCATTTCCTAGAGCATATAACGGGTGGGAGTGATGGCTCAATCAAGGACGACCCTAAGTTAGAGCCTAAATCTGAAAAGCCAGGCTAAGCCTCAACTAGTACCTTTATTAAGGTTAAGAAATGAACAAATCACTAGTTTTTTTATTTATCATGTTTCTCGTTGCAACGGGATTTATACATACACTTATTATTCTGGAGCAAACTACGTACCTTCCTATGTTAGCTTTAGTTTTTATTTTAGCGATATTTTCCAAAGAGCAGCTTAATATTACGCACCTATCTACTGTATTGATAGCAATTATAATTTTAGAGTTTTCGCTTGTATCTTTCGTAGAAAATCTTTTCGCTAATGCTCCTCCATATAAACAAAACATGTTTATTGTAGGCATTCATTTCATCTGCGACTTACTAACCTATCTAACTATCAAGAATAGAGTAAGGTTCTCTTTGAGATTTGTGAATAAATTCCAAAAAGCTAGGAAAGAATATATCTACATGACACATGCCGATATCATACTTGTTGGGATCTTCTTTTTGTTTATGCTTGTAGACTTAGCAGCTTTCGCTGAGAACATTATTCGTAATCTAGAACACTTTGGAGTAGATGAAGATTTTGCAAAACAATTTTGGAAGTGGGGTATCGTTCATTATAGCTACCCATATTTAAAATCCGTTTTATTGGCGGCTGTTATTACCACACTTCTAGCTACTATCTATGTTGAACGTTTTCGTCCTGCGCCAATTAAAGAAAGTGAAGAAGACTCAACGCTTAAAAAATCCGAGCCACAGCATTGGTCATAGTGATCTGTGCTGCTTTTACCCTAAATCAATTGAAGGAATAAACGATGGATTTAAAACTGAACAAAAAGCAATTGAAGTCATTAGCAGGTAGTAAGCTAATTTTGGATAACAACAAGACCCGTGAGATTGGTGGTGGTTGTTCCTACTATTGTAGTCGCGACTTAAACTGTGACCCCGATGGCCCAACGATGGTCTGCCCATCAAAAGCATTAGCGTGTATTCCTGAGCCAAATACATTACATTGTGATTGCCCAACCAATATGTGCTAGTCACTAACCTGTCGCGATGCTATGTCGCGACAACAACCCTGTTATTCTCCGTTCAACTTATACCAATTGTATTAAGCATAGACCTCTGCTTGATACTGCTGAAAACGCATAAAGGCCTGACGAGCGCCGGTGATCAATGCATCTTCTTGCGTACTAGTTAACTCAACCGTATCGATAAATTGAATTAAATAACGCCACGCACTGCCGCGCCCAGCACCGGGGCCTGCTAAGTAACGCGCACCATACTCACCTGTGACAGGCAAACGCGCCTGCACTTGACGCCCAAGCATTGCGGCCCCGACCTTAGAGCCTTCAACGACATAAAGCGCCCCCAAAGCAGTCGCAAACTCAGTTGAAGTTGTGATAAACGGCGACAAAGACGGCACAGGTAATGTGTGCTGTAAGTCAGCAAAGTCCTGCTCCAACAACCCAAGTCGTCGACGCGATTTGAGATCGTCAATATGCATAGAGAGTTCACGGTGCTCATATAATGCAGCGACATCTTTAAGAAACAGGTACTGAAGAGTTAAAAACTGGAGATAACGCTCAATGCTGGCAAACGGGTCTTTTGCCATAATGCTGTTATCTATCCGGTCATGAAGATCAGCAGTACTTGTTTTTAATTTCAATGCACGGCTAGTAAGTGCGCTGGCTGCGGTCATGGGACTTCCTGTAATGTAAAGCGAGGGGAAAATGAATGGACTGTGTTGGCTTTATGAAAAGCCGCTCCAGCGATTGACACTGGAGCGAAGTGATATATCTAACAATTAGTTAGTTGAAGGCAACTCCATAATGCCGTCAATCTCAACTTGTGCGCCTTTTGGTAGTTCTTTTACACCAATTGCAGCACGAGCTGGGTATGGCTTTCTAAAATACTGAGCCATGATCTCGTTTACCGTTGCAAAGTTACTCAGATCAGTTAGGAAGATATTAACCTTAACCATATCTTGTAACTCGCCACCAGCTTCTTCACATACTGCGATAAGGTTTTTGAACACTTGGTGCGTTTGCTCTGCAAAATCTTCAGAAATAAATTCCATTGTCTCTGGTACCAATGGAATTTGGCCAGATAAATAGACCGCAGTACCAACTTTTACCGCTTGGTTGTAAGTGCCAATTGCTGCTGGCGCTTTATCTGTTGAAATAATAGCTTTGTTCATTAATGTTCCTTTATTTTTTACGATACACGCGTTGTACATCTGGCATCACTCGAATTCGGCGCATAATATCAGCGACATGAATTCGGTTTTTCACGGTAATACCTAAATCAATCACGTATAAATTACTTTCTTTTTCGTCCGTTGCGATTTCGACAATATTAGCTTGGGTCGTCGCAACCACATTGGTTAATTTAGCCAATGCACCTTGGTGGTTAATAATTTCCACACGCAGCGCTGCTATATATTCTTTCTCTGGGTTGTCTTCCCACTTCACGACGAAGTACTTCGAACGCTCGTTGCGCCAACCCTTAATATTTTTACATTCTTGGCGATGAACCATTAGGCCTTTACCTTGGCTCATATATGCTGTGATAGCGTCACCCGGCACAGGACGACAACATTTAGCATAGGTTACCAACATGCCTTCTGTCCCGATTATCGCGGCTTTAGCACGTTTAGCAATATCTTCTACCGCATTATCATCTTGCAGTAAGCGCTTCGCTATCAATAGGCTCATGATATTGCCACAGCCAATCTCAACCAGCAGCTCCAACAAGGTATTGAGGTTATGCTCCTCAAGTACATTGTCGATTTGCTCTTGAGCAATATCGTCTAACTTATACTCACCCAGTGCCGAGTCGAGCAGACGACGGCCTAGTTGAATTGCCTCTTCTTCTTGTTGGCTCTTGAGGTAATTGCGGATCCCAAGACGCGCTTTACCCGTTACCACAAAGTTCAGCCAAGTAGCGTTAGGGTGTGCACCAGAGCTGGTAATAACCTCGACCGTTTGGCCAGTATCCAGTGCTTTACTCAATGGATAAGGCTTACGGTTTACACGAGCACCTACACAGGTATTACCCACATCGGTATGCACGGCATAGGCAAAGTCTACCGCCGTTGCCCCCATCGGCAACTCGACAATACGGCCATCTGGCGTAAAGACGTAAATTTCTTCTGGGAATAATTCGGTTTTAACGTTTTCCACAAATTCAAAAGACGAGCCTGCACTTTGCTGCAGTTCAAGCAAGCTTTGCATCCACTGACGCGCACGCTGCTGCGCGGTATGGCCGGCATTATCACCTGACTTTTTATACATCCAGTGCGCTGCTACCCCTTTGTCCGCCATATGATCCATATCATGAGTACGAATTTGGATTTCTACCGGAATGCCGTGCGGACCTACCAGCGACGTATGAAGCGACTGGTAACCGTTGGTTTTCGGTACAGCAATATAGTCTTTAAAGCGAGTTTCAATTGGCTTATATAAATTATGCGCAACGCCTAGCACACGGTAGCAAGTATCCAGGTTGTCGACATTGATCCTAAAGGCGTAAATGTCCATCACCTCGTTAAACATCAGCTCTTTATTCAGCATCTTGCGGTAAATACTATATAAGTGCTTTTCACGGCCTTTTACTGAGCCTTGAATACCCGCTTCTTCCAGTCTAGATTCAATTTCAGACTGAATATTGCTGATCACTTCTTTACGGTTACCACGTGCTTTTGCGACCTCTGAACGTAACGCACGATAGCGCATCGGGTATAACGCCTGAAACCCGAGATCTTCTAACTCATTTTTAATATCATGAATACCAAGGCGGTTTGCAATTGGCGCATAGATCTCTAATGTTTCGCGGGCAATTCGACGACGCTTGTCAGGACGCAAAGCGCCTAGCGTTCGCATATTGTGCGTTCTGTCTGCAAGCTTAATAAGGATGACACGAATATCCTGCGTCATCGCCATAATCATCTTACGATAGTTTTCGGCTTGGAACTCTTTTTTATCTTTGAAGCTCAGTTTATCGAGTTTTGACACCCCTTCCACCAACTCAGCGACCGTATCGCCAAAGATCTCTGCTAGGTCGTCTTGGCTAAAGTCAGTGTCTTCAATAACATCGTGCATAAGCGCAGCCATGAGGGTTTCATGGTCAAGCTTCATGCTCGCAAGGATCTGGGTTACTTCTACTGGGTGAGTGATATAGGGCTCACCGCTAGAGCGCGTCTGTCCCTCGTGTGCCTCACGGGCCACGACATAGGCTTTTTGCACCAAATCGACGTCTTCTGGTGACAAATATTCTGAGATTTTCTTTTTGAGGCCTTCAAACAGATACATTCACACTCCAATGTTTCAGAGAAGCTATACTCGGCGAGTATAAAATGGGTTACAAGCTAGTTACTTAAGAATATACGATGAAACACCAGCGATGCCAATGAACAATTTATGCTACTTGTTAGGAAGTTAAAGGCGTTACACGTTGTATAATTTGCTGGCGATTAATACCAATTTGCTTAATACCAATTTGCTTAATTTCAATTGGTATAAAACAATAATGCCAGCAAAAAAGCTGGCATTATTGAATCTAGACAGTGGTTGAATTAGCGATTGCCACCAACGATTGCAGCTACTGCAGCAAGCTCTGCAGCTTCTTGATGTTGCTGCTCTTCACGGTCGATAATATCAAGCGAGTCAGTGGTTACAAAACCTTGCTCAATTTCACGTAGCGCGATTACGGTTGGCTTGTCGTTTTCAGCATCAACCATAGGATCTTTACCGCCTACAGAAATTTGGCGAGCGCGACGCGCTGCTACTAAAATCAAGTCAAAGCGGTTACCAATTTTATCTACTGCATCTTCTACAGTTACGCGAGCCATCGAAGCACTCCAAATTCAGTTCATTATGCAAAAGGCTAGTTTACTGTATGTCTAGCCTTTCGCCAAGTATTGATGGTTAAAAAGTAATTATTTTAGTAAGTCGGCAATAAGCGCTTGATGACGGATAGACTGTGCTTTTTGCTCAAGTCTTGCGGCAATAACAATATGTTCAAGTTCACCGCGTGTTTGCTCAAAGTCATCATTGACAAGAATATAGTCAAACTCGTTATAGTGTGAGCTTTCTGATTTCGCTTCAGCCATGCGACCTGCGATTACTTCTTGAGAGTCTTGACCACGACCATTTAAGCGCTTTTCTAGCTCCGCAGTTGAAGGAGGTAGAATAAAGATAGTCTTTACTTCAGGCATCAACTCACGCACCTGACGCGCACCCTGCCAGTCGATATCTAAAAACACATCAATACCAGCGGCGAGCTGATCTTCTATCGCTTGTTTTGAAGTGCCGTAGTAATTTTCGAATACTTGCGCCCACTCAAAGAAATCGCCTTTATCGATCAGCTGCTTAAATTCATCAACCGAGACAAAATGGTAATGTACGCCGTTTTCTTCGCCTGGACGAGGAGCACGCGTAGTGTGAGACACCGACACTTTAATATCGTCGTGCTTTTCCAATAACGCTTTGATTAAACTTGATTTACCCGCACCAGAAGGCGCAGAAAGGATAAACAGATTACCGCGTGTAGGTGATGTCATAGTCATTCTCAACAATAAGTACCGGCCGAGTGGTATTGGTTTACTCAAGTCTGCCGCAGAGCTAAAAGCGGGCATTATACCGAGTAGCTTATAAGAATACACTAGGGATTAGAATAAGGAAAAATCGAGGAATAAATTCAGCGTTGTGAGTAACCCAGAAACCTATCACTGTTAAATTTATTCCTCTAAAACGGAATGTTATTTTGCCGTGTAAAGCAGCGCCTACCAAGACACTCCCCTGTGGGAACAAATTTACCCCGTGGGAGCGAGTTTACCTCGCGATCTTTCAACTGCTCGCCGCGTGAAGCATCTCCTACCACGGTGTTCACCCAGTAGGAGCGAGTTCACCTCGCGATCTTTTAACTGCTCGCAGCGTAAAGCGGCTTATATGGACTCCTCCAATTGTACAAGCCACTTTTAGCATTATTGGTGTGATTGCGTGCTTATATCCGGGCTCTTGATGAGGTGCTACCTCGGCCTCTTTGATGTATTCGCGCCCTTGTGCCTTATCTCCTACGCGGTATTTGTATACACCTGCGCTTTAACAGGCTCTCAAGGGTGGGTCTCACCGCTTAATGCTCTATCTTGGCTTGTTCAATACTGGGGGTAATCTCAGTATGCTTTTTGCTTTCTTTTTCTGTTTATCTTGATTTGTTCTTCTGTTACTCAGTGCTATGCCGCTAAGATTTTTGGCTCGTATGTTGAACCGTTTTTAAGTAAGGCATAGGCAGTTCTAACCGTTTTGTTGGTCAATGCAATGGCAACACATTTCACGCTTTTCTTGGCGAGTAGGTTTTTTATCCAGCGTTCTTTCTCTGTGGTCGCTTCTTTATGTTTTAGCCTGCTGACTACCGTTCTTGCACCGAGAAACAGGTTTTTCCTTAATGTATTGCCTCGTCTTTTGGGGATATGACCTATCTTGGCTTTTCCGCCTGATGAGTGCTGGGTCGGTGTAACACCAGCACATGCCGCAGCCCCTCTGGCATCACTAAATTGTGAAGTATTGCCTAAAAAGGATAGCAGCTCTATCGCGGTAATTGGGCCAACGCCTTCTAATGCCATTAAACGCTGGCAACTGTCATTTTGCTTGGTTATCGCTTCAACTCGTTTATGTAGCTTTGCTTTAGCGTCGCATTGTGTTTTATTTTGTTTATCTATTAAGGCTCTCGCTTGACTCAATGATTGTAACGTTTGCTCTTCAACCGTCATGATTTTACAGGGCTTCACGTTGTATGCTTGGCTTGCACTGGCAATAGCGAGGACATCGTTTGCATCGGTTTTTTGGCCTTGCCTAAACGCTTTTACGAACTTAGGGGGAAGCAACATGACGTCGTGCCCCAGTGACAGTGCTTTGCGAGCAATATGCTGGGCGCTACCACAAGCTTCCATCACGACCTTTGAACCCTCGGCTTTTGCTAGCAACTCAAGCATAGGTTCGCGTTTCATTGGCTTATTAAACTTGAGTTTATTGCCTTTCAGCTGTGCCACCTGGAAAATGTTTTTTGCCAAGTCGATAGCACTTAAATTAGACTGTGTCATGTATGGACTCCTTATTTGGTAAAAGTGTTTTGCAATATCTTTATACCGTACTCTCCCGATAAGGGGGAGGAGTCCATACATCTCCTACCACGGTGTTCACCCAGTAGGAGCGAGTTCACCTCGCGATCTTTTCTGCTCGCCCCATAAAGCGGCTCCTACCAAGGCATTCACCCAGTAGGCGCGAGTTCACCTCGCGATCTTTTAAAGCAAATCAGCTACGCTGCTACGTACTTCTTCAGGCCATACACCCACTTGTACCTGACCAATGTGCTGCTTTTGCAACAGCAACATCACTAAACGCGATTGGCCAATACCACCCCCTATGGTTTGTGGTAATTCACCCGCAACTAACTGTTGGTGCCAATCTAAACTCAAACGCGCTTCGTCATCGGTTAATTTAAGCTGTCTTGCAAGCGAATCAGGGCAAACACGAATGCCCATTGACGAGATTTCAAATGCATCTTCTAGCACTGGGTTCCACACCAAAATATCACCGTTAAGCCCTTGGTATTTGTCGCACGTTGGCGTTGACCAATCGTCATAATCCGGCGCACGAACGTCGTGAATTTTACCGTCACCAAGCTCGCCACCAATGCCAATCAAAAACACCGCGCCATATTCTTGGGCAATCGCTTTTTCACGTTGCTTGGCTGTGAAATCTGGATACATAGTGCGTAATTCTTCACTGTGCACAAACGTAATTTTCTCAGGTAGGAATGCCGCAATGCCAAACTCATCCTCAACCACTTTTTCCGTTGCTTTAATTGAGCGATAAAGGGTTTCTACCGTTTCTTTTAATTTTGCCAGCGAACGCTCACTGTTTTCGCAAATCACCTTTTCCCAGTCCCACTGATCCACATAGACAGAATGGATTGGCGATAACTTATCTTCGTCTGGACGTAGCGCTTTCATGTGCGTATAGAGGCCTTCGCCTTTAGCAAAACCATAATCGCCTAGTGTTTTACGCTTCCACTTAGCAAGTGAATGCACTACCTCAAACTGCGCGTCCGGTAGCGTTTTCACTTTAACCTGTACCGCCTGCTCATGGCCACTTAGGTTGTCTTGAATACCATCGCCCAAGCGCGCCAAAATAGGCGCTTGTACTTCAACTAAACCTAATTGCTCGGTTAGCTGTGCTGAAAATACTTGTTTTACTCGTGCTATCTGCTTTTGTGTCTCTTGATACTTGCTCAACATGGTTAGGTCCTCATTCCCGAATTTGTCGTTTTGTTGAGTCTATATTTAAAGAAACCGACACAAATATCAATAACCCGCAACAAAAACACCTTTACATAATTATTTTCATCAAAAATATGATATAAATTTTATATAAACGATAATTGTTAATGGATATTTACATGGAAAATTATGAGATCGACAATCTGGATAGATCCATCCTTCACGCTTTAAAAGAAAATGCACGGACACCCTACGCAGAATTAGCAAAAAGATTTGCTGTTAGCGCCGGTACCATCCATGTTCGGGTCGAAAAAATGAAGCAAGCGGGGATCATTGAGGGGACTCAAGTGAGCATTAATGCCAAACGACTTGGTTATGATGTCTGCTGTTTTATCGGAATAAACCTAAAACACGCTGGCGACTACCCGGGGGCCATTGCGCGTTTAAAAGAATTTGAAGAAGTTGTTGAGGCCTACTACACCACAGGCAATTACAGCATTTTTATCAAAGTGATGGCGCGCTCCATCGACCACCTTCAGGATGTGCTTATCAATAAAGTGCAAACCATTGAGTCGATCCAGTCAACCGAAACGCTGATCTCACTGCAAAACCCAATTCAGCGCACCGTTATGCCCTAGCCTCTTTTTTGTTATAATCGCGGGAATTTTTTGATTAGAGTAGTAAGTAGATGGCTGAGAATAGATTCCATCGTGTAAAAAGCGTATTAGATAGACGCCAAACCGACCTCACAGTGTGCCTAGATGAAGTACATAAGCACCATAATCTGTCAGCGATTGTGCGTACCGCAGACGCGGTTGGCTGCCACCACGTACACGCGGTATGGCCACAAGATCAAAGACGGTTAACAAACAATACCTCTGGCGGCAGCAAAAATTGGGTTGAAACCCATATGCATGAGCATATCGACCAAGCCGTTGCGACAATTCGTGAACAAAACCTAGGTGTACAGTTATTAGCTACCAATCTTAGCGATAGCGCCGTTGATTTTCGTGAAATTGATTACACCAAACCTACCGCAATTATTGTCGGTCAAGAACGTTTAGGGATCTCAGAGCGCGCACTTGAGCATGCGGATCAGCACATCGTGATCCCAATGCAAGGTATGGTGCAATCACTCAATGTGTCTGTTGCTGCAGCGCTTATTTTATACGAAGCGCAGCGCCAAAGAGATGCAGCAGGACTGTACAAACGTACAGATATGATGGATCCTGTGGTAAAACATAAGTTACTATTTGAAGGATGTCATCCAATCATTGCAACCCGCTGTCGCGAAAAAGGACTACCTTACCCGGCACTTGATGAGCACGGTGAAATCGTTGCAGACGACGCTTTTTGGGACATTCTTAAGTTTACGCAGAAGAAATAAATAACGCGGATCGCGCTAGAGGATTAGCATGTCGACACCAAATTTGGCCACTTATCCAATCACCGAATTAAAAGGCGTAGGCCCAAAAGCGGCCGAGCGTTTGGCCAAACTTGGCATTCAAACGGTGCAAGACATGTTATTTCACCTTCCGCTACGCTACGAAGATCGTGCGCGTACCTATCCTATCTGCGAGCTGCAGGCGCATAGCCATGTCAGTATTGAAGCCGAGATTGAACGCAGCGAAATCACGCAAGGCAAACGCCGCATGTTGGTGTGTTATGTTAATGATGGGACGGGGCGGATCGCGCTGCGCTTTTTCAACTTTAATGCGGCACAAAAAAATGCCATGCAAGCGGGCAAAGTGATCCGCTGTTTTGGTGAGGTTCGCCGTGGTCATTATGGCTTTGAAATGGCGCATCCAGAATACAGCATCAAAGAAACCCGCTCTGCACCGAGCGATCCGAGTCTTGCGACGCTTACGCCAGTTTACCCTACTACCGAAGGATTAAAGCAACTGAGTATTCGGGCAATTGCCGATCAAGCCGTTGAGTTACTGCGCAAATATGATGTACCAGACTATTTACCAGCTCAGTATCGGCCATCGCAGCAAAGCTTAAAAGAAGCGCTGTTATTACTGCACCGTCCACCACAGGAAGTCGATTTAGCGCAATTAGAGCTCGGGCAACACCCCGCGCAAGCACGTTTGGCGTTTGAAGAGTTATTGGCGCAAAACCTCAGCTTGCTTAAGCTTAGACAAAAAGGCCAAGCGGTGAAAGCAGTTGCATTACCGCCCACCAATCCACTTGAAGCTCAGTTTTTGTCGGCTTTGTCATTTGCCCCCACCAATGCCCAAAGTCGAGTAGTGGCAGAGATCAAAGGCGACTTACAACATCCCTATCCCATGATGCGATTGGTGCAAGGGGATGTCGGCTCAGGTAAAACGCTTGTGGCAGCGCTTAGTGCGTTAACGGCTATCGCGCAGGGTTACCAAGTAGCACTGATGGCACCCACTGAGATCCTATCCGAGCAACACGGCATCAACTTCCTTAATTGGTTTGAACCTATGGGCATAGAAACTGTATGGCTGGGTGGTAAAACCAAAGGTAAGGAACGCTCTCATGCTCTTGAGCGTATTGCTTCAGGGCAAGCACAGATGGTGGTAGGCACCCATGCGTTATTCCAAGAGCAAGTACAATTTTCTAACCTTGCGCTCATCATCATCGACGAGCAACATCGTTTTGGTGTGCACCAGCGTCTAGCGCTGAGAGAAAAGGGAAAGTTTGGCGACTGCTATCCGCATCAGTTAGTGATGACCGCAACCCCAATCCCAAGAACCTTGGCAATGACGGCCTATGCGGATCTTGAAACCTCAATTATTGATGAGTTACCACCGGGCAGAACACCAATCACGACCGTCGCCGTACCAGACACCAGACGCAATGAAGTGATCAAAAAAGTGCAAAAGGCCTGTGTTGAGGATAAACGTCAAGTTTACTGGGTATGTACGCTTATAGATGAGTCGGAGGCGCTACAATGCCAAGCCGCAGAAGACACCGCAAAAGCACTTGCTGAAGCCTTGCCAGAACTAAATATCGCGCTGGTGCATGGCCGCATGAAAGCCCAAGAAAAGCAGGCTATCATGAACGAGTTTAAACAAGGTCATACCCATGTGCTGGTAGCCACTACCGTGATTGAAGTGGGCGTGGATGTACCCAACGCTAGCCTTATCATCATAGAAAACCCTGAGCGTTTGGGGCTGGCGCAGCTTCACCAGTTGCGCGGACGTGTTGGTCGAGGGCAAATCGCTTCACATTGTTTACTGCTCTACCATGCGCCACTATCGGTCACTGCGCAAAAGCGTTTAGGGGTTCTTAGAGAAAGTAACGACGGATTTGTAATAGCTGAGCGCGACCTTGAGATCCGTGGCCCGGGTGAAGTGCTTGGTACAAAACAAACTGGTTTGGCAGAGCTAAAAATTGCCGATCTTAGCCGTGATAAACATTTATTACCGCAAGTGAGAAGCCTCGCTTTTACCGTGCTAAAAAACCACAGCGATATTGTTGACCCTATCATCTGGCGCTGGATGGGTGATAAGAGTGAACTAGCCATGGCGTAAGCCTTAAGCGGCAAATGATATAAAGATCGCGAGGTAAACTCGCTCCCACAAAATGAGCTAGCTCCCACACAGTAACCCATTCTGGTAGGAACCGCTTTATGCGGCGAGCAGTTGAAAGATCGCGAGGTGAACTCGCTCCCACAAAATGAGCCTGCTCCCACAAAGTAACCCATTCTGGTAGGAGCCGCTTTACGCGGCGAGCAGTGAAAAGATCGCGAGGTGAACTCGCTCCCACAAAATGAGCCAGCTCCCACACAGTAACCCATTCTGGTAGGAGCCGCTTTATGCGGCGAGCAGTTAAGAGATCGCGAGGTGAACTCGCTCCCACACAATGAGCCGGATCCCACAAAATAAACTCGTTCTCACAACTCTCTCATACAAAATAACCCATCGCGCTGCGCTTGCTTCTTTCCTCAAGGCTTGGCTACCATCTCGCTAAATCAACTAAAAAGACTCAAAAATGAATCCTTTACTACGTGCTGCATGTACCTCCCTTGCTGCTTTCGTGACGTCAATCACCTCTGCAAAAGCGGTTTACCCAGATGTACCTAAGCAGATTAACCCATCCGCCAAATACGTTTTTTACTCTCATGGCTATATCGTTGAAGGTGATAATGAAACGCCTATTCATAAGCGCTGGGGGAAATATGACTTTCCAGCCATCAAACAAGCTTTAAGTGATGATGCCTATACGCTAATTGCTGAGCACCGGCCTAAAGGCGTCGCACCAGAAACATATACAAAAACCCTCGTTAACAAGGTTCACAAATTACTGGACGCGGGCGTCAGCGCCAGCAACATTACTCTGGTGGGGTTTTCTCGTGGTGGTGCATTAACGATAATGGCAAGCGATGCATTAAAAAATGATGCTATTCACTACGTGGTACTAGCAGGCTGCGCTGGACTTATCAAAAGTAAAACCGAGACTCAGCTCTATGGCAACGTATTGTCCGTTTACGAAACCTCAGATCAAGTGGGCTCTTGCGATTTTCTGAAAGCCCGCTCTGCAAACCTCAAAAGCTTTACAGAGTTTTCTATTTCAACTGGTAAAGAACACGGTGCTTTTTATCTCCCGAGAGACGAGTGGTTAAAGCCCGTTAAAAGTTGGATTTTAAATCACTAAATAATTAGCATGGCGTTCTATCAGAGGAACGCCGCACAGAGTCTTCATTTCACCTCCCCTCGATATCTTTAAATCCTATTTTCAAGCAAACAATACCCTGTTTACTTATTGCACTTTTAAAAATGCTCTCTATAATTGAACCTTATTCGAATATCATTCGAATAAGGTTCAAACTCTAAGGAGAAACGATGGCACCGGCACCTAAATATGATAAAGAAACCCAGCAACGCATGATTTTAAACGCTGCGGAACAATGCATTAATGAGTCTTCAGTCACTGACTTTACAATGGCAAAGGTCTCTTTGCTTGCAGGATTGTCTATGGGCTCAATCTATAAATTTGTGCAGACCAAAGAAGACCTAGTCATGGCGCTGGCCTATGAGTCTTTTACCCATACATCCAGTGTTTTTAAGCAGGTGTTATCCTTACCACTTAGCACGCCAGAACGCATGCTCGCGGTGTGTCTTATCTCGCCACAAAAGCTAAAACGCTTCTCTTTTGATTATGAATTACAGTCCTACTCAACCAATGAGGCGGTGATCAAAAGGGCTTCTGAGTTTTGGACCAATAAAATTATCGAATCCTGTGGTGGTTGTGAAAACGTGTTTAAACAAGCGCTAATTGATGGCATTGAAGCGGGTGAGTTGCAAGCTACACCTGACCTACACGACATGATAGAAGAAATTATCATCACCGGGTGGGCGCTTACCGTAGGATATGAGCAAGTAATGCGTTTACAACAAACTAAACAAATTGTAGAGGGCACGGCTTCATTGCTCGCACCACTTGAGCTTAATGACCCTGTTATTCGCAGCACGGTGAGGCTACTTAACAGTTATCCATGGCAACAGCCCATTACCCAAGATTCTCTGGTACGCATAGATAAAGAATTGCAAGCGCTCAAGCTTCGTTAACTTAAGGAAATCACAATGAACATCAAACGTTGGCTTATGGCCGTTGTCATCATTCTCATCGTTATTACCAGCCTTGGTTTTGTGAAATTTACACAAATCCAAGCGGCAATCGCCTTTGGGGAATCTTTCCCAGAGCCTTCGGCTTCTGTAAAAAGCACGTATGTATCAACCACTGAACATATTAAATCGGTTAAGGTTATAGGTCAGCTCCATGCCAAGCGCACCGTCACCATTAGTAACGAGTATCCAGGTCTTATCACTTACGTCGGCTTTAAGCCCGGCGAGCAAGTAGAAGCGAACCAAGTATTACTGCGCTTAGATAGTAGCATTGATGAGGCGGATCTATTAGCGGCTAAAGCTCGAGTAAAGCTTGCTAAATCAACCTATCAACGGGTTGCCAAATTACTAGAACAAAAACGGATCAGCCCAGATGAGGTAGACAAAGCCGAAGCCGAGGTGGCAATTAATCAGGCAGACGTAAAACGGCTAACAACATTAATAGAGAAAAAAACCATTCGTGCCCCTTACCCGGGTCAAACGGGGTTAGAGCAATATCAGGTTGGCCAATTACTTGATGCCAATAGCGAAATCACGTTTTTGGTTGGGTTAGACGACAGCATTTGGGTGGATTTCAAAATTCCACAAACCCTGCCACAACCTAACCTAGGCGAAGAGGTTGGCGTGGCAATTTCTAATGCCAACGGCCAAGTGCCTGCTCGCGTATCAGCCAAAATGCCAATGGTCGATGTCGCATCGCGTCAACAAAGTTATCGCGCTGAGCTACAAAACGGCAATGGCACACTAAGTCACAATCAAATGGTGTTAGTCAATGTACCAACGGAGGTAGTGAACGCCGCGGTAGTGCCAACCAATGCGATTACGCGCAATCACTTTGGCGAATTTGTTTATGTACTTGAAAAGGACGACAGCCAAAATTGGCGAGCAAAACCGGTAAAAGTTACATTAGGCGATAAGGTCAACGACCAGCAACTTGTACTATCTGGCCTGCGCGGTGGTGAGTTTATTGCTGCTGAAGGGGCATTCAAGCTACAAGAAAACTTACTGGTTTACACCGATCAGGTTGCCGCCGTTGATGGCAATAACGGAGGCCAGTAATGAGCGCATTACACGAAAATAAGCCGTCTATCATGGATATTTTTGTTAACCGGCCGGTACTGGCGATAGTGGTGTCATTGCTTATTGTGCTAGCGGGTTTTAATGCCGCCCGAGATATATCGGTGCAGCAATATCCAAAAATAGAAAGCGCCTCACTGGTGATCAACACTGTCTATACGGGCGCTGCCGCAGACGTCGTAAAAGGCTATGTTACCGAGCCCATCGAGCGAGTAGCCTCTACCGTTCCGGGTGTCGACTATGTAGACTCGATAACTACCTCGGGACTTAGCAAAGTCACCGCTTGGCTTGAACTTAATCACAGTACCACCGACGCTTTGGCTGAACTGACCACCCGATTAAACCAGATTAAGTTTGAGTTACCGAGCGGAGCGGAAGATCCAGCCATTCAAATCGTGCGTGCCGACAGCCCTTATGCGGTATTCTATCTTGATGTGGAATCTCAAGGTCTGCCACGTAATAACGTGAGCGATTATTTGATCCGTAATGTTGTCCCTTCTATGTCTGATATTCCCGGTGTCCAAAAAGTGACACTGGAAGGTGGCCGCGATCCCGCTATGCGAATTTGGCTTGATACCGAAAAACTCGCTATCTATGGCGTAAGTGCTAGAGATGTATTTACCGCGCTACAAACAAACAACACCATTGCCACCTTAGGTTACAGCGAAAATAACAGACAACGCATCGACCTGATGGCCAATACCTCGTTAAAAACGGTAGCTGATTTTAACAACCTAGTGGTAAAAGAAATCGATGGCACGCAACTCAAGCTTGGTAACATCGCCACGGTAGAAGTCGGTGAAGCCGAAGGCATGGTAACCGCACGCCTTGATGACCACGATACGGTATTCTTAGCGGTGTGGGCATTACCAGGTGCCAATGAAATCGATATTGGTGACGCGCTGTATAAAAAGATTGATGAGATAAATACCATCTTACCCGACGGCATGCATTTAAGAATTGGCTACGATGGCACGCTTTATATGCGTGATTCCATAAAAGAAATCTTCACTACGCTTGGGGAAACCGTCCTACTCGTGGGAATTGTTGTACTCGCGATGATGGGCTCGTTTAGAACCGCCATGGTGCCGCTGGTTACCATTCCTATCTCGATTTTAGGCGCAATCGCGGTGATCTCAGCAATGGGCTTTTCACTCAACCTACTGACTATTTTGGCTATCGTGCTTTCTGTTGGTTTAGTAGTGGATGATGCCATCGTGGTGGTTGAAAACGTTGCGCGTCATATGCGTGAAGGCAAACCCAGATTACAAGCGGCGCTTATCAGTTCACGTCAATTACTCGTCCCAATAATTGCCATGACGCTGACCCTTGCAGCAGTCTACGCGCCGATCGGCTTTTTAACAGGTTTAACGGGGTTCTTATTCAGAGAGTTCGCGTTCACCCTAGCCATTGCGGTATTAATTTCTGGACTGGTTGCTATTACCTTATCGCCCATCATGAGTGCTTACGTTAATCCCGAAGGCGGTAAAGAAGGTAAATTAACGCAAAAGGTCAATGGCTATTTTGATCGATTACAAGCGTTCTACTTTCGAGCGCTCGATACCTTGTTTAAGTGGCGTCCACAGGTCTTTTTTGTCGCTATCGTGTTCTCTTTATTGTCGGTGCCGTTTTACCTGTTATCACAAAAAGAGCTTGCCCCTATCGAAGATCAAAGCAGTATCCAAGTCGTAGTGGAAGCACCACCCGAATCTTCTCAAGCTTATACTTCAGCGAAAATGAATGACACTGCCGAAGTCATGAACGCCACTGAAGGCGCTGAGTTTACTTGGCAGATTATTACGGCGGCAGCAGGTTTTGGTGGTGTAGAGCTTGCACCATTTGATGAGCGAGAAAACTCAGTACACGACTTGCTATACAATCTATACGGCCGGTTAGGCAGCGTAACTGGACTAAGTTTATTCCCTATTCTACCGGCATCGCTTCCTACCGCAGGGCAGTTTGACGTTGAAGTAGTATTCCGTGCCAGTGACGACCCAACCGCGATGAAGCAGTACGCCGATGAGATTATTCAACGCGCCACCGCCAGTGGCAGCTTTATGTTCGTCAATACCGACCTAAAAATCGACCTGCCGCAAGCCGAGCTTGAAATCGACCGAGAGCTGGTTGCAGACTTAGGTCTCAGCTTATCGTCGGTAAACGAGCAACTTAGTATTTATATGTCGAATAATTTTGCCAACTACTTCAACAAAGAAGGTAAAGCCTACCGCGTCATTCCCATTGTCGGCGATGGCGAAAGGTACAATCCTGAGAACATTCTTAATATGCAAGTAAGAACGGATGCTGGCGATCTTATTCCGATTTCAGCGTTTGCTACCTTGCGCACCTTTACAAGCCCTAGGGTGCTTGGCTCATTCAACCAGCAAAACTCGTTTAGAATATTGGCAGGCACACTACCACACATTACCAAAGAGCAAGCGCTCACACAGGTAGAGGAAATTGCAGCAGACGTCTTACCTAGTCACTACTCCATTGACTACGCAGGTGAATCAAGACAGCTAAGAAAAGAAGGCAACACCATGGTTGGCGTACTTTTGTTTGCCATGATAGTGGTATTTTTCTTACTGACGATCCAGTTCAACAGCTTTAGAGATCCGCTCGTGGTACTACTCGGCTGCGCACCGCTGGCACTCGCAGGCGCATTGATGCTACCGTTTTTATCACTCACGACCGTCAACATTTACAGTCAAATCGGCCTAATTACGCTCATCGGTTTAATAGCCAAAAATGGCATATTGATTGTTGAATTTGCGAACCATTTACAGCTTGAAGGTAAATCGAAATTTGAGGCGGTAAAAGGGGCTGCGGCCACACGACTGAGACCCATCCTAATGACTACAGGTGCAACCGTGCTTGGTCACTTCCCGTTGGTCTTGGTAACCGGCGCAGGCGCAGAAGCGCGCAACAGCATAGGTATTATCTTAGTCGCAGGCATGCTCATCGGTACTTTCTTCACTTTGATTGTCTTACCGCTACTTTATGAAAAGCTAGCCAGCGATCACCGTGGCGAAGCCGAAACCATTGAAACCTATCCTGAAGAACAGTTAGTAGGCAAGGTCAGTATGACGTGACAACTGGCTAACAATCAAAAGGACACTAAGTGCCATACTTAGTGTCCTTTTTAATTGGTAAAACCTTTCTTTTGATAAGCCGGAATTTATAGCACTATAGTTTCTGGAGCAGATAAACCGCATAACGAAAAGCATCAATAGCAAGCCTCGCACGCGATTACTATTTATATACAGCTGAAACTGAGAGCAAATAAGTCGAAGCGACATTATTTTTCGGCTTCTTCCCTTGATAAATTATCTAATTTATATAAATTAGCTAAATCATATCCAAAAGAAGAATCGCCTTATGAATGAGCAAGCAATCTTCGATCATATCAAACAAGCATTAATTGAAGCGCCACGCAACCAGTACACCACTGAACTACACCTGCAAATGATCAAATACGCAGACGATTTAAAAAGCATGACAGCCAAAGAATTTTGCGAAGGCGTTGGCTTAAAACCTAGCTTTGGTACTGAATTTTCGAAAATGCGTAATCTCACTCACCGTTTAAAAGCCGCTGGCTTAAACACCGACTTGCTCTAACAGCGCTCTATCACAAGGTTTTTTAGGAACACACATGGCAATTAAAAAGACAGAACTTTATTCATCATTATGGGCAAGCTGTGACGAACTGCGTGGCGGTATGGATGCCAGCCAGTATAAAGACTATGTGCTAACGATGCTTTTTATGAAGTACGTCAGCGACAAATACAAAGGCGACCCATACGGGATGATTGTTGTGCCAGAAGGTGCAAGCTATGACGATATGATAGCCGCCAAAAACGACAAAGAAATTGGCGATAAAATTAATAAAATTATTTCAGCCCTTGCCGAAGAAAATGACTTAAAAGGCGTGATAGACGTTGCCGACTTCAACGATGAAGACAAGCTCGGAAAAGGCAAAGAAATGGTTGATCGCCTAACTAAGTTAGTCGGTATTTTCCAAGGTTTAGATTTATCTTCAAACCGTGCTGGCGGTGATGACTTATTAGGTGACGCTTACGAATATTTAATGCGTCATTTCGCAACAGAATCAGGTAAATCAAAAGGTCAATTCTATACGCCATCCGAAGTATCACAAATTCTGGCAAAAGTTGTTGGCATAACAGAAGACACGCCACAAGATGCCACCGTATATGACCCAACTTGTGGTTCAGGCTCACTATTATTAAAAGCCAGTGATGAGGCCCCGCGAGGTTTATCTATATTCGGGCAAGAGATGGATGTAACTACATCAGCTCTATCTAAAATGAACATGATTTTACATGGGCATGTATCCGATATACGTACAATTGCACAAGGTAATACGCTTTCGTCACCAGCATTTAAAAATGGAGCCGCGCTAAAAACCTTTGACTTTGCAGTTGCTAACCCGCCTTTTTCAAATAAAAACTGGACCAGCGGTTTAAACCCTGAAGCAGATATTTATGATCGTTTTACTTGGGGCATTCCGCCTGAGAAAAACGGTGACTACACCTTCTTACTACACATTATCAAAAGCTTAAAAAGCACAGGTAAAGGTGCAGTGATCTTACCGCACGGTGTGTTATTCCGTGGTAATGCAGAAGCTACTATCCGTGAAAACCTTATCAAACAAGGTTACATCAAAGGCATTATTGGTTTACCTGCTAACTTGTTCTACGGTACAGGTATTCCTGCGTGTATTATTGTGATTGATAAAGAACATGCACAAAAAGCCATTATCGAGTCAAGTGGTAGCTTTACCGAAGATGATGCAGAGTTACCAACTATATCAGGCCGCCCAATCTTTATGATTGATGCCAGCAAAGGCTTTATTAAAGATGGCAATAAAAACCGCCTGCGCAGCCAAGATATCCATAAAATTGTTGATGTCTTTAACAAAGGCTTAGAGCTTGAGCGTTACAGCCGTTTAGTGGAAATTGATGAAATTGCCGCTAACAATTACAACCTTAATATCCCACGTTATATCGACTCCTCTGAACCAGAAGACCTACACGACTTAAGTGCGCATCTGCAAGGTGGTATTCCAAACCGCGATATTGATGCCCTTGAACATTACTGGCGGGTATTTCCTAGCATTCGTGCAACGCTTTTCAAGCCAGAACCCAACCCAAAAAGAAGCGGCTATAGCCATGCACTCGTTGAAGCAAGCCAAGTAAAAAGCACCATTTTGGCGCATCAAGAATTTAAAGACTTTGCCGCTCGTAGCCTATTGCCATTTAAACAGTGGATATCAGTAGCAAAACTTAAAGAAATCAAGGTTGGCGATAACCCGAAGAACTTTATCTTTACCATTTCAGAAAACTTACTGAACAGCTATGCCAATAGCGACCTATTAAGCAAATACGACATTTACCAAATCCTTATGGATTACTGGGCAGATACCATGCAGGATGATGTATATGTATTGGTACAGGATGATTGGCAAGCGGGTAATAGGTTAAGACTGCTTTTACCCGTAAAAGATGACAAGGGGAAAAACGTATACAAAGAGCCTCATGATTTCATTCTGAATAAATCTCGTTATAAGGGAGAGCTAATACCTACACCATTGGTAATTGCTAAATACTTTTCAGCAGAACAAGATCATATTGATAGCCTAAAAGTATCTTTGGAAGGTGTACAAAGTGAAATGCAACAGCTACTTGAAGAACATGGTGGCGAGGATATGGCGCTTGAGCTATTTACTGATGGAGATAAAAAACCAAATAAAGCTGTAATAACAAATTGTGTTTTTGAGTGGGAAGAAACGGTTGTAAATCTACTTAACCGTCCCCTAGCCAACTCAATCTCAGCGAAAAGAACGGAACTAGCAAACTCAGAGCAATCGCTGTCGGAATTTGAAAACGATCCAGAACATAAAGCAGTCTTTGAGTCATTATTAAACAACAAAGGTAAATTAACCAAAACCAATGTTAATAAACGTATAAAAGCTATTGGTGAATTGGATACGGCTAATGAGCTTGTAACACTAAACAGCTATATCAATTTAAGCAATGACGTTGCAACAGTTAAGAAAGAACTTAAGTCTTTAGAGGCTCAAAAAGCCGAATTTATTGTAAGAGCATTAGAGCTTTATGGTGATGATGAAAATGTTGAATGCTTGAAGATTGCATACCAATATCAATCCCTCGCAGAAAAAGAAACACTGCTTAATTCTGAAATCAAAGATGCAGAAAATACGCTTTATCAATTGTTAATCGATAAGTACCCAACTATTCCATTAACAGAAGTGAAAGAATTAATTGTCGATGACAAATGGCTAGCAACACTGCAAGCCAATATCATTGCCGAAATTGAACGTGTTACCCAGCAAATGGCAAATCGTGTAAGACAACTGGAGGAGCGCTATAGTACGCCATTACCAACTCTTTCCAAATCAGTCGATGACCTTAGCGATAAAGTCGCAAGTCACTTAAAAGCAATGGGGTTGGAGATTGGCTAGTGAAAGAAAATAATACTGATTTCAAAAATACAAGATTTGGTTTCTTGCCTATTGATTGGGACTGTCTACCTTTAGGCGAACTAGTTCATGACGTGGCATATGGCTCGTCTGCTAAATCCTCTAGCGATGGTTCTACCCCTGTTTTGAGAATGGGGAATATGCAAGATGGCTTTATTGATTGGACAGACCTTGTCTATACCAGTGATGAGCTTGAGATCAAGAAGTATAAATTAGAGAAAAATACAGTGCTTTTCAATAGGACTAATACTGTAGACCTAGTTGGCAAAGCAGCAATTTATAAGGGTGAACGACCTGCCATTTATGCTGGGTACTTGATTAAAATAAACAATAAACCTGAATTACTTAATGCTGAATATTTAAACTACATTTTAAATACTTACCAAATTAAATCTTATAACAAGCTTGTTCTTAGTGTTGCGGTGAGTCAGGCCAATATTAATGGACAAAAACTAAAAACTTATCCAATTCCTGTTCCCCCCAACATAGAGGAACAGAAGGCCATTGCCAATGCCTTGTCCGATGTGGATGCGCTATTAACAGAATTGGAAAAGCTGATCGCGAAAAAACAAACGATTAAAACCGCCACCATGCAACAACTGCTGACAGGCAAAACCCGTTTACCTCAATTCGCCACTTACACTGAAGGCGAAAAGAAAGGTCAACAAAAAGGCACAAAGCCCAGCGAACTAGGCGAAATCCCTGAGGATTGGGATGTCATAACGATTGATGAAGCACTATCTAAAAAAATGATCATTGATCAAATGGATGGAAACCACGGGGAACTATACCCCAAAAGCCATGAGTTTAGTCAGGATGGTGTTCCATATGTTGGAGCAACAGATTTTTATAATGGCATCATTGATTATAAAAACTGTAAAAAGCTTCCTCTTGGTAGAGCAAAAAAGTTCAAAAAAGGTATAGCATTAAATGGCGATATCCTTTTTGCTCACAATGCTACAGTTGGTCCAACTACTCTGGTTGAGACTGAAGAAGATTTCATAATTATAAGTACAACTGCAACTTACTACAGATGTGACAATGAAAAACTCAAGAACACTTACTTGTTGAGCTTTTTCAAGTCGGATTTATTCGTAAAACAGTTCTCAGCCGTCATGTCTCAATCTACAAGGAATCAAGTACCAATTTTAGCTCAGCGCAAGTTCTACATTGCTATACCAAGTATTGAAGAACAAACCGCTATCGCAGCCATCCTCTCGGATATGGATAACGAAATCCAAACCCTTGAACAGCGCTTAGCGAAAACCCGCCAAATCAAACAAGGTATGATGCAAGCACTACTCACAGGCCGCATACGTTTACCTTTTAACCAAGCTAAGGGAATATAAAAGTGGTTTACAACTATAGTCAAACCCTTAACCCACAAAAAGCGTTGATTTGGCGCATAGTGCATCGTAACAATATACCGTGGATCTTAGATAACGGTTTGTATTGTGGTAATAGTCAGGTGCAGTCACCTAATTGGGAGGCTATAGGTAGTTCGGAGTTAATACAAAAACGAGCAACTCATCCTGTCCCGATTGCTCCTTTTGGTTCATTAAATGACTATGTGCCTTTTTACTTTACTCCTTTCTCACCTATGTTGCTCAACATAAAGTCAGGGCGAGGCGTTATTCAGCGGGCTAACGAAGACATTGTTATTTTGGTATCATCATTACATAAAGTTGAACAATTAAACTTGGAATTTGTCTATACGGACATGCATGCCTATTACCTATGGGCTAAATTTTATTCTGATTTAAAGCACTTAGGAGCTGTAGATTGGCCTATTTTACAGGCAAGAGATTTTGCTAGAGATCAGAATGATCCCGCCAAGTTTGAGCGATATCAGGCAGAGGCATTAATCAAACAGCATTGCCCTATCAATGCTTTATTAGGCGTAGTTTGTTACAACGCGCAAGTTGAACAACAATTAAAACAGCATATTCAACAGCGCAATATGAATTTGGATGTCATTGTGCGTCCTGGATGGTACTTTTAATGATCACATATACACAAGGTAATTTACTCGAAGCTAACGCAGATGCTCTAGTCAATACAGTTAATACTGTAGGGGTTATGGGTAAAGGCATTGCGTTAATGTTCAAAGAGCGCTTTCCTAAAAACATGGCTGAATATGCAGCTGCCTGCAAGGCTAAGCGAGTAAACACCGGTCAAATGTTTGTTACTGAAACAGGCGAATTAATGGGACCTAGGTGGATCGTAAACTTCCCTACCAAGCAGCACTGGCGTGCAAAATCTAAAATGGAATGGATTCAAGATGGTTTAATCGATCTTCGCCACTTTATAGAAAACAATAATGTTGGTTCTATAGCAATTCCTCCACTTGGCGCAGGGCAAGGCGGCTTGTCTTGGCCTGACGTAAAACTAGAAATTGAAAAAGCATTATCCGATATTGAAAATACAAATATCATTGTATTTGAACCTACCAGTAAATATCAAAATGTAGCCAAAAAAGCAGGTGTAAAGAAACTAACACCAGCGAGAGCTTTAGTTGCCGAGTTAGTAAGACGTTATTGGATATTAGGCATGGAGTGTAGCCTGCTAGAAATTCAAAAGCTAGCTTGGTTTTTGCAAAGAACCATTGAAAGATCAGGCTTGAAAAATGAGTTAAAGCTTAATTTCGAAGCAAATTATTATGGGCCCTATGCCAATAACTTAGAGCACTTGTTAAATGCTTTAGATGGTAGTTATTTGAAATCAGATAAACGTATTCCTGATTGTGATCCTTTAGATGTCATCTGGTTCAATGAAAACGAGAGACAAAAAGTTTCGACCTACTTAAGCACCGAGGCGAAAGAGTATTTACCTGCATTAGAAGAAGCAACTCAAGTAATTAATGGCTTCGAATCTCCTTTTGGCTTAGAGCTTTTGTCTACAGTGGATTGGCTTATTACTAAGCAAGGATGTGATAAAACGGTTGAGTCAATAAAAGAAGGCATAGCCAACTGGCCTACTGGAGATAAATGGGCACTGCGCAAGTTAACCTTATTTGGCGATAGAGAAATTCAATTTGCTTTGACTAATTTGGAAAACCTACATTAGCTGAATCGATCCAATAAAAACGAAATAAAGGAATAATATGAGTAATGTCGGTCAATTAGAGCGTAAAACTCAAAACCGCGTAGTTAAGTTTTTTAAAGAACAACTTGATTACGACTATCTAGGTAATTGGGAATACCGTGAAGGTAATAGCAATATTGAAAGAGAGCTGCTTACTACGTGGTTAGAAAATAAAGGTTATTCTGATGTCCTCATCACCCGAGCTTTACGAGTGCTTGACCTTAAAGCCGCATGCGGCGGGGCAAGAAAACTCTATGATGCCAATAGAACGGTTTACCGACTTTTACGTTATGGCATCAAGGTAAAAGAAGGTGCGGGTCAAAAAAATCAAACGGTTTGGCTGATTGACTGGGAAAATCCTGAAAATAATGACTTTGCCATTGCCGAAGAAGTCACCGTAAAAGGCGAATTAAAGAAACGCCCAGATATTGTTATTTACGTAAACGGCATCGCGCTTGGCGTGATTGAATTAAAACGTTCTTCAGTTTCTGTCAGTGAAGGCATTCGCCAAAATTTAGACAATCAAAAAAAAGCCTTTATCCGTAATTTCTTCACTACTATGCAGCTTGTGATGGCAGGGAACGATACCCAAGGTATTCGCTACGGCACAATAGAGACATCCGAAAAGTATTATCTTGAATGGAAAGAAAGCAGCGGCAAAGAAAACCCAAACCCACTGCCTTCAAGTAAAATTAAAGCAGAAAATTTACTCGATACCCATATCGCGCAATTGTGTGATAAAACACGTTTTCTGCAACTCATTCATGACTTTATAGTGTTTGATGCTGGTGTGAAGAAGACCTGCCGACACAATCAATTTTTTGGTATTCAAGCCGCTCAAAAATACGTTAAAAAGCACGATGATGGCATTATCTGGCACACACAAGGCTCAGGCAAAAGCTTAACCATGGTTTGGCTTGCTAAGTGGATACGCGAAAACGTGACAGACTCGCGGGTACTTATCGTAACTGACAGAACCGAGTTAGACGAACAAATAGAAAAAGTGTTCTCAGGTGTTGATGAAGATATTTATCGAACAGTAAGTGGCGGTGATTTAGTTGCGACGCTCAATGAGCCCAACCCCTGGCTATTTTGCTCTCTCGTTCATAAATTTGGCCGAAATGGTGAGGCACTTAGTGAAAAAGAAAGTGAAGAAGCCAAGACGCAAGCGACAACAGACTACATTGAAGCCCTAACTAAAAACTTACCAAGTGATTTTGTCGCAAAAGGCAACTTGTTTGTGTTTGTCGATGAGTGCCACCGAACACAGTCAGGTAAGTTGCACGAGGCCATGAAAACTATTTTGCCCAAAGCCATGTTTATCGGTTTTACGGGTACGCCACTGATGAAAAAAGACAAGAAAAAGTCTTTAGAAGTGTTTGGCCCTTATATTCACACCTATAAATTTGATGAAGCCGTGAGTGACGGCGTAGTGCTCGACCTTCGTTATGAAGCAAGAGATATTGATCAGCACTTAACTTCAAAGAAAAAGGTAGATCAATGGTTTGAAGCTAAAACCAAGGGCCTTTCGAATCTTGCTAAGATGCAGCTCAAACAAAAATGGGGCACAATGCAGAAGGTGCTCTCGAGTAAATCTCGCTTAGAACAAATTGTTAGCGACATGCTGATGGATATGGAGGTAAAGCCAGCATTGATGTCAGGCAGAGGTAACGCCATGTTGGTATGTGCCAGCGTTCATCAAGCTTGTGTGGTTTATGACTTGTTTAGTAAAACCGACCTTGCCGGAAAATGCGCGGTAGTAACCAGTTATCAGCCTGCTGCAAGCTCTATAAAAGGTGAAGAATCTGGTGAAGGCTTAACAGAAAAGCTATTTAAATATGACACCTATCGCAAGATGTTAGCGGATTACTTTGAGCAAAGTGAAGACGAAGCCGCGAAGCGTGTTGAAGAGTTTGAAAAAGCCGTTAAGAAACGTTTTGTTGAAGAGCCGGGACAAATGCGCCTACTCATTGTGGTCGATAAACTATTAACTGGCTTTGATGCCCCTTCCGCTACTTACCTCTATATTGACAAAAAGATGGCCGATCATAACCTTTTCCAAGCTATATGCCGGGTAAACCGTCTAGATGGTGAAGACAAAGACTACGGTTATATCATAGATTACAAAGACTTATTCCGCTCTCTTGATAAAGCCATTAAAGATTATACAGCAGAAGCGTTTGATGGATATGACGCTGATGATGTGAAAGGGCTTTTGAAAGACCGCTTACAAGAGTCTCGTGCTGATTTAGATAATTCGCTGGAAGCGGTAAGAGCACTATGTGAACCAGTGAAAGCGCCTAGAAATACCATAGATTTCATTCACTATTTTTGTGGTGAGTCTGGAGTTGCACCAAAAGATGAGAATGAGCGCACCGAAAAAGAAGCGCTGCGTTTAACCTTATATCAATCTGTTGCCAAGCTGCTCCGCGCATACACCAACCTTGCAAATGAAATGGAGCAAGCTGGCTACACCTTCGTGCAAGCAGAAAATATTAAGAAAGAAGTCGCGTACTTCGAAAAGGTTCGTGACGAAGTAAAGCTTGCCAGTGGTGACTTACTAGAAATGAAGCGGTTTGAGCCAGCCATGCGCCACTTGTTAGATATGTATATTCGAGCGGATGACAGTGAAGTGCTAATGGATTTTGAGGAGTTGGGTTTAATTGATCTAGTAGTGAACAACAATGGTAAGGGACTAGAGTCTTTACCTGAAAACTTGCGTGACAATGAAGATGCAATGGCTGAAGCCATTGAGAATAACGTAAGAAAGACCATCGTTGATGAAAACCCAGTAAACCCTAAATATTTTGACAGCATGGCAATTTTGCTAGATGAAATCATTAAGCAGCGAAGAGAACAAGCGATAAGCTATCAGGAGTACCTAGAGCAAATTAAAGTACTTGCCAAGAAAGTAGTTAACCCAACTGAAAATAGCGCACAGAATTACCCAGAATCTGTCAATACGCCAGCCAAACAGGCAATTTATGACAACTTAGGGAGTGACGAAGTGCTCACAACTAAAATTGATACAGCGGTTCGTTACACTAAAAAAGCCGATTGGCTTGGTGATAAATTTAAAGAGCGCGAGATTGCCAATGCTGTGCGAGAAGAAGCGGCGGGTTATGATGTAAATATTGTTGATGTGATGGAGCTAATAAAAGCTCAAAAGGAATATCACTAGTGCGTCATACCAAAAGTAATGTAGAGCGTGTTGAAGTAATTCGCATAGGTGACATTGATGTTGAGCTAAATCGCAGAGCGATTAAAAACATCCACCTAAGCGTGCTACCACCCAATGGCAAAGTGAGGCTGTCTATTCCCAATGAAACGAGTGAGCAGAAGATAAGACTGGCTATTGTTAATAAACTTGCGTGGATTAAAAAGCAGCAAGCTGACTTTGCAGACCAAGAACGCCAATCAATTCGTGAAATGGTTAATGGCGAATGCCACTACCTTTGGGGTAAGAAATATCGCTTAAAGCTAATTGAGGCCAACGGTAGATACAGTGTTACTGCAAAAGGCAACGGTAATTTAGTGTTAGCTGTTGCAGAAAATACGTCAACCGACAACAAGCTCAAACTGCTTAACCGTTTCTATCGAGATGAAATTCAGCGCTCACTTGAAAAACTATTACCTCAATGGGAAAAAAAACTAGGTGTAAACGCAGGTTCTATCAACATCAAAAAAATGAAAACCAAATGGGGAAGCTGCAATATTCAAGTTAAGCGTATATGGCTTAACCTCGAACTCGCTAAGAAGCCACCAGAGTGCATGGAGTTTATCCTTGCCCACGAGCTAGTTCATTTACTAGAGCGTCACCACAACGAAAGATTCCGTTCCCTCATGGACAAACACATGCCTAATTGGCGTGAACGCAGAGACTTACTTAATAGCTTGCCTCTAGCTTATGAGGATTGGAACTATTAATGAAACTTAAAACGAGACAAACTAATCAACACTTTCACATTTTATTAGATTGTCTCTTTTACTATTCAGAATACATCTAACAAGCCTGTCCGCATGCCCAGCCGGAGCTCCATGCGTATTGGAAATTATAGCCCCCGAGCCATCCGGTGACATCGGTGACTTCGCCGATAAAGTACAGGCCTTTTTGTTTTTTAGCTTCGAAGGTTTTTGAGCTTAATTCGTCGGTATCTACACCACCTAACGTAACCTCTGCGGTACGGTAACCTTCTGTTCCATTTGGTTTTATTTTCCAGCTAGTGAGAATTGCGGTGAGCTTTTCAATCTCTGTGTGGCTGAGTTGATTGGCGTTTTTATCTGGAATGCTGCCGTCGCTGATTAAGGCCTCAATAAAGCGCTTTGGTAAGATGGTCGAAAGCAAGTTCTTCAGGCTCTTTTGCCCTTGCTCACTGCGCCAGTCATGAAGTTGTGCTTGCACATCTAAGTCAGGTAGTAAATTGATGCTAACAAACTCGCCTGCTTTCCAAAATGAGCTGATCTGCAAAATTGCAGGGCCAGATAAGCCTCTGTGAGTAAAGAGAATATTTTCTCTAAATTGGATACCGCTTGCACTGGTCACTAGGCTATCTACGCTAATACCAGACAAACCATCAAAGCGTGCATTGTCGTGATCATGAAGTGTAAATGGCACAAGCGCTGCCGTGGTTGGTAATACCGTTAAGCCAAATTGCTCCGCTATTTTGTAGCCGATTGGCGTTGCGCCAAGTTTTGGCATGGTTAGGCCACCAGCGGCGATCACCACAGACTCGCAGTTAAAGGTTTGAGTTGTGGTTTTGACTAAGTAGCGACCATCAGCTTGATGTTCAACCGCAAGGACTTCTTGACGTAAGTTAAGTGACACGCCCGCCCAGTCACATTCTGTAAGAAGAATGTCGACAATGTCTTGCGCGCTATTGTCACAAAACAACTGCCCAAGTGTTTTGTGGTGGTATGCAAGACCGTGGCGGTCTACCAGTTCAATAAAATCATGTTGGGTATAGCGGCTCAAGCACGACTTTACAAAGTGTGGGTTTTTACATAGATAGTTAGCAGGTGAAGCATTTTCGTTGGTAAAATTACAGCGGCCACCGCCACTGATCAAAATTTTACGACCAGGCTTTTTTCCCATATCAACCACTGCAACTTGTCGCCCTCGGTATCCAGCCTGTGCAGCACACATCAACCCTGCAGCACCTGCGCCGATAACGACTACCTCTATTTGTTGCATAAACTCACTCAACTTTTTATCTAAGATTTCTACACTTACCGTTTTGCCAACAGTTTAGCTTTAAACGGCAAAATCGCGACCAAGCGAAAATTATACCTAGATTCTTTATCTAATCACAGCTGCGAATGTCAATAGCCACTCGCATACCTTTTAAACACTTGTAAACATTATGTCAGCGCTATCATTTCTTAAACCTTCAAAAACAAGAAAATACAACTAGAACAACCAAAAAAAACCAACCTTTCATACTAAGCAAGTCTCCACTCTATTGGCTACAAATGCTTCACAAAGTTAAAAACACTATTTTGTTTACAGTCATTTACAATGTAACTGAAATTTATTCTCCCTCTCACAAAAATGAAAAATATCGATTAAAAACAATACAGTAAGAATTTTTTATAGCCATTTATCCGTCCACATATAACTAAAAAATTAGTGCAAATAACAAAACAGCGCTTTCTTTTTTTTAACTAGGAGTTTACTTTCACTGACCATCAGCTTTTTATTAACAGCTGAACAACAAGTTAGAAACTAGGGAAACATTATGACAATCAATAAAAACTTTAAGCGCGCTGCACTAAGCGTCGCAGTGAGCGCATTATTCACTGCAACAGCAGTTACAGCCGCACCAGCACAATCAATCGGCCAAGATGCAGCACTTGCAGCAACGGCACAAAAACTATCATCACAAAGCACGCTTGGTACACAGTTCATCATCAAATACAAAGATGCTAGTTCGCAAATGATGGGCCTTTCAGCTGCGGATCTTGCTCCTGCTAAAATGCAACAACGTGCAGAAAGCTTTGTACAAGGCTTTAAGAGCAGTAAAGCGAGTGCTCGCGCTCAATACGTACGCCCAATGGCACTTAGCAATCACCACGTTATGCGTGCTGACAAAAAGCTTTCAGCAAAAGAAGCACAAGCATTCATGAATGAAGTGATGGCTTCTGGCAATGTTGAATACATCGAAATTGACCAAATGCTAAAGCCATTCGCAACGCCTAACGATCCTCGTTATAACGATCAATGGCATTACTTTGAAGCCGCGGCGGGTATTAATGCCCCTGCTGCGTGGGATAAAGCAACAGGTCAAGGTGTGGTAGTTGCGGTACTAGATACAGGTTATCGCCCACATTTAGACTTAAATGCCAACATTCTGCCTGGCTATGACATGATCTCTAATACCTTTGTTGCTAACGATGGTGGCGCACGTGACAACGATGCTCGTGACCCAGGTGATGCAGTCACTCGCGGTGAATGTGGAACTGACTCTTCAGGTCAACCTGTACCACGCGCGGATCAAGACTCAAGCTGGCATGGTACACACGTGGCGGGAACAGTTGCTGCGGTAACAAATAATGGTGAAGGTGTAGCAGGTGTTGCTTACGACGCTAAAGTAGTGCCTGTACGTGTTCTTGGTAAATGTGGTGGTTTAACGTCTGATATCGCTGACGGCATCATTTGGGCATCTGGCGGCTCTGTATCTGGTGTGCCTGCAAATGCTAACCCTGCTGATGTTATCAACATGAGTTTAGGTGGTGGCGGTGCATGTAGCGCAACCACACAAAATGCAATCAACCAAGCACGTAACAACGGTACAGTCATTGTTATTGCGGCAGGTAACGATAACGATAACTCAGCAAACTACAACCCAGGTAACTGTAATGGCGTAGTAAACGTAGCATCTGTAGGTCGTGATGGTAGCCGAGCTTATTACTCAAACTATGGTGCAAACATCGACGTTGCCGCTCCGGGTGGCGCACAAAGTTTTGCGAATGATCCTGAAGGTATCCTATCTACCCATAACTCAGGCCCTGGTGCTCCTTCAAATGATAGCTACCATTACTCACAAGGTACGTCTATGGCGGCACCTCACGTTGCGGGTGTTGCTGCGCTAATCAAGCAAGCAAAACCATCTGCTACGCCTGACGAAGTAGAAACTATCTTGAAAAACACCACACGTAGCTTTGCTGGTAGCTGTTCAAACTGTGGTACGGGTGTTGTTGATGCAGCCGCTGCGGTAAATGAAGCTTTAGGCGATGTTGTCACGCCACCTACAGGTAATACGCTTGAAGATGGTGTAGCGAAAACAGGCTTAAGCGGCGCGGCTGGCAGCAATCAATTTTTCACTTTTGATGTACCAGCTGGAAAAACCAATGTGACCTTCACAATGAGTGGTGGAACAGGTGATGCTGACCTTTATGTAAAACTTGGCAGTCAACCAACTTCAAGCAGCTATGACTGTCGCCCATATGAAGGCGGTAATGCCGAAGTTTGTAGCTTTGACGCACCTCAAGCTGGTACATATCACGTAATGATTAATGGCTATCAAGCTTATTCAGGCGTAAGTTTAGTTGCGACAACTTCGGGTTCTAGCACCGGTGGTCCACAAGCAGGTGGTGGTACAATTGAAGATATTTCGGCTTCAAGCGGTCAGTGGGTTCACTACACAATCGAAGTACCAGAGGGTATGAGCGACTTCACCGTGAAAACATTTGGTGGCTCAGGTGACGCTGACTTATTCGTTAAGTTTGGCTCTCAACCTACCGCAAGCAGCTATGACTGTCGTCCATATGAAAATGGTAATACCGAGACTTGTGTAATCACTAATCCGCAAGCGGGTACATGGCACCTAAGCATTAATGCTTACCGTACATTCTCGGGTCTAACATTAGACGCGCAGTACAAGCCATAAGCAAAATTTAGTAGGCTCAGATTGAGTCTTCTTTCCCCAATGAGAGGCCGCATTTGCGGCCTTTTTTAATTATTTTGTAGAGCGGCTCCTACGTTTCAACTTGCAGTAGTCGAGATAAATCTCGACCTACAAAACTCGCTGGTGGGAGCGAGTTTACCTCGCGATCTTTTAACTGCTCGCCGCGTGAAGCGGCTCCGACGTTTCAACTTGCAATAGTCGAGATAAATCTCGACCTACAAAACTCGCTGGTGGGAGCGAGTTTACCTCGCGATCTTTTAACTGCTCGCCGCGTGAAGCGGCTCCGACGTTTCAACTTGCAATAGTCGAGATAAATCTCGACCTACAACACTCCTAGTGGGAGCGAGTTTACCTCGCGATCTTTTAACTGCTCGCCGCGTGAAGCGGCTCCTGCGTTTTGGCTTATGCTGTCGAGATAAATCTCGACCTACAAAACACGCTGGTAGGAACGAGTTTACCTCGCGATCTTTTAACTGCTCGCCGCGTGAAGCGGCTCCGACGTTTCAACTTGCAGTAGTCGAGATAAATCTCGATCTACGGCACAATCCTGATTACCGCAGGCCTAAGGTACCTCTGATCTCCCGCATTTTTTCTTTAAGGCTTTGTTGAATTTGCTGAACTTGCTCATGTGAGCTATTAACCTGACCTTTCATGCTGTCCATGGCGTGGCCAAAGGTATCTAGTAGATCTGATTGCTGATTGGCAAGATCCATTGCATGGGCGGCAACTTGGTTGGCGCTTTGTGCGCTCTCTGCCACACCTTCTGAATTGCGTTTCAACTCTTGTGCATGGCCTGTTTGCTGCTGTGCCTCGTCTGCCAAAGCCGAGATTTGTGTCGATACTTTGTTTGAATTGTCACTCAAAACATTTAATTGCTGGTGAATATCAGTCAGTGAGGCTTGTGTTTGCTGTGCAAGCTTTCGTACTTCATCCGCAACGACCGCAAATCCACGGCCATGCTCACCTGCGCGCGCCGACTCAATCGCCGCATTAAGCGCGAGTAGGTTTGTTTGTTCTGCGATGGAGCTGATCATATCAATCACTTTGCTCACATCTGAAACACCATTAAGTAATTCATTTAAGCTCTCCAACCCCTGCTCTACCCGCTTTTGCGTGGTAGATGAAGCGCTCAACATAGCATCCGCATAGGACACACTTTGTGTCATTGCTTCAAAGGTGTTGTTAGCATTGTCGGCAACTTGTGCGTTGATTTGATTGGCATCCGCCCCTAGCGCTCTAAGCGAGTCGAGCTGTGCTTGATTTTGCTCCACCTGCTCGAAAGTGTCTCCAGCTTGTGCAGAGATCTGCGCCAAGTTAGTGTTCATCTCTTCCATAAAGGTATTGATCACACTCAGCATTTCTGAGCGTTCGTCCGCTTCTGCTCGCTGCCTATCGATTAACTGATTAAAGTAACTCGCAATTTCGCCAATTTCAGTGTCTTGGTTTTTACTTTCAATATTGCGTAGCTCATTACTTTCGATAAGCTGAGCGAAGCCATCGCGTAGTTGTCTTAGCGGAGTTAATACTTGATTGAACTGCACAAAGTAGACACCACCCGCAAGGAGCACGAGTAACCCAATTGCCACACCAAACAGCATAAATACATTGGTTTTTACGTCAGCCTGCTCTGTTTTTAAGTTGGTTTCTGCTTGCAGGATATTCTCTGAGATTGCTTTAATGTCACCTCGCAGTGCCAGCATGCCAGCTTGGCGTTGTTTGGACTGCTGTAAGGTATTTTCTAAGTCGCGGGCATAACGTTTAGGCCAGCTCACAAGCTCCGCTTTTATTTCTAGCGCCAAGTCTTCCGCTTGTGCACCTAAAAATAGCTCGTCTTCGTCTACCTCACTCATTACCCCTAAGTTTTCGAGTCGGTCTATTCGCGCGGCAATATCCTGCAACCGGCTTAAGCTCGACATTAAACTCTGCTCGGTCTGCTGTTCGTAAGCCATGACTAATTGGTAGGTATATAAGCTCAAATTCGAGACTTCGCTAAAGTAGTCTGAGGCGAGATTAAAGTAGGATTCTTTGGCGGCACTATCTTGTGCTTTAATTGCATACTTTACGAGACTCGATGCTGAGCCTGACATTTGTCTGAGCGCATTATCCAAAAGCGCAAGTTCATTACCTGAAAGCTTACCGAGTGCACGGTATTTACCTGCAATATCTTGTTGTAGTTGTGTGAGTTTAGTTTTAAGTTGCTCGGCAAGCGCTGGTGGTAACTGTTCCACACTTTGCTGTAATGCTTTGATTTGTTCATCGGCTTTACTTAAATACTGACTGTCGCCCGCACTTAAATAATCTTCAACTGTACCCTCTAGCTCGATGATCACCGAATTTTTAACTTGATTATAAGCGGCATCTTGCGCATCAAGCTCAGTTAACACTTGGCTCGCCCAAAACAGACTCGCCCCAAGTAGAATACTCGCAGTGGTCAATAATATTGCCAATAACCGAGTAAATGTAGACACGCGCATAGAATCACAACCCTTTTATCAAAATGCTCCGCAAGAGTATTAAGGATTTATGACAACTTGATTAAATCTGGTTACCTTTTCTGTGCAATAGTACAAAACCATACTTTTTACGTATATCCATCTAGATATCTACTGAACAAAATTAAATCAGGTAGCGGTGTGCTATTTCATTGCGGCATTAACATAAACGTCAAAGCGGTTTTTCTTGGTTTTTATTTGCATACTTGGCGTTTTATCATTTAAAAAGCCGGCGTAGTCTGGACGTTTTACCACTACCCTTTTTGTGGCTAATTGCAAAGCAAAAGGCAAAAGCGCATCCGCATCCAAGTCATTGCCAACTAAGTCTTGGAATACACGCATTTCTTTTTTCACTTGTGCTGATTTTTCACGATGCGGAAACATAGGATCAAGATACACCACATCTGGACGCCAACCCGCTTGCTCTAGCAAGTCATGGCTGGAGCCAAACTCCAGTCGCATGGTTGACTGCACCCATTCGCCAATCTCAGCATCTTGATAGGCGCGTTGCAAGCCGTCATATAGCAGCGCTGCAACTACCGGGTTACGCTCGTGTAACACAACTTTGCAACCCATAGACGCAAGCACAAAGGCATCGCGCCCAAGTCCCGCAGTTGCATCCAATACCGTAGGCACAGCACCTTTATTTAAGCCAACGGCTTTTGCAATTGCTTGCCCTTTACCACCACCAAATTTGCGTCGATGAGCAACTGCGCCGGTCACAAAGTCAACTCGGATAGCGCCGAGCTTTGGTTCATTTTTTTTGAATAATTGTAAGCCTAACTCATCATAAACCAATTGAAACTCCGCCTCGTTAATATCAAGCGCGGATAAATTGAACAGCTCAGTTAGCGTATCTAGGTAGGATCTGTTTTCTTCAAAAGGGGTGTGAATATACAAGCTAAGCTCCCAAGGGTGACCAACCGTGGCAGTATACCCCTTTCCCTTTCTAGTGTCTTTGATTATCCAGTGACTTAAAACAGTTCAATATCTGCTTGCGACGCCACTTCATCCTCGCCCCAAGGTTTCGCTATTTTGTTTAAACTCTCTATAAGCTGCTGACGTACCTCAGTCACCTCTCCTAACTTATATTTAATTATGGTTAGCTCATCGCTTAAATAAGTGAAATGTTCATAAAGCTCTTGCAGTCGCTCTCTTTCACTTGAGGCTAAAACTGCAAGCTTGTCGCTTTCTAGCACAGCCTGAAATTCAGCGACTTTGCCGCTGTAATGATCGCCAACGCCGCTTAAATGATCGCTCAGCTCAGCAAATACCTGCCCGATATGTTCCACTTTATTGAGCGCATCTTCACTGACTTCCATGTCTCTGATTTTGGCATCAGTGGCTTCCAGTATGTGCGGAAACAGATCTTTATAGCGACCATAAACCGCAACATCGTCCACTGGCATATTCTTAATCAGCAAAGAAACTTTAGGATAGTTAATGATTGTTCTGCGGCCAAAATCAACAAAGCGACTGCCATCTTTGTGTTTCTCAAATAACTCTTGCTCTATTGGTTGAATCGCCCCTTCACTGGAGTAAAACATCGCGTCTTGGTGGTACCAAAAAGCCACCGCAACATCGAGCTCCATCGGCATAAAAAACTCTAAAAAATGAGCGCTCAAAGTATTGAGGTCATGCGCGTGATACGATTGCCCAACGTAGCGCATTATACGACCCATATCACCAGAGTCGGTCATGGCTATTTCGGCTGTAGTTTGGGCGCGCTGTACGTCTTGTTTGAGCTGCAACGAGGTTTTTCTGTAGTCATCAAGGACATTAATACGCGCTAGCAACTCTTCAGCGTTAAAAGGTTTGACTATGTAGTCCGCTGCGCCGGCGTTATAACCCCGCATCCGCTCTGAAATATCGGCACGAGAAGACAAAAACATAACTGGGATCTCAGTGGTGTCGTCTTGCTTTTTAAGTTGCTCACATACCTCAAAACCCGATATACCGGGCATCTCGACATCGAGTAAAATAATATCCGGACGATATTTTTTAGCCAACCGTAAGCCTTCCTCACCATTTTTCGCATGTAATATTTTGCACGTACGCGATAACGCCTCATCAACAATGTGATGGACGAGTTTGTCATCATCAATGGCAAGAACCAGTTTCGTCATGTGGCTTTCCCTATTAATTCATATCTTTATAGAATAGTCAGAGATATTGAATTTGCTAACAAAAAGTCACACTTTCTAAGACAAAAAAAACGCCTTCAGAAGAAGACGCTTGGAGTGGAAATATAACTAAGCGGCAATCCCGCTGTGGCGTAGTAGCGCATCCACTTTTGGCTCTCGACCACGGAAGCGGGTAAACAGCACCATTGGCGCTTCTGAGCCACCCTTTTCAAGGATATGATGCATAAACTCACGTCCGGTTTGCGAGTTGAATATTCCTTCTTCTTCAAACTTAGAAAACGCATCCGCAGACAGCACTTCTGCCCACTTATAAGAGTAGTAGCCCGCGCTATAACCACCAGCAAAGATATGGCTAAAACTATGCTGGAAGCGATTAAACTCCGGAGCTTTAACAACTGCTGTACGCTCACGCACCGCATTAAGCATTGCTTGAATTTGGCAATCTGTGTTTGGCTCAAAGTCTGCGTGGATATGAAAATCAAACAACGAAAATTCCAACTGACGCAGCATCTGCATGGCTGATTGGAAGTTCTTTGCCGCCAGTAACTTGTCTAACATTTCTTTTGGTAACGGTTCACCCGTTTCATAGTGCCCTGAAATGAAGCTCAGCGCTTCTTCTTCATAGCACCAGTTCTCTAAAAACTGACTTGGCAGCTCAACCGCATCCCATGCCACACCGTTAATACCAGCAACCGGCGCTGCATCCACTTGCGTTAGCATGTGATGAATACCGTGACCAAACTCATGGAACAAAGTGGTTACTTCATTATGGGTAAATAGCGCAGGTTTATTGCCAACGGCTTTGTTAAAGTTACACACTAAATAAGCGACAGGAGTCTGTAGCTCACCATTTGCGCGTACTTTTCGGCCCATGCAGTCATCCATCCAAGCACCACCACGCTTATGTTCACGGGCATATAGATCGAGATAGAAATGACCACGCAACTCACCTTTATCATCATGAATAGCAAAAAAGCGTACGTCAGGATGATAAGTGTCAACGTCTTTGACTTCACTCACGCGGATCCCAAACAGGCGATTTACAGTTTCAAATAAACCGGCAAGTACTTTATGCTCAGGGAAGTAAGGGCGCAGCGCTTCGTCAGAAATCGCATACTTAGCTTGTTTTAACTTTTCGCCATAATATGCGTAATCCCAAGGTTTTAGCTCACTTACACCGTGTTCTTTATTCGCAAAGTCGCGTAGTTCAGCCACTTCTTGCTCGGCTTGTGGTTTTGACTTAGCAGCAAGGTCGTTTAAAAACTTAAACACTTGCTCTGGCGTCTCAGCCATTTTAGTTGCCAGTGATTTTTCTGCAAAACTAGAAAAGCCAAGTAACTGAGCCAGTTCGTGTCTAAGCGTAAGTTCTTCATGCATAATCGCTGAGTTATCGAACTCGCCAGCGTTGGGCCCTTGATCCGAGGCGCGTGTTACAAACGCACGATAAGCCTCTTCACGGAGCGTTTGATTATCTGCGTAAGTCATCACAGGAAGGTAAGAAGGAATATCTAGCGTAAATACCCAGCCTTCTAATCCTTTGGCTTCGGCTGTATGAGCGGCAAGTGCTAAGGCAGACTCAGGCAGCCCAGCTAAATCAGACTCGTCAGTAATATGCTTTTGCCATGCCTGAGTGGCGTCCATTACGTTGTTGCCAAACTTTGATGCCAACTCCGACAGTCGTGCCACAATTTCGCCATAACGTTTTTGCTTCGCAGCTTCAAGCGCAATACCCGAAAGTTGAAAATCACGCAGTGCATTATCCACCGACGTCTGCTGAGCAATCGTTAAGTTACCAAACTCAGCTGACTCTTTTACTGCTTTATAGGCTTCATATAGCCCTTGATGTTGGCCACAGTAAGTCGAATATTCTGAGATTAATGGCAAACACTCATCATACGCTTTGCGCAGCGCTTCTGAATTGACCACTGAGTGCATATGCGACACTGGCGACCACATGCGGCTAAGTTTATCGTCCGCTTCTTCTAGCGGTAGTACAAAGTTGTCCCAGGTATAATTCGACTGCGCTAAAACAGTGTCGATGGTTTCACGACAGTGCGCGATGGCAGATTTTAATGCTTCAACAATATGTTCAGGCTTAATTTTCGAAAAAGGAGGCAATCCTTCTAGCCCGATTAATGGGTTACTCATGGGCACGCTCTTTATTTTCTAATCTAATATTTAGGTTGAAATAAGGGTGAATGACCGCATTTACAAGTATCTGAACAGATTTTTGCTTAATATCGGTCTTCGGTTGTGCACTTTTGCTAGTTACTTAATATAAAGTAGTAGGATTTAAGCAAAACAAATAATTGGCGAGGAATTTTTATGGCTCAACATTTTGACTATATCGCAATCGGTGGCGGTAGCGGCGGGATCGCATCGGCAAACCGAGCGGCGATGCGAGGTGCCAAGGTGGCACTAATAGAAGCAAAGCACTTAGGCGGTACTTGTGTAAACGTGGGCTGTGTTCCAAAAAAAGCGATGTGGCATGGCGCTCAAGTTGCTGAAGCAATTAAACTATACGCACCAGATTATGGCTTTGATGTTGAACTTAAAAACTTCGATTGGGGTAAGCTGGTAGAAAGCCGCGAAGCCTACATTGGTCGTATTCACCAAGGTTACAACAGCTACCTAGCAAAAAATGGCGTCACCGTGATTAATGGCTTTGCCAAGTTTGTTGATAACAACACCATTGAAGTCAATGGTGAGCACTACACTGCCGATCATATCAATATTACCGTAGGTGGCCGCCCAACGATCCCTAATATTCCAGGCGCTGAGCATGGTATAGATTCAAACGGTTTCTTTGAGCTTAAAGAGCAACCTCGCCGCGTAGCTGTTGTGGGCGCGGGTTATATCGCGGTAGAGCTTGCGGGCGTATTGCACAGCTTGGGCACAGAAACCCACCTATTTGTTCGTAAGCACGCTCCACTTCGTAACTTTGATCCTATCTTGGTTGAAACCTTAACTGAGGTAATGGAAAAGGAAGGTCCAACGCTGCACACTCACTCAGTGCCACAGTCAGTGACCAAAGAAGAGGATGGCTCAGTCACCTTACATCTTAAAAATGGCGAGTCGTACACCGTAGACAAACTGATCTGGGCAATTGGCCGTGAACCAATGACAGATCTTATCAATCTCGCTGCGACAGATGTAGAAACCACACCTAGCGGCCATATTAAAGTCGACGAATGGCAAAACACCACAGCCAAAGGTATTTACGCGCTCGGTGATATTATGGATGGTGGTATAGAGCTGACTCCTGTTGCCGTGAAAGCAGGTCGAATGCTAGCCGAGCGCTTATTTAATCCAGAATTGCCAAACGCAAAAATGGATTACGATCTAGTCCCTACCGTCGTCTTTAGCCACCCACCGATTGGCACCATTGGCCTAACAGAGCCAGAAGCGGAAGAAAAGTACGGTAAAGACAATATCAAGGTCTATACCTCTACCTTTGCTGCTATGTACACCGCGGTCACTCAGCACCGCCAACCATGTCGCATGAAGCTTGTATGCGCAGGCCCAGAAGAAACCGTAGTTGGCCTACACGGCATCGGCTTTGCAGTAGATGAGATGATCCAAGGATTCGCCGTCGCAATGAAGATGGGCGCAACCAAAGCAGACTTTGACTCGGTAGTCGCAATACACCCAACCGGTTCCGAAGAATTTGTTACCATGAGGGGTTAGTGTAGGAAAAGCATCTTACACACGTACATAAATCTGGAAAATAATTAATCACTGTCCATACTGGATAGATGGGCAGTGATATTTTTCAGAGTGATTTATGACATACCTTGTACACTCCAGCGATACTTTCAAAGAGACTGAGCTACAAAAACTGGATAATGGTACATTCCATTGCCTCCCTTCCAATGACAATATCGGTTCGCTGCCAACCCTCTTTTCGCAAGATGGTGTATTCAATCACGAAGCCAACAGCTACCTGTTTTATCTCAAAGCCGTAAAGAAGGCAAAAGACTTATCTCCCTGTGCACAGGCCTTGCGTGCCTACTACCAATTTCTTGAGGATAAAGGGTTGAATTGGGGTAAATTCCCGCCAGTCAAACGGCTCAAACCAACTTACCTATACCGCTCTCACCTGCTCAAGCAAATAAAGCAAGGCGAGCTTGCACACAGCACCGCCAGTGTTCGTATGAACCAAATCGTCAATTACTATAAGTGGCTAATGCATGATGGTTACTTACGCGTAAAGAGTGAGAAGGAAGCGCCATTCAAAATGGAGTTTGTCTCTGTTCAGAACAGTGGGATATTTGCCCACATATCCCCAACTTTCATTGTTGCGACCAGTGATTTACGCATAAAGGTTCCGAGGGATGCGGATAGTAAAAACATCAGACCACTATCTCCATTAAGCCGTGATGCTCTTGGTATTTTAACTCAACATCTTCCACAGACGTCTGAAGAGTTACGCTTACAAGCCTTGCTTGCAATTGATACTGGGATGAGAGTTGAAGAAGTAGCCACGTTATCATTAGATGCGTTAGATACTGCAACTCCGCTTGCTGAGAGCCAACATCGCTTTGAAATTCTGTTATGCCCCCGCTCAACAGGCGTACAAACCAAGTTCCTAAAAGCTCGGTCTGTCGAGATTTCATCGGACTTGCTCCAAGCATTGAATGAGTATCGATTTTCAGAACGTCGCCTGAAGCGTACTACTAGGCTCAACGAGAAAATAGAACAATTAAACAGCGATGCTTCCTCCTTCAACCAGAAGACCATTGAAATACTGGAGCGCTGTGACCGTCATGAACCATTATTTGTTAGCCAACAAGGCAACCCTGCTACGGGGAAATCCATTGAAGCTCGATGGATTGAGTTCAGAGCAGAAATAAAACAGGCAGAGTCATCATTTTCCCATCGCTTCCATGATTTACGCGCCACCTATGGCACCTATCGCCTCAGTGACTTATTAGAGGCTGGATTGCCCGTTGTCGACTGTATGGAGCTTCTAATGGGCTGGATGGGGCATAAAGATGAAAGTACTACTTGGAAGTATTTACGCTTTCTAAAACGCAAAGAGGCGTTCAAAGTGAAGTTTGGTATCCTCGATTCCATCATGCACGACGCACTGGGAGGTAACGATGACTGAGCCAACCTACCTTTCTGGCTGGAAACCAGATCTTTGCTTTCAACTAAATACTAACAACTACGTTTTAGCTGACTTGAACCGCCTGTTATTTAAACACTTTCCTCCAACTAGCAAGCTTCAGCAAGGTTATCAATTCGAAGACGCTAACCGTAAACAGTTTGTCCTTAAATTAAAAGAAAGAATTAGTGAGAAGATAGATGAAGGTTCCAGCCATATATCTATCTATGGGGTTTTTATTGAATCATCACAATATCTTCGATGGTGCGATAAACAGAATCAGTCAGCATTTAGTCAACTGTCACTTGAAGGCTACATGGAGCATTTGCAAACTCGTGTCATGCTAGGGGAGTTAAAAAGAAATACATATAAAGGCAGAAGGGGAAATATGGTAACGCTGTTCACTAGATACCTTGATTTGCCACACAGCTATTTTAATAACGTTGTTGTCATGGATAATAGCGATCGAGAACCATTCGAGAGCTATACACGTAGCGATTTAAATCAGCTACTTCCTTTCCTAAGACGCCTTTTCAATCAAACCTATTCACAGTTTATTCGAGATCCTGAGAAGCACATTCATGCACCAAGAGTCGTGCCGACTATGACCTTTGAGTGGCAAGGTAAAAAATATCCACTTTGTGGAGGATTATCTAAGATGATGTGTGCTGCCACATACCTATTGGCTTATTACACTTATGCCAACACAAGCACCCTATTGCAACTAAAGCAACCCAACAATGCTTCGATATCTACAGGTGAAATCTGGTACACAATGCCAGCTTTCAAACGTCGTGCCTTTAAAACCATTCAAATTGAAATTGGCGAGCATGAATTAGAGATCCCCAAGTATGCCATGACTTTTTTCGACAAATTACTAAAGGTATCAAGAATAATAAGCAACGACGAACAAGCAACACTTCTTCAGACCATTTCACCGAAAAAGATACAACCATTACAGAGCGGTACTCTACAGGCTTTTATTAAACGTTGGGTCGAAAAAAACTTCACATTCACCGATCAAACAGGACGGCGTTTACGCCCTAACATTTGTCGGTTTCGTGAAACTGGAGCTCAGCTAACTGCTTACCATCAAGGGGAAATGGTTAATAACTTAATGCTTAACAATACGCCCAGTACCCGTAGGCGTCACTATAGCGAGGGAAATAAGCTAGCCAATAATGGTATGATGCAAGATACGATGTTAATTCGGGAGGAGCAGGTCAAAAGCAGCGTCAGCACCAAGCAAGCTCAGGAAAACCTCAATATAGAGGTGCTGGTCATCGAGGAAGAGAACAAGATTAACTTTCCTGACTTAAGCCGTATCTCTAATGGCGGCAGTTGCGCCTCCCCATTTGGTGAAAAGTCTCAAAAATACACCAAGAAAGCTCAAACACTGGGGCTTGCTAGGGAGAGAGAACGATTAGCCTGTGCAGACCTCCTGGGGTGCTTTGGTTGTCCTGAGCAAGTGATTGTACAGTCGGTCTCAGATATCTGGTGCCTGCTCTCATTCAAAGCTTGTATTGAGGAGTCACTATTCCTTCATCTGGATGCCAGCCATTACCAAAAGAACTTTAATAATATCGTACGGTTCATTGAGAAAAAAATACTACCGAACATAAATCAGCACATCTTGAGACAGGCAGAAACCAAACTTAATGATGATGGCCTGCACCCAGCATGGAGCGACAACGAGTCAGTTTTAAGCTTAATTCCAAAATCACCAGTCGAGGTAGGATAATGGATACATCTAAACTCTACTTACTCGATTTCCCACAGCAGCATAAGGTCACGGATGTTGATGTAGTCACGCTCTACCATGAAAGAAGATTTAAAGAGTTGGACGCCGTCGTCATCTGTAAGGATCACGACGGTAAAGTTACTGCCACCTTTGGACAAAACAGTTGGAACTGCTTACCTTTCTCTCGAAAAAAAGATAACAACAGTCTAAATTTTGAGGAACTTAACAGTTTCCTCATGTTACAGCGGGAACTTAAGTTATTGAGTCTTGGCTGGCTATTTAATAAGAGTCCGAAACAGAGGAAAGCAATAGAATTTTCAAGTGTGCGAAGTAGATTACGTAATATGAATGTGGTTTATAAATTCTTACTAAAAAATAAGCACAGTTCATTGAAATGTCTTTCTTCATCAGTGATATGGTCTAAGTTCGAACACTTTTTACAGGAAAATAACTATGCCCAAGGAACCATCGAATCTACTTTTGTGGCAATAAACGCAGCCATAAATGATGAGTCATGGCACAAACTTCAACTTGGCCTCAATCCAATAAAATCGAAAACTGAAGCAAGACGGATAAGTATCAATGAAGCACAACAAACTCTTGTTATACCTGAGCGTCTATGTGATGCAATTTATGGAAAAGCTATAGAATTGGTCAACGGTGCTCACCCACATAGACAATTAATTTTGGATATTGAGAAGTCTCTACAGCATAACTATGAAGAGGGAGTACGCAATCTTGAAGAAAAAATAAAGCAAGGGAACCGTTACTCCTTCATGGGTGAGGGCGGTAGAATTGATAAGAGAAAATACATTTCCGCAGCTCAAGTATTACAACCACATAAAGTAAAAGACCTTGTCGCTCCATTAGCAGCTAAAGTGCCAAGTATTAGACTAAAAAATGGAACGGACTTTAATCGCTACTGGGGTCAACTAACTAATGCTTGCTATATCGTTTGTGTAGGTTTTAGCGGTATGCGAGATTCCGAAATCGATAAATTAACGCCTAAAAGTTATTACAAGGATAGCTTTGAAGGACGTGATTTCCACATGCTGCAATCTCACACTTTTAAGTTAGGCCATAAGCGAGAAACATGGGTCACAGCCTCGTCTTCCAAAACTGCAATAGAGTTAATGGCCACATTAACTGAAGAATGGCGCAAAGAAATCACTTACCCAGATAAAAAATACAGAGACTCCATTTGGGTAAATAAAGCATACCGCTCCAAGCCCCCCGCATTAATTACAGGCTGGAATCACCGACTACAACGCTTTTGTAAACAATTTAATTTCATTGTAACTGAAGAGGATTCCGCTGAATGCTTTGAGTCGAACCCTCGCTCATTTAACCGTATAAAAAAAGATGTAACTGTTGGAAATCCATGGCACATGACAACTCATCAGTTCAGGCGCACCTTGGCTTTTTACTGCATCAAGAACCGCCTAGGGACATTAGTAGCGATAAAACAACAGTTCAAGCACTTATACCTCGCGATGACCGAGTGGTACACCAATGGTGGAAAGCTGGCGAGTCTACGGGACCTGAAAGTAGATGAGCAAGTGCAAAAGGCACTCGATGAAATCAATGCAGAAACCACAGCAAATAAAATATTTAAACAATGGCACTCTGATGAAAAACTATCTGGTATATACGGTAAAGCAATCATAAAAATGCGGGGGGATGTACCGACCATTTATAGCTCATGGGATGTTATCTATAAAGCCGTAAAGGATGGTAAGTTGACACTGCATGGCTCAATGCACAGCTATTGTAAATCTGGTTATGACTGCGATATGGACGGTGTGGTCACTCCCCAATTCTGTGTGGACTGTGGGTCTGGTAGTAGCATCATTGATGAACAACAAGCTAAGTGGTGGCAGAAGAAACACCACAGCTTGGTTGCTTATATGGAGTCTGGAGAAGAAATTTCGGTAAGTGAGCTGAGCCACTATATCACTCAAGTAAGAGCCGCTGAGAAAGTCATGACTGACTTTGATATGCCCTTCACCCCTTTCGAACCTGATTTGAAGGGAGCGAACTTATGAATAAGAGTCAAAACACACTGCTAGCACTAGAGGCTGCTCTAGAACGTATTAAACAGGGCAAGCCTAAGCGTATTCCAACCACGCGAAAACTTAGTGTAAGAGCAGTTGAGGAAGAAGCAAATCTAGGTAACGGCAGCGGCTATTACTACCCTGAGTTTGTAGAAAAGGTTAAAAAAACTAAAGCTGATATTGCAGCAGGAAAAGGTGAGACAGTCCAACCAGAGATCCAGGCAGTACGCATAAAGCTCAAAGAGCAAAAGCGGATAAAGGAAAACTATAAAGAGAAGTATGAAGCAGCCAAAGAGCAGCTAGCTTTGTTTGCCGCAGCGCAGCACCACCTCAATGATAAGTTAGTACAAGCGCTAACTAAAATCGATGAATTAGAGTTTGAAAACGAAAGCTTAAAAGCTGAGTTGGTCGAGTTTAAAAGGAGTAAAATAGCTTCTATCGACTCAATGAAGTCTTAATTTAACCAGTCAGATTTGGTTGGTAAAGTGCAACTAAATTTGACTACACTCTTGTGCCAATGGTGGGCGGTAGTAACGCCAAAACAGCGATGAACATTTATTGTAGGACAAAACTTAGAAATATGTGTAAAAACAGCCTAAATTCAATCTTTATCAACGGCTTTTTATTACTCAAAGCAAGTTACTCATAGCCGTTCCAAATTATCTAAAACGAAAAGTTAAAAGGAATAAATGAGTTAATTTTTAGCCACATATAAAAGGATATATTACAGATGCCACAGAACACAAAATATGTATATCACTACACAACAATAAAGGGCTTGGAAGGAATAGTTAAACATAGAACTCTAAGATTTACAGACCACCGTTTTTTAAATGATTTTGGTGAGTTTGTGCGAGCATATGAAAAACTAAAAGAGCTTGAACCTAAGATGCAAACGATTCTAACTGACTTATACAAGACTCTAAACGCGAGTTATTCGCTTGCTTTCTGTTGCGTGTCAAAGACTTGTGACTCTCTCGCTCAAATGAGGCTTTACGGTGATGACTGTAGAGGTGCAGCTATTGCTCTCTCAACCAATACATGGGAGCTAGCTAGCGAGTCAAATGGTCGACTTTTTCCTGCCGTTAAACTGTTTGATTCACCGAATAATTCGATATTTCGAGAGCCTGTATTCACACAGCTTGAGGACTGTGAATATACGGATCTAGATCATTACTGCACGCAAATTATTGACAACCACAAAGAGTTCCTAAATCAGCTAAACATTAGCAGTGAAGGAATCGTAAATTTACGAAATCTCTCTGCTTTGGAGGCAGAAGAACTTTTTAAATTTCTCGCGGACATCGCAAAATGGAAAGACAAGTCATTCAGTGAAGAACAAGAAATGCGATCTATCGCACTTGTACCTAAAGATAACTTATTGTTCGAAAGTCGAGCCAACGATATCCGACCTTATTGGGACTGGCAAACACAAGGAAACAATCTTGACCATCTGATCTTGGGAGTGATCTTAGGTGCTAAATGTTCAACCAATACTGCAGGCTTTCTTGCATACAAGTTAGGTTCAAGCAATTATTTTAGAGAACATCGCTCCCAAATAGAATGGAGGGAAAAGGTAGGTGATGAAATGTTCGACGTACTTGAACCTACAAATAATTACTTCTGCTTCAAACAAAAAACAACGTATCAATAGTTTAAACTGTAGTAACTAGGATTTGAGCTAACAGTATCAACTAATAAGTATAGAATCCAACTGATTGGCAATTATGTGCTAATTGAGAGAGTTGATTTTGGCGAGGGTTCATTCCTCGCTTATTTAAAGTTTGGCAATATCTCAACGTCGAGAAAAAGAATAGCAGACGGTCGATTTAACACTCTTTTGGACATTTAAGAGTTACGTAATTGTCGTTTACTGTAAATCTACTGAACTTTTGGCTTGAACACCTTGCCAGTCAAATAACTCAATAAGATCACTGAATGATTGAGCTGTATAGTTTGGTTTCGAGTCACTTAAGGCTTTTTTAAGTGATTCTTCTCTTTCTACATCTGCCGGTGTCCAGTGTGTGATAGAGACTAAAAGCTGCCAGAATTCTGGCGAATGCTGTTTCCCATACTCCGCCCATACTGAAGAAATACCAGCTTCATTAGCCATAGAAATATCTTTAACAATTGAGTCACCTATGTAGACAGCTTCGCTTGGTTGAACCCCTTCTTTTGAGCAAATATCTAAAAGTAGGTTGGGATTTGGCTTGAGCTCATTTTTTGATAGCAACCTTAGTGAGTTTTCGTGTTTTTGAAGCCACTGAAGCGTATGCTCATCTAAGTCATCATGAAATTTATCTTTGGGCGCATATAAGTGACTGAAATATCTTTTTATCCCTAATTTTTCTAAACGGTATAAGGAGTTTCTTACAGGGGCTTCCGTATGTGCGACAATTTTGACTCCTTTTTGACTCATGTACTCTAAAGTATCGATAACACCACTGTAACACTTTAGTACTTTTTTTCTCTTCGAGTTAAAACTGTATAGTGCTTCATCTAAATGCAGCTTCAGTACTTCTTTGTCTTTAGTTTTATATTTTTTTTGAATAGAGTCTAACTCGAAAATAGAAAACGGGTATTCGGTATTACTGTGGTACTGGTGAACTTGCTTAAAATCATCAACAAGTTCATCGCGATCTATCCCTGTGATTTCAACTGTTTTTTCAAGCATTGCACCAAAAGATTGGGCGAAAAAACTAACCCAATCGTAAAGTGTATTATCTAAATCAGTAATCAATAATTTTTTCATATTTATTCCAAAATTATGGGGTTTCCGTCTTCCATAACTCTATTTTCGTTAATAGTGTAAAATTGAATAGCTATATTTTTATTTGAGAAATCTAGTTCCGCAAGTTGGTTTAAGTGTCCCGGTATAAGGTGCGTGTGGTGCGCACTGGTACTTCCTAATCCAACTAACCAGACTGACTTTCTATCTACAAATGTATGGTCTTCCAATTTAACTACGCTTCTCTGGTGAGTATGACCATGCAGGATCACGTCTACATCATGCTCGTAACACCACTTTATAGTAGCCTGAGAATCATATACATAACTACCGGGTGATGATGTAACTCCCCCAAAAAATGAAACAGTTTATAAGTAGAATTTTCCATTAACTAAAATAGGAAAATTTACGATGAGAAAAAGCAAGTTCACCGAAACCCAAATTGTCAGCATGATCAAAGAAGCTGAGGCGGGTATTCCTGTTCCAGAAATCTGCCGCAAACATGGTATCGGCCAAAGTACGTTTTATAAATGGCGCTCAAAATATGGCGGGATGGAAGCTTCAGACGTTAAGCGACTTAAAGAGCTTGAAGAAGAAAACCGTAAGCTAAAAGATATGTTTGCAACGCTTAGCCTAAAGCACTCGATGCTTGAGGATATCATCGCAAAAAAGCTGTAAAAACAAGTAGGCGCAGAGCTTGGGTAGAGCATTTAAGAGCTCAATTTAACGTCAGCGTCGCATTTGCTTGTGAAGTGGCAGGGCTAAGCCGCTCAGTTTTTTATTACAAACATAAACGGCCGTCAGATGATGAAGTTATCGACGCATTACTTGCGCTGGTAGAGCGCCATCCTAGGTGGGGGCTGCCTAAGCTATTCAAAAGGCTTCGCAATAAAGGTAAGCCGTGGAATAAAAAGCGTGTTGAACGCGTTTACAACATGCTAAAACTAAACTTGAGACGTAAGGGGAAGCGCCGTGTTCCAACAAGAACACCTGAACCATTAAGTGCACCGACACAATATAATGAATCGTGGTCAATGGACTTTATGAGTGACGCATTAAGCTATGGACATCGTTTTAGAACACTGAATGTGCTGGATGATTTCAACCGACAAGCACTGGCGATTGAGGTCGATACAAGCTTAACTTCTGAACGAGTTATTAGAACGCTACAACAAATTATTGCTTGGCGAGGAAAACCAAAGCAGATTAGAGTGGATAATGGTCCAGAATTTACTTCAACGGCACTCGAAGATTGGGCAATGAAAAATGACATCAAGTTGGAATTTATAGAGCCAGGCAGTCCTTACCAAAATGGTTTTGTGGAAAGGTTTAATCGGAGTTACCGTGAAGAAGTGCTAGATTTATACTTGTTTGAGTCACTGCAAGAAGTACGTGAAATCACTGATGAGTGGTTAGATATTTATAATTATGAGCGACCTCATGATTCACTAGGTGATATGACACCGGTTGGTTACCTTGAGGCTGCATAAAATTCTACGAAATAGCTGTACTAAATTGGGTGGAGTTACAATGACCCAAGATAGGGTGTATTGCTATATTCAACAGGCAACAAGTTGTGGTGTACCACTACAATTCTTATGGTTCCGTATGCTTTAGGAATCGTCCACCCCATTTCTTTTGCAGCATCTACACGCTGGTCTTCACCAATTAATCCATTGCCTTGAAACAGATCTTTATATTGTTGCATTCGGTTTGAATTAAGGAAACAAATGTCTACAGACCTTTGTTGATTGACAAGAAACTTCTTCCCCATAGAAAGGTACTGATTAGGTGCGGTTGAAGCAACTGCTTCAAAGTGTGCTTCATAAGCAGCGACAGAAATTTCTGAATTTTCTATTGCTCTCAGATTATCAATCTCTTGTTGTGATAGCCTGTCCGGTGCATTTTCTTCTCCTCTTTGTAGCATTTGATACTTTTCTAAGGCACTTTTTTGTTCTTCTGTTAATTCTCCATTATATGCGAGGTCATGATTGCCGGGGCAGAAACCAATTTTATCGAAGCTTAGCTTAGTGTTTGAGCATAAGTACTCATAGAAATCTGAAGTCTTTCTAAACTCAGATGCAGAAGCTCTCCATGTCATATCACCAGAGACTATTAGCGCTTGAATTTGCTCTTTAAATTTATCTTCAATCAGTCGCTCAAGAGATTGATCTTGAAGTCTGTTATCAAAACCGTGTTGGTTGTCACCATCGGAAAAGTGTAAATCGGTCATCCAATGGAGTTTGGATGTGTAAACTTTACTGTGATTCTTCGGAAAAACACTCGGGTTAACACTATTATTATTATATAAGAGTATTTCGTGCGAGTCGTGCTCTGAAGCCACATAATCAGTCAAAAACCAAATAGTTCTGTCTTGATGTCTTAACTCATCAGGGCTAATAACACGCTTGTTAAAGAAATCTTTAAAGGGCTCACTTTCTTTAAATAGTCCATAGTTATTACCTTCGTAACTAAATTGATTAAGTATATCTTTTACGCTAGCGTTACCTATTTCGTTAATTGATGTAAGTCTAAACCAAGCTTTAAAAGACCTTTCTCTGTAGTAAGATGGCGTATATTCAGGTTCTGGGCATTCTATACCCGATGGTGCATTGTCGAACCTTATCGCAGATAATTGGGCTCGAAATAGCTTATTTTGTCCACTATCGAACAGAAATATTTCTTGTTCCCCCTCTGCCAATAATTCTTGAAAGTCATTAAACTTCGATGGGCATTTTTCGCCAGCTTTGCACCACCATCCCCAATAAACAAAACCATTATCTTCAATCATTTTCTTATGAATATTAATAGTGCCATCAGGCGGGGTAACGAGATCTCTAAACCTAAGTGCTAACTTTGTCATAATTATTATTCCTTTTTAGATATTCCGATACTGCTCTAAATATTAACAACAGGCGCAGTTTTGTTAAACCCTAGCTGCAACGCTGTCATTAACGGGGAAATGGATATTAGTTCTTCAGCTAGTTTCTACCAGGGGTAAAAGTGACTCTCAATAATCTTCATAATTTATAGTTGAGTCAACTCATATTGGGGCATTCGCCTAAACACGTTTAGGCGCAGAAACGAGTTACGCTGATGCTCCGCTCCTGGCACTGAACAGGCTCCGATTTAATAAATTCCTACTTAGCGAATCTGACAAATTAAGTTAAAACTTGTTCACTCAAAAGTACTTTTCAGAGTGTTGTGCTTGCCATGTATTTTTAACTCTTTGGTATCATGCTCAACGCTGCTTTGACTTGGTCTTTCTTTGCCTCATTAAATAAATGAGTATTGGTAATAAGCGTATTAATTGCCAAACCATTTTCAGCTGATTGTTTACGAATACGCTCTTTAGTTGCAAATGCAGACTTTTACCGGTGATAAACATCTTCCCACCAATCATGCCCATATCTTTTTCGCAGACTAGTTTTAATTGATCTAAAGCGAACTTTACTGTCAAAACCTTCTGCTGACGCTAAGACACTTGCCCATATCATACGCAGTTGCAGATCATTCGGAATCCACTTTTGATCGCGAAGCTGGCCAATCACTTCAGGGTGTAAATATAGCGTTCCCTCAGAGGCTTTTCGTTTTATCCACAGAGGTTGAGCTGTTTGAAATGCTACTTTCTTATCTTGCGCACTATATCCTTGACAATGTAGCTTCCATGTTTCCAACTCATCTATTGACGCTAGTTTCTGTATTAACTCTTCCATGGCTCAATTTCTCCGATAATTGCCTACACTCTCACACTTTCAACTTCTGCGGGCGTAGATTTTTTCCACACTTTATCTTTACGGCCATTAGCATTTACGAGAGCCGGCTCTATACCGTCCATATAGTTATGCTCATAAGTGATTTCTTTGGTGGGAGTTTTTAAAACGGCTTTAATGCTTACATGGCAACTTTGCCCATCTTCCAAACCAGCGATATGGTCCGCTTGTTCAGCGGTCAAATTGCCTTCAACAAGAATAACATCGTTAAAAGATAATCTAGGGACTATGCACCTATGTATGAAGTTGTCACATTTAACATTCACACCACCATAGTTAAACTCAATAGTTATTTGCTTTATCGTGATATCAAACGGATTGAAGTTTGCGCCTCGCAACCAAAGTTTAAACTTGGGTAACCCATCCAGCCATAACTCGAAAGGTTTATGTCTTGGACGCAGATCAATGTTCATATTATTTGCAGTGTGACTTTCCAGATAAAAAATACTAATCACATTGCTATAAGTTTTAACTATGACCTTTATGAGAACTTTTAGTATTGCCTTTACATTCAGTTTTGCGAACCACGCCAAGAGAACTACACCAATACCACTAAAAATCCACTCTTTGTGATCCATCAACATTTCTATCATGCAAATATCCTTAAATTAGTGCCGTTATGCACTCATGAGCGAGACAGACTAATTCACATTTATTTAGTGACTTAGCTTCTAGTACTGTCAGATTGAGCTCGAATTAATGTTATCTACTCATTGTTAAACAATCCTACCTTGTTCTACAAGTGTTAATTTTTAGTATCAAAGATATACCCATGGAGGGAGCGCAGCTGTCTTGTGCGACACACGAAATTAAAATCCAGTCGCAAGCAGAAAGTTACTCTAAATAGCAGGAGATTCGCCTACAGGGTATGTGAAGCTAGTTGCAAGGTTAGAGGTGGTATATTCAAATGAGTTAAGGGCAACCCAAGAAATAAGTTTACAATTAGCTAGTACTCAGCAACTAAAACAATAATCTCAGTTCAGTACAGCTCTTTGGCAAATATTGACGCTGCCTTGATGAGGATATCACGCTCTTTTGACACCTCTTCGAGGCGCTGTTTTAATGATTTAACGACCAAGCTACCGTTTGAGCTGTCATCTTGTTTAGCCGCTTTGATCCAAGCATATAACGTGCTTTGGCCTATCTCCAAGTCTTTAGCTACTTCAGCTACTCGCTCTCCCCCGGACAGTACTCTTTTTGTCGCCAATAACTTCATTTCATTTGAGTAAGTTTTACTCACTTTCATATTCCCCGATCAAGGCTTAGGATTCCTAAGTATACATGATAGAGTAAAGCTTAGAGAATCTAAGTACCAGCTTTTTATTATGATTTACCTTTGGATTTTATTAACCCCCTCCCAATTAGGCTTAAAGAAGCTAGGACAAGAGCAAATATTTCTCAAAGAGATTTGGGAATTAGAATTGGTCTGGAGCCAGGCTCTGCGAGTGGGCGTATGAATCATTACGAAAAAGGCAGGCATACACCTGATCTGCAAACATTAAAACGAATAGCTGAAGAGCTGGGTGTTCCGCTAAACTACTTCTTTTGTGAAAACGATGAAATGGCCAAGTTTGTTATTTTATTTGAACAGCTATCTAAGGCTGAAAAGCTTGAGTTAATCGACCAATTAGAATTAAGCATCAGTTCAAAGACCTAACAAAATCTAAATCTTAACAGTTTAAATCTCTCTTATTTACATAATTTTGCACTTGCGTTAGACTTTTCTTGTTACCACTCGGGTAATTCTCCAGCCGACTGAACCAAAGTAGCTTATTACGTTGCGTGATGAGGCTGCCTGTGGCAAACACAGGCACTAAATGGAGATTTGCCGATGAGACCAAAGATTGTGCATGTACGTCAGTACACTCGATTTCGTCTAGGCAAGCTTGAGGTTGTGTGTAAGCACCGCCGCTCGCTACCAAGACGATAAGTTGAATGAATACCTTAGTGGTAACATCCTATGAATGCATCATAGAGTCGTAATGCTCTTCCTCGTTACTAGTAACAAAAATCAACCTAAACCTTTCCAAATATACATCTGGTGCCACATCCACCATCAAACCTATGTTTGTCGGATCTGAGTGAGAACCTCGATTAATATAGCGATAAAAGGCTTTGTGCCCCTGATCCATTTCTTTTTCCGTTAGTTCATTTAAAACATCAGCAAGTTTGCTTTTTTTACGAACAAATCCAAAATAGTATTCAATGATATTTCTCATCACATTAGGCAACACAACTGTAGCAGCTCGACCGTCAACCACATCTGTAGTGGCATAGTTAATTTGGCCACCCATTAAGAAAGAAATGTTATGCTATTTGCATACAAATTTGGGTGAAAAAATGACGAAATTAAAACGCGCAACGTATTCTGCTGCAATCAAATTAGAAACAGCTCAGCTTGTAGTTGATCAAGGCTACACGCAAGAAGATGCAGCCAAAGCTATGGGGGTTGGTAAATCAACTGTAAGTAAGTGGGTAACTCAATTAAAGCAAGAACGGAATGGCCAGTCCCCATTAGCTTCACCAATGACACCCGAACAAATTGAAATCCGCGAACTTAAAAAGCAAATCCAACGTATTGAATTAGAAAAGGATATATTAAAAAAGGCTACCGCTCTCTTGATGTCAGACTCCCTGAACAATTCTCGTTAATTGAGAAATTAAATCAACGAGAGCGTTACCCAATTAGCGTGTTGTGTAGCGTATTCAATGTGCATCGCAGCAGCTATAAATATTGGGCCATACGGGATACAACGCCAACACCAGAGCAAATAAGGCTAGAAGCTGAAGTTAAAGCCATACATGCAATGAGCGGCGGTTCAGCTGGGGCACGGACAATCGCAGCAATCGCAACGAATAACGATTTTGAATTAAGCCGTTATCGCGCCGCTAAGCTAATGGTTAAACTAAAACTAGAGAGCTGCCAAGTACCACAACATCAATATAAAAGGGGTGGTAATGAGCATCTTGAAATCCCAAATTTGCTAGATAGGCAGTTTGATGTTGTTGAGCCGAATAGGGTGTGGTGCGGTGATGTGACGTATATTTGGACAGGCAATCGCTGGGCCTATTTAGCGGTCGTTGTTGATTTATTTGCACGTAAAGTCGTTGGTTGGGCAATGTCGTTGTCGCCAGATACTAACTTAACGCTAAAAGCGCTTGAACTCGCGTATGAAAGCAGAGGTAAACCAAGTGGATTGATGTTTCACTCAGACCAAGGAAGCCATTATACAAGCTTGAAGTACCGCCAACGTTTATGGCGCTATAAAATTACACAAAGTATGAGCAGGCGCGGAAATTGTTGGGATAATGCGCCAATGGAGCGATTTTTTAGAAGCTTTAAAACGGAGTGGATGCCAAAGGTTGGATACGAAAACTTTAAAGATGCTAAATATGGTGTGAGTGATTATATCAACGGATATTATAACAACGTTAGGCCTCATCATTATAATGCTGGTTTAGCGCCAAATGAATCTGAGGTTAGATACCAAGATTCTAAAACTGTGGCCAAAATTAGTTGACCACTACAACCTCGGCTCAACACAAAGTAGTTCTTTTGCTCTTGCTCTCTTGAAGCTATAATTTCAAAGCCTGTGATACCAAGGCTTTTTAGACTTTCGTTAATTCTATCTATCGTATCGTCAATATTTGAGGTTTTAGAACGAAGAGTGCTAATCCTGTTGGCAACTTTAAGACCGATCTGTTTCACTCTCTCCAGTTTATTTTCTAAAAGCCTAATCTCACTACTTTTTTCTTCAACTATACGCTGTTTCAATGAAAAAATTCCATCAGTGTGGTACCTTAGAGAGTCCCACATCCGATTTCTAATATCTTTTTCGTTTTCTTCGAATTTTTTGATTTTTAATGCGACTGAATCAACGAGTTTATTAATTTCATCAGCTAACTTATTGATTGGGTTTAGCTTGTCGCTACAATCATTAAGCTCTATACCTAGACTAGGGCTTTTTACCTTTGATTTTATTAAATCAAGGTTGTCCCGGTAGGCTCGCTCTAATAGTTCAATTAGGGGATCTACATCGTGCTGTTCTTGGTCGTACATCGAACAATTAGTAAATTCTGTTTTGATAGAATCTATATATCGCGTGAAATTCTGGCAATAAGAGCTTTCAATAGCCTGAACCTTTTCTACTCCGTGCTCATATGTTTTATCAAACAAAGCTGAAAGCTCACTACGGAATGATTCATCAATAGTCTCTTTTTGACAGAACGGACATTTTGTTTGATGCTCCTTCAAATACTCCTCTTTACCGCTTTTTACCCAGTACAAGTTATCTAGCTTTGCAATGAAATCACATAGCTGACTGTTAGTCGACCCAACTATCGGTTCAGAAAGCACAATTATGTCTTCCAGTGAAAGCTCTGGAGGAGCCGGTAATATAATGGCTTTTGGTAAGTTCTTATCGAATTGATTTAAAGATTGATATTCAATATCTAAATCATTTATAGATTGACTATTTTCTCCTTTTTGCCTTTCAACTTGCTCATAAAACTTGCGCTTGGGTGTCTTAAAGGACTTTAAGAATGGTTCCAGAGAGCTTTTTTCAATTACATGCTTTTGTTTAAAAACCTCATCAATGGCGGATTTTAACGCATCATCTTGCGCTTGTTTGGCTAAAGATATGTCAGACTTTATCTTATTATAAATAGCTAGGAGCTTTTCTCTAAGCTTAGACTTCTCTACTACTCTGGCCTCTAAATCAGCATTATCTTTGCTTAACGTAAATACACCTTCTTGCATTGAACTATTTACAAAGTTGTCATCGATAAAGGATTGGTTGTACACCGTTGGAGAAAAACTTCCATCAATATTAAAATTGCAACTTGGAAATCTATCAAGGTCGTAAAGAAATTTAGAAATCGTAGATTTTCCAGTACCATTCAACCCAAATATCAGGGTATTTTGTTTTTATATATCAATAACTTCTGATTCTGTAGGATGGTCAGGGTGAGAGCATACTTCGTTAACGACCATTAACCGAAGATAAGCTCTGCCCTGAATTCATCGTCAAAACTGGCCCGAACGCACTTACCACGTATCGAATCTTTACGACCTGTGTGCTGTTTTACCAAGTTGCGAACGACCCGTCTGAACAGCGCCATGTTTTCCGCCGAAATCGGCTCACTGATCTGGCAAGCATCTTCCTTAAACACCACATCCAGTACCCAATGCTGCTGGTTCTCGATGTGCCAATGGTGGCGGATAGCTTTTTGTAACATCTGTGCATCAGGCTCAACTGAAGTGACATAAAAGTGCGTGTCTATTTTTGTTATCGACTCGGATTTTTTGTGTCTTTCAACCGCGACTAGCGAAGTGAGTTCAGGCCATTTTTCTCTTATCTCTTCAGGCAGATTGTCGGCCTTCAGAACATAAGTGATGCGTGTTTCCTGACGTCCATGACCATTGCTGACTTGTACATCTTCAGGCAAATTCTTTTCTTCTTCAAAGGCTGTTTCAAAACATGAAGTGACTGCTTTATAGAGTGTTTTCTGATTTGCTTTGACCTGAACCAGATAGTCAGCCCCTCTTGAAATCAATGCTGAAAGTGTCGCTTTCTGACAATGTAGTGCGTCTAGTGTGACGATAGAATCTGAAATATCGAGCACATCTAATAAGGCCCTAACTGCCGGTATCTCATTGGACTTATTTTCTACCGTTCGCTGATACAAAGTTAAACCAGACTCGCAATCAAAAGCAGACACCAAATGTAAGTTATCCTCACGTTTTTTACTGGCACCGCGCAGGGTTTTGCCATCAAACGCAATAATTGGCTTACCAGACTGAGAGCGCTGTTCGTTGACCCAACTGAACAAGGCCAAAACCAGAGAGTCAGTTTCTACTGTTTTAAGAATACGTGCAATGCTATGTCGCGTTGGAATACCGTGCTTAAATGCTCTGAACTGCCTGAGCCAAGGCAGTTTACTGTGCCCGAACACCTCGATATCTTTCCAGCCTTCACAACCAGATAAAACCGCCGAGATGATAAGAAACAAAACATCAGCAAGATCATGATGTTGATTGATAGAAGAACGCTTATCTTCAACAAGTTCAAGGTGGCTAAATAACGACATAATTAACAAGTAGATAGTGATAATGTGGGCGTTATTAGATCAGAAAAAGACCGAGTGTTAAAGCCTTTTTACAAAGTGTGATCCCGCCGTGGTAGGATGGTAGCTTGTTACACCTTTAATTGAGATTGATTCACTCAAGTTAGTATTCCCTCTAAGTTGGCTGAAACTAGTGTTCATAAATATAGTAATACAGCTTTATCATCTCGCTGACCAGCAATAGTTGATGTATAACTTCGTTAGCCCGTTTCTCATAGCTAAGAATGGTTGATGTAGACCAGCAATATCAAATCAGGCAATCAAGTTCTAAAAGAGAGAAGTATTCTGTTAAAAAGTTATGCTAATTTTTTCTGGATTCTGATATGGTGAAACCTAGATTTTCTAGAAAATGACTAATAAAGTTCGATTGTTCTGGAAAACACTAATAGCCATTATGATTAAAGGCTTTACAGAAATCTTCCAGATTCTACGTGTGGTAGTAGTTTGCTACTATGCGATAACAAATTGATTTTATTGGTTATCAGATAAGAATAAAACGCGAGCGGCAGACAAGCTCGCGTTTTTTATTTCCACCCAGCACCTCAACACTAGCACTCATTCGGTATGCGAAGCAGCGTCATCCAACGCTGATAAAAGCTTCACCTAATGACTTCTAGAAAGATAACTACACCTACATCAATCCGATTAGCAAAGCTCTTCCTGTTAGAGTCGGTAACCCCCACGATCAGCACGCGAGCTTAACCGCGCTGAGCTGAATCGCTGCTATAAAAGCCCGCAGCGCATGGCGGGATAATAGTTTGTAAACAGTGTATTATATCAACTCACTCTTCTTTGTCTTCAAATCTATCAAGAGGTAGTGAAATTGAATATATGCACCCTTTATTGGCTTCAGATTCAACTGATAGCGTCCCTTTCAGGGCAAAAACAACTAAGTTATACACAATACTCATTCCAAGTCCGGTGTGCTCTGCAGCACCTTTTTTTGTGGTATAGAAAGGCGTAAATACTTGTTCTTTTGTTTCAGTGGTCATCCCTACACCATTATCTGAAAATGTGATTTGAAGCGCTTTTTGTGAGTACTCAACTTGTACTTTTATCCATTGTTCTTCAAGTTGTGCTTGATCAATATTTGCAAACCCATGCGTAATCGAGTTTGAGATTAAGTTATTGAATATATTTGTGATAATATTGATATCTGCTTCAAAGCTACAGATCGGACATTCTATATATTTTTTTATGTTTTTTAGCCCAAGTTGCTTTTCGTATCCCTCAAAAACTCTGTATAGAAACTCGCGAAATTCTATTACTTTAGACTCGGAATAGAGCTGAGAGACGGAAATCTCTTTAAATTTCCGTGTTAACTCACTACAGCGATTTAATGAGCTTTCAATTAGCTTGTTACTTTCTATCGCTGACATTATGAATTGATTAAGATGACTTGGTGTTAATTTTTTATTCTCCATCATTTGATGTAAGGTCTTAGTTTGGTCTCCAATAATACTACTAGAAGTTAGTGCTACCCCTATTGGAGTATTCATTTCGTGTGCTACGCCAGTTACTAAGTGGCCAATTGAGGCCATTTTTTCAGACTCTGCAAGTCGCTGTTGAGTTTCGAGTAAACTGTTAAGAGTACGTGCATTATTCAGTGCGACCGCAGCGTAAGCACCAATCGTGAGAAGAATTTGTATACTATTTTCGTCATACGCGCCTTGACGCTGGCTTTGAATACTCAAGCACCCAACCACTAACTTGTTAATTTCAAGAGGTAAATAAATAATCGACTCACATTGTGATCCTGCAAAAGGCTCAGGCCGCTTACCTAGAATTTGTGCTTGTTCTTCACCATTCTCTGCGTAAAATAACTGGTTTTTTGTAACACACCATGGACCTGGCCTGTCAGTTTTTCTCAGGTCTAGACTACGGTAAGGTAACTCTTGTCCATCCTCATAACTTGCAATATAGTCAAGTGTTTCCTTTTCTTCATTGATAATCCCAACCAAAAACACATAGCAATCCATTATGCTCGATATATTGTTGTAAAGCTGTTTAACTACTTCTTCAACCTCTAAATGAGCAGTCAGCTTTTTTCCAATTAGCCCTAGCTTCTCTATTTCTTTTGTTCTTTCATCAACTAAGTTGTTTAATCTCTGCTGCTCTTCCTTTAACTTTTTCACCTTCACCCAGTTAAAAAGGCTATTAACAAAATAAACTAGCAATATGAGTAGCGACACAAGCACAATTTTAGTACTCGTTTTTTCAAAAAACTTTTGTTCCTTAATTATCGCTAATTCCAGCCGCTTTTTACTCCACATGCCATCACTATTACTGCCTTTTACAACAAAGCGATATTCTCCACCATGCAGGCGGGGGTAGGTTACTTTCCTATTGGTACCAACACGCCAACCTTCATCATATCCTTCAAGCTTATAAGCATACTGATTTTGTAACGGTTGAAAATAATCAAGCGCAGAAAACTCTATATCTAGAGTTTTAACATCACTGTCAATCATCAACCTGTTAGACTCAGCACTCAACTCTTCACCGTCAGCACTTATTCTGGTAAAAACAAGCTCAGGTTCGTACGAATTTCCTTCATACTGTTCCGGGAAGGAGAGAATAACTCCTTTGCTTCCTCCTCTGAGAGTTAAACCGGAGCCTGACTGGAAGCGACTCCCATTCCAATGATCCCCGATGTCCCAACCTGCTGCTTTTTTTAGTTTATTATAAGTCCAGTGTTCAGTATCAATGATAAATTTACTGGTCCAGACCCTCCCTCGACGATCCTGAAGCAAGTTTGACCCAAGGTTCGTATTATCAAGACCTAGCTTCTTATTTACACTGTCGAAATAATATTTTCCCGAGTTTCTTTCTGTTAGCTGATATATACCATCGTCATTTTCAACCCATAATATACCGCTATTATCAATGAGTAAGCTGTTCACTGGTGCCTCGCCCAAGTTACTTGCGGTGCCTGTGCGTTCGTTGATTGCTAGCAAAGTTCGGTAGTCTTCACTTAACTGGTACAGTCCGGTTTCAGTACCGAGCCAGTAACCTCCTTGCTCACCTTTCTCCATCACGATAATACCTAGCTTTTCTGTATGTGGCACGTTGGATAGCACCTTTGAATCCTTTTCGTATTTGAATAACCCCCTACTACTTTTGATCAATACAGTATTATCATTAACAATAAAGACACCTTCATAAATAACACTTAGCTCTTCCTCATTGCCAAGCACCCTCTCAAGTCTCGCCAATTCGGGATTATATAGATAGACGCCATCTATCGTACTAATCCATAAGTCTCCGTCTCTATCTTCCGACATACCATATATTTCAGCTTGATTCCTTGCATTGAAGAATGAGTCTGATTTCACCTTGCCACTGTGAGGGGATGCCACCTCTAACTTGCCACTTCCGGAGCCCAGCCATAGTTCTCCATTTTTCCTTACGGTTAATGCTAAAATATTTTCAAAGCTAAGCCCCTTCCCCTTGACTGCACTATACTTCAGTGTCCTGATGTTTTGATTCCCTCTATTAAGCTTATTAACACCAGCCCCCCAAGTACCAACCCAAATGATCCCAGAGACGTCTTGGATCATTTCACCTATTTTGTCTAGAGATATTGTAGAGTAGTTACTAGGGTCATTGTTTAATGTTTCGAGTAACCGTAATGTACTGCGATCTATTATGTGAATCCCATTGCCGAAGGTTGACACCCATATTTCATTATTGTGGATTTTTAAGATATCCATTACAGGCTTAGTCGTTAGGGAGGCTGTACTTGTTTCGTTAATGACGAAGTGAATGCTGTTGTTATTGAGTTTTAATCTTGCAATCTTGTTCGCTGTGCCAACCCAAAGGTATTCTTCATCTAAAAGTAGTGAGCGAACATAGTATCCATTAAATTCTGGTATGCTCGTACCTGAAAAACGCTTTTCACTAAAGTCAATTTTTAACCTACATAACCCATCTTCATTTCCCGCCCACAATATTGACTCCGACTGCCAAACAACATATCTTACAAAATTGCTACTATAGTTACTGTCACACCCTTTCACTTCAGTGATATCAAGCGTATTTCCATTATTAATGTCGATAATCGTAAGCCCGCCTTTTGTCGCAACCGCAACGAGCCCGGAATCATGACCAGATATTTTGTACACTTCATTACCAAGCAGCTTATAAAGGCTATCATCAGAAGCACTTAAGTTTATAAACTTCTTTTTTTCAACATCTAAAATTGAAACGCCATTACTGTATGTCCCCAACCAGATATTATTATCAGGTGCTTGCCAAATAGTATCGACGTAATTTGCTGTTAATGAATTCTGATTATTTTGATCTTTCCTGAATAAGGTATAATCATACCCATCAAATTTCACTAAACCTTCTTGTGTCCCAAACCAAATAAATCCTGCCTTATCTTGGAAAACCGCTGAAATTGTATTGCTAGGGAAGCTTTCAGTGTCCAATCTTTCAAAGTGCAGCTCTCCCATTCTAAATAAAGTGGTACTTAGATCATCGCTTGCATAAATTGGACTCTTTATTAGAGAAAAAAACAAAAGAGAAAAAATGAAAGGTTTAAGGATCGATTTCATCACTAACCAATTAAAAAGGCATTATTTTCTTACGATAAAGAAAAATAAAAACCACCATTATGGACAAAGCTGCATATTGCACCTTTTCGCTTAATTCATTATCAACCTGTGTACAGAGGAGTACGACTTACTCATACAAGACACTAATCCTGCCATTTAAGCTGTCTAAACTAGAAATAACAAAGCTGTTAGCGTGAAACTTTCTGCCTCTACTGGAGCATGTATTAAGTTAATTCGATACTTGTTAGCAACCACTCTTAAGCTTCTACTACAACTAAGTGTAGCAATGAATTTAAAGATTGCTTATCTTCCGTCCTGAGCTCAAAGCAGCGTCAATTTAGATAAAGCGAATTAGTTAAATAGCATGAGGTTTGGATAAGGAGTTAACTTATTGTTTTTATATATGACCTTAAATTCCAACCTTTCCTAGGCTGCTAAAGAGGCATTTGTTACCCGAAGCTCAAGTGAAATACATTATTACAACCAATTAAAGGCTAGATTATTAAGTCAGTGTGTGATTCTACAAACTCTCAAAAAATAATGACTGGCAAAAAATATGCAGCTTATGCAAGCACCTCTGTAGCCACTAAAGTGATTGAAAGTCATCTAGACTTATAAAAGCTATTACATTCAACGCTAAGGCCATAATGAGTCTGGAAAACCATTTTCCAGATCTCAAAAAAGCCCAAATTTCTTTGCGATTTTTCACTGTTTTTGGAAAAGCCTTCTAAGCTAGATCGAGTGTAGGTTTCCAGAGTGTTTCCAGATTTGGATGTACAGAGATACTATGAGGTAACAAATTGATTTAATTCATTAGATCTTAAAAGTAAAAAGCGCGACTAGGTTTCTATCTCGCGCTTTTATAAGTTAACCCAACGCCTCAAGCGTTCATCTGGCAAATTAGATAAGCGCAATCATTGACTCGCAAGTTCAATCAACGCCTTCTTAATGAGCTCAGGATGGGTAAATGGGATCAAGTGCTCCGTTGAGGCAATTGGTAAGTATTGCCCACCACTGGTTTCAGCAACTTCTTGCGACCATTTTCTCCCCTCCGCTTCCCATTTCATTAGATTGGCTTTAACTTCTTCAGAGTCTGCATTCACGATATCTAGCTTTTCAAACTTACTGTCTATCACTGAGATCGGAACACTGCTGTCTGGCTGCCAGTTTCTTACTAACTCCAAATCATCATGGTAGTTCATCATCTCGTGTACTCGAGTAAGTTGAGCTTCAATACTATGGCGGGTTTGCATGATGTGATTGAAATATTGCCAATCCATGTAGTCTGCAAACTCGCTTCCTTCAAGTAGTGTTTCAATATGCGCCTGTTCTTCAGCTATTTTTCCATCCATTTTTTCTTGCCAATTACCTGCAGCAACATGATCAATCAAGTCTTGTCCGTATTGACGATAAACATCAACAGGGTAACCTTGATACTGAGCAATAGAATGTGGCAGTAAAATATCAGGGTCTAACCACAACATGCTTGCTATCTTTTGTTGAAACTCCTGTGATTTTTGCATTGCAATTAGCGGCACCGAGTTACTATTTGCGTAACTCAACAAATGCACATCACTGAGATTGAGCTTTTCAAATAGTACAGGGAGATCGAGTGCAAATTTATTCATGGAAGGCGCGTCATCAACACTACTTAATCCCTGCCCTAGCCTATCAATGACGTAAACATTAAAACTGTCTGCCAAGTAAGGCTGTAGTAACGCGAACCAAGCACTGTCACTATGAAAATGCATATTCGCGCCCGAGAGCATGACCACAATTGGTTTATCAGCGTGCTGTTTTAATTGCCGCACATGGTAATAATCGTTATTTACTGCGATAAGATCAGAACCTTGGGGCAGCGCATAACGACTTGTCGATTCAAAAAATGTCATTATCGATTCGGTGGTTTGGACAGGTGGTAAATTCCAGCTATGACGAGCCCCGTCTACACTAATTAGCTGCGTTTGAATATTGCGATTAGGATAGTGAGTTAGCGTCACGCCTTCCGCTACTTCTTCATCAACAGATAAAGCAGCCTCATAGTTTAGATTAGCAATAATTTTAATTGCTTGAGGTGACGAGAGTAGCCCAAAATTTGCGTGACTTTTGCCATTGTAAGGCAATACCGAGTCTGCTTTACCGTGCATAATTCGGTAGTTTGTAGGTGTCGAAAAATTACAGCTATCACCTAATTGGTAGGACATAGGTGCGGCAACCGTTACTATCGCATTAAACGTCTCCGAGCGGTTACATAATAGGTTTTGTACGAATAACCCGCCTTGAGAAAAGCCGGTCGCATAAATTTCACCGTCAATGACATCATATTTGGCTTTTATTTCCGCAATCATCTGATCAACAAAGCCTAAATCATCTACACCTAAACGATGCGCCTTGTTACAACCGCACCCTTCATTCCATTCTTCATTTTTTGACTTAGGATAGACGACGATGTAATCATCGCTTTGTTCATGTAATTTGGTCATACTAGCCATACCGTAAGCAGTGCCACCAGAACCATGAAATGCTAACATCAGCTTGTACGCTTTATGTGGCTTTTCAATCGGCTTCATATAATAGTAACGCTCATTAAGTTGATGAACCTCTAAACCATTTACGGGCTTTAACACTCCGTCATCATTGCTTGACGTCTTTTTGCTGTCGCTACTACTGCCGCAGCCCGCGACTAAAGCTGCGAGCGTTAGACCTAACGCCTGTTTTAAAAACATTCGACTTGTCATGTTGGCTATTCCTATTTTATTGTTTTCATGTACTCTAAATACCTTGAAAAAAGGCGCGACGAATTCACATGAAATCGTTGTGAGGAATTCCTTACCAATAAATATAAACAATATAATCAAAGGGATAATAAATGCGCTATGAGATTGCAGCCATTCGGTTTGATACGGTTAATCGAACGCTGACAAGTAGCACAGACTCCATCAGACTTGAGCCTAAGCCATACTTATTGCTACAAACCTTAATTGCAGCAAATGGTAATGTTGTTTCGCGCGATAAGCTCATTGAAGAAGTGTGGCAAGGTCGCGTGGTCACAGAGAGCGCAATCAATAAAGCCGTGTCGACATTGCGCCAGCATATAAATAAATTAGATGATAAAACTGAGTATATAGAGACTATCCCTACCCTTGGATATCGACTTATTCCCGCTGTCACAAGGCATACTCCGGCTACAATAAATAAGACCAGATCCCGGGTCGCGCCACTTTTGGGTGTTTCACTACTTATTACCAGTGTATGTGCATTTGTTGCCTATCAGCTCATGCAGCCAGCGCAAAATAACGAACCACTCGAGCCCCAAAAATTAACGAGCCAGAGCGGTATCGAACTGCAGTTAAGTAGCGCACCAAAATATAAAAGCTTTAGTTACCTACATCCTACCGACACTCAGCAGTCGGAGTTGTGGCTCAATCACAGCGAGCAACATAGAAAGCTGTTTTCTGGCAACATCAGCGCACAAGCCTTAAGCTCAGACGCCAAACACATCGTGTATATTGACGATGATAATGGCTGTACCGTAAAACAGTTTGATATCACGCAGGCACAGCACATGACGCTATTTTCTTGCCAGCCTATCGAAAACATTAAACTAATATGGGGCGCAAATCCGCACGAAATCATTTATCGAAAACGCACAAATATACATAGTGGATACGGCCTTTACCGTTTCGACTCGAATACAAAACAACATATCCAGCTAACGCTTCCTCCAATCTCAGGAAACCTCAGAGGCGACCATCTATTTAGTTTATCCACAACCAAAGACCAACTCGCCGCCGCACGCTATCTTGGAGAAGATAAGCACGAACTGACGGTGTACGATTACCCAAGCATGTCAGTAAAGAGCACCGTTAAGTTACCTTATAATCTCACAGCACTAACTTGGTCTGCCTGCGGGCAATCTATTTACTTTAGCGCAGGCAGTCGCATTTATCGCGCTGATATAAAATCGAGCAAAGTAGAACTGCTTCACAAGCTCACTGCACCAATCGAAAGCCTAGTATTAAGAGATAGCAATGAGACCCTGCTCTTTAACCAATATAAGTTAACTAGCCTAATTCACCTTTTCGACGCATCGGATCAAACCTTTTCACCACTTGTTGATAATCAGGCATTGAATCGCTTACCTCGCGCAAATCAAATGCCGCGAGTTTGGTATATTTCAGATCATGGCACGCATTCCGCTTTATGGTCTATGGACACTGAAACACAACAACACACTCAAGTTGACTTGCCTCACGTATTTAATTTTCAGCGCTTTCAACTTAACCACGATGCCTCAACAATACTGTATGAGTATCAAGATGCCATTTACCAGTTTGCTATCCACGAACAAAAAACAACACAACTTATAGTTCCTGAGCTTAAACCTTATGTCGCCAATTACAGCCAAGATAACGATGAAATTATTTACAGCAGTGAACGTTCTGGTAGTTGGCAGTTATGGTCTCTAAATCTAATAACAAACCAACATCAGCAGCTTACAACACAAGGTGGCTACAGCGGCTACAAGCTTAATAATGCTTTGTATTTTACCAAATTTACACAACCCGGAATTTGGCAATGGGAAGACGGGCAAGAGTCTGTTGTTGTGACGGATGTGCCGGTGAGAAATTGGCTGAATTGGCGACTTAGAGGTAATTCGCTTTACTATGAAAAAGACAAAAGCATCTGGCGATTTGACCTGAAGACTAAACAAGAAAAGTTGTATTTCACCCCGCCACAACGATTTATTGGACAGTTTGATATATTGCAAAATGGCGATGTGGTTTTTAGTGAGCTGAAGCAACCAAGTGGTGAGCTTTGGCAATTAACCGTGAAAAACTAAAGTACAAAAACAAAAAACCCAGCCGAGGCTGGGTTTTTATTGATTCTTGAAACGAATTACTTGATTTTCGCTTCTTTGAAGATCACGTGTTTACGAACCTTAGGGTCGAACTTTTTGATCTCCATTTTTTCAGGCATGTTACGCTTGTTCTTGTCGGTAGTGTAGAAATAACCAGTACCAGCAGTTGAAACTAAACGGATCTTATCACGCATGATTCAGCTCCTTAAACTTTTTCGCCGCGAGCACGGATATCTACTAATACCGCGTCGATGCCTTTTTTATCGATAATACGCATACCTTTAGTAGTAGTGCGTAGAGAAACGAAACGCTTTTCGCTTTCAACCCAAAAACGGTGTGTTTGTAGGTTAGGTAGGAAGCGACGCTTAGTAGCGTTGCGCGCGTGCGAACGGTGGTTACCAACCACTGGGCGCTTACCTGTAACTTGACAGACTTTAGACATGTCTATGTATCTCCAATAACTTCGCTCGAGCTTAATTTTCCCTTAAAGGCCTTTTAACTGCGTGCCCTAGGTAAAATCAAAGGGCGCTCTTTATACAGTATCTACAGGCAGAGATCAAGGATCTGATCCTACTGAAATCAGCTCATGGGTAAATTTGATAGCGGCCAATTATAATGATCCGAAGCCCACTAGGAAAGTAAAAACTGCATTTAAATTGAACTAATTTATAAAATTTATACAAATATGCTGATTTAACGAGCAAATTTCTTTTTTGGCCCTTTGTAGATGGTGATTTTGACTGTTTAATTTTCGTGCTTATGCGCATATTTGGGCAGCAACACTCCACCAGCCACCTCCCACTTCGAGTAAAAGTTGAGTGACCAAGCTCCATTCCATTTTGCTCAGTTCAAAAGGACAACTTGAGACAGCTAAACCCACCTGATAAAACAGGAACTCAGCTTAAATCAGTCCTCGTTCGGCAAACGAAATACAATGACTTCCGGCGACGATTAAATGATCAAGCACATTAATATCGACCAGTGCTAAGCCTTGCTGCAATTTTTTCGTGATGAGTTTATCCGCTTCGCTGGGCTCTGCCACGCCCGATGGATGGTTATGGGCAAAAATCACAGCTGCACAGTGGTATTTGAGCGCCGCCTTTACTACTTCCCTTGGATAAACCGAGGCTGCATTGATCGTGCCGTGAAACAGCACTTCATCTTTTATCAGGCGATTTTGGTTGTCTAGATACAGCACCATAAACACTTCATGCCCAAGCCCTCGTAGTTGAGCACTCAAATAGTCACGTACCGCAGTGGGGTTTTGAAATACCGTTTCTCTTAAGCACTCTTCTTTTAGATAACGCCGGCTTAACTCCAAAACGGCCTGTAACTGAGTGTATTTAGCAACGCCTAAACCTTTTAACGCTGAAAACTCTTCTAATGAGGCATTAAATAAACGCTGTAAAGTTTGCTGTTCTTGTAACAGGGATTCGGCAAGCTCTATGGCATTCAATCCTTTGATCCCAGTGCGTAAAAAGATAGCCAATAACTCGGCATTCGATAACGCCTCAGGACCTTGTTCTATTAACTTTTCTCTTGGCCGTGCGGATTTGGGTAAGGCTGATATTTGCATCCTACTATTCCTTATCGTTGTATGTCTCCTTGACTAAATTAAGCTTAGCGGGAGATCACGATTATTCAAAAGCAAACACAGACTGTGATATCTTTAGTTTATTGATACTGTGATCGTATAAAATAAACATGCAAAGAAACAAACGCCTCTTACTTGGGATCAGCGGTGGTATCGCTGCTTACAAATGCGCAGAACTCGTTCGCCGCCTAAAAGAACACCAGATAGATATCAAAGTGGTGATGACGGAGTCAGCTAAGCACTTTATCACGCCACTGACAATGCAGGCGGTCTCTGGTGAAATCGTTTCTGACTCTTTGCTTGACCCACAAGCAGAAGCATCAATGGGCCATATCGAATTTGCAAAATGGGCAGATCTAGTACTGGTTGCTCCAGCGACCTCAAATATCCTCGCCAAAATGGCGGCGGGTATTGCGGATGATTTACTGACCACATTACTGCTCGCAACTCCCGCGCCTGTTGCTGTGGCGCCGGCAATGAATCAACAGATGTATGCACATCTATCGACTCAAGCAAACCTCAACACCCTAGCTTCACGCCATGTCCAAATCTGGGGACCCGGTAAAGGCGAGCAAGCCTGCGGAGATGTAGGCGCAGGACGCATGCTTGAACCCCATGAGTTGGTACAACTGTGTTTAGCTGCACTTCGCCCTGCTGAGCAAGTATTAGCAGGAAAAACGGTAACTATCACCGCAGGACCGACACGCGAAGCATTAGATCCGGTGCGTTTTATTACCAACCACAGTTCAGGAAAAATGGGTTTTAGTCTTGCCGAGGCAGCAAAGGCTTTAGGTGCAACCGTAAACCTGATCGCGGGTCCTGTTTCACTGAATACCCCCACTGGAATTACTCGAATTAACGTAGAAAGTGCTGAGCAGATGCAACAAGCCGCACTCGAATATGCCGTACAATCGGATATTTTTATCGGCTGCGCTGCGGTCGCTGATTACCGTGCAGCCACCATTGCCGAGCAAAAAATTAAAAAGCAAGGCGATGAAATCATACTAACACTGGTTAAAAACCCCGATATTATCGCCAGTGTCGCAGCACTAAAACAGTCTCGTCCTTATACCGTTGGCTTTGCAGCTGAGACGCAGAATGTCGCCGAATATGCGCAAGGAAAATTGGTAAATAAAGGGTTGGATATGATCTGTGCGAATGATGTGTCGGATAGCACAGGTGGTTTTAATTCTGATAACAACACATTGACCCTATATTGGAAAAAAGACCGACTTGAACTCCCTCATTCTAGCAAAAAAGAGTTAGCACTTACTGTCATGCAAGCTATTGCCGAAAAGATAAAATAACCTTCATGTAAAAGACTGGAAAGAAACTGAATAAAACATTAACATGATACCCCGATAACGTGTAAACGAGTCGGGGTTTGCACTTCTGCGCATCACTCTCTGTGCTTAATAAACCCGGCAAAAACAATATAACAATTAGAAAAATAAGGGAAATTTCATGCCAGCGACAAAACGTAGTAATCGCAAAGAGCAAATTCTTCAATCACTCGCACAAATGCTGGAAACCAGCCCGGGACAGCGTATTACCACAGCTAAACTCGCTGCTGAAGTCGGGGTTTCAGAAGCTGCGCTTTATCGCCACTTTCCAAGTAAAGCGAGAATGTTTGAGGGGCTTATTGAGTTCATCGAAGATACGTTACTGTCACGCATTAATTTAATCCTAGAAAACGAAAAAGAAACCCGTAACCGGATCTACAACATTCTTACTCTACTCCTAGCCTTTGCAGAGAAAAACCCTGGGATCACACGTATTTTAACGGGTGATGCACTACAAGGTGAGCAAGAACGCTTACGTGAACGAGTACAAAGCTTATTTGAAAAGCTTGAGACACAATTCAAACAAGTATTAAGAGAGCGTAAACTGCGAGAAGGTAAGGCATTCACGAGCGAAGAAAGTGTACTGGCTAACCTATTCTTAGCTTTTGTTGAGGGTAAGATGAATCAGTTTGTCAGAAGTGACTTTAAAGCAAAACCAACCGCGCAATTCGATAAACAGTGGGTTGAGCTTGAGAAAATCTGGCTTTAAACACCTGCGGCTAGCCGCTTAAATACATCCGCACACCGCAGAGCATTTTAGTTTCACTGTTAAAAGTGATAGAAACATCATAAATACATACTAAAATGCTCTAAATATGACTCTAAAACTCTCTCTATTAAGCGCAGCACTTTTTAGTGTAAGCAGCTTAGCAGCTAAACCCAGCCTAGAATTTAAAGACGTTTTTGATTTTCGTTACCCACAGGGTACGGTGATCTCTGAACAAGGCACATTCCTCGGCCTAAGTGCAAAGCCTTACCGTGGTGACAGCGAAGGTCAAGTGTATTCTCTCAATAATAAAGCACTGATTGCATCAGTTCCCCGTGGCACGAATCCAGTTATCAATAAAGGCGCTCAATGGATTGGCTTTACCCAACGCCCTACCCTACTTGAAAAAGAAACTGCAGATAAAAAGAAGAAAAAAACGCTAAAGAACAACTTAGTGTTGGTGAACACCACAACCAAGGCCCTGCAAACCTTTAGCTCAGTTAAAGATTATCAACTTTCAGATGATGGCCTGTGGTTGGTGTACCGTGAGGATTTAAAAAAAGGCGACAACAAGTCAGACGCAAAAGCGAATACAGACGAGCAAACTGATGAACTCAAAATCAATGCAGATAAAGGTGATGACGCCTTAACGCTTGTAGTGCTGAATCTTTCTAACAATGAAAGCACTCGCTATGACGATATCGCAGCATACAAAGTAGCACCAAATAGTAACGCGATACTGGTCAATCAGCGCAGTGAAGACGGCAGTAAAAACCGTGTTGCCGTTATTGACTTAGCAAGCACTCAAATCACAAGTCTTATTGATGAGCCCGGTGTGACTTTAGGAGACATTGCTTGGCAACCCAATTCTCAACATGTCGCTTTTTATTTAGGTAATTATGTCAACGATGACAAACGCCGCCGCGACTACCAACTCAAATTATGGTCTCCAACAAGCAATAAAATTACCGACATCCACAACCCAAGCGGTTGGTTTTCAGGCAAGACAGCATCAATCAAATGGTCTGAAGATGGCTCACGACTGTTTTTTGAAAATCGTCCACAGCTTGAAGAAAAAGCCAAAGTACTCAAATACACAGATGAAAGCTCACTTTTTGATTACGATACCATTCGCCAGCAAAAAGGCTTAAAGGTTTGGCACAATGCCGATCCTGAAATCAAAACTCGAGAAATAAAAACATGGAATGAAAGCCGTCGAGATCAACATTATCAAGCGGTTTATCATATTAATGGCGAGCGTGTAGTACAGCTTGAAAACCTTCAAGTGCCGTCTATTTCACTGCGCACAAACGCAAATTTTGTGCTGGGCAGCGACGATACCCCTTACCTAAAGCAAATTATGTACAAGGGCTTTTATCGCGACTACTATAGCGTTGATATCAGCAGTGGTGATAAACAACTCATTGTTAAAGAAAGTTCAAATCGCCCTACTGTCGCGCCTGATGGTAAACATGCGGCCTATTTCGACGGTGAACAAGTCTGGTTGAAATCACTATCCACTCAACAGCTTACCCCAGTAAGCAAAGCCGTTAAAAATGCACTGTTTGCTGATGATAAACACGATAAGCCAGAACCAAATGAAGGGTTTGGATTTGCTGGTTGGCAGCTCGATGGTTCGACGCTCTACGCCTACAGTAAATATGATATTTGGGCATTTGATACCAAAACGGCAAAAGCAACTCGACTAACTGACGGCTATAAGACCCAAACGCAATACCGCATTGAGTATAAAGACAAGGACAAACTAGGTTTTAACCCGGACGATACCTTACTGTTAAGTGCGCACAACCTCGAAAATAAACAAACGCATATTGCAACGCTTTCCCTACAAGATAACAAGTTGCAAACTGTTTTGTCTGGCGAAGCTAAATATAGCGTAGTGAGAAAAGCCAAAGAGGCGGACACTTATATTTTCACAAGACAGTCTTATCAAGAATTTCCTGATTATTGGGTCTCAGATGGCAGCTTTAATAACCCGACAAAACTCACAGATTTAAACCCACAGCAGCAGACATTTGCTTGGGGCCAAAAACCTGAACTTGTGAAGTACAAAGGCTACGATGGTGAAGATCTTCAAGGCGTGTTAATCAAACCTGCAAATTATAAAGCAGGTGATAAAGTGCCGGTTGTTATCTACTTCTACCGCTATATGAGCCAGCGCATGTATGACTTCCCGAAAATGGAGTTAAATCACAGACCAAACCTGCCAATGTATACCTCTAACGGTTATGCGATATTCTTGCCTGATATTCGTTTTGAAATCGGTCACCCTGGGCGCTCTTCAACACAAACCATGATCAATGCAGCACAGGCGCTTATTGATACAGGTGTTGCGGATCCGGATAAAATTGGCTTACAGGGCCACTCTTGGGCTGGTTACCAAAGTGCATTTATGATCACACAGACGGATATGTTTAAAGCAGTTGTGTCTGGCGCACCAGTATCCAATATGACCTCTGCGTTCAGTGGGATCCGTTTAGAATCTGGCCTTGCAAGACAGTTCCAGTACGAAACAGGCCAAAGCCGTATAGGTAAACCATTAACGGAGGCGCCTGAATTATATATAGAAAATTCTCCAGTGTTTTACGCGGATAAAGTAAACACGCCGATTTTGATCATGTTTGGCGATAACGACGGAGCAGTGCCCTGGCAAGAAGGTATTCAATACTACTTAGCCTTAAGAAGACATGATAAAGACGCCATTTTCTTACAATACGAAGGTGAACCGCACCATCTGAAAAAGCTGCCAAATCAGCTAGATTATTCAATTCGTATGAAAGAATACTTTGATTATCACCTGAAAGGATCACCACCAGCAGAGTGGATTCAATCCGGTGAAGCATTTATCACTGAAGAGTAAGCAACTCCACAGGCATTCATCATCAAGGACACCATCGCGGTGTCCTTTTTTTTGGCAGCATCTTACCCATTCCTTTGTTTTACTTTTATCTAGAAATGTTTTGTTTCAACTTTCATCCGTATAATTTCGTTATAAAAAAACTCATATCTCCATTACATTTGACGGTTTTACAAACGAATCATTGAACTTTCAGTAGATGCGTTGTAAGTTCTATGTTGCAGGAACATTTTCCTACTCTGCTAATAAATAAATAAATAAGGAAATAAGATGAAACTTTCTAACCTATCAGCAACGATCAGGCTATCTCTACTGGCTTGTTCAACGCTGACTGCAGGCGTATCAGGTATCGCCCACGCTGAAGAAACAGATGCCAACGCTACTAATAGCGTAGAACGAATTGAGGTTACTGGTACTCGTATCAAGCGAGCAGCCATGACTGGTGCGAGCCCTGTAACAAGTGTTACGGCCGAAGACATTAAAGTTGCAGGTATTACTAGGGTAGAAGATCTACTCAACGATATGCCTGCAATCTTTGCTGACCAAACTTCAGGCCAAGCAAATGGAGCTACAGGTACCGCAACAGTAAACCTTCGTAACTTAGGCACAGAACGTACATTGGTACTCGTTAATGGACGTCGCTTGCCTTCTGGTTCTCCTGTTGCTGGTGGTATCGGTGCTGACCTTAACCAAATCCCAGCAGCTTTAGTTGATCGTGTCGATGTGTTAACTGGTGGTTCGTCAGCAACATACGGCTCAGACGCTGTTGCTGGTGTTGTAAACTTTATCATGAAAGACGACTTTGAAGGCTTCCAAGTTGAGTATCAAGGTAGTGTTTATCAACATGATAACGACCACAAAGACATGCAACGAGCACTAAAAGATAGAGGCTTCCCGGTACCTGACGGAAGTCAATGGGATGGTGACACCCATGATATCTCTCTGACTTTTGGTGCAAACTCTGCAGATGGCCGTGCTAACATCACAGGTTACGCGACTTGGCGTGATATCGAAGAAGTGACACAGGATAACCGTGACTACAGTGCCTGTGCTATGAATATCGATGCCACAGGTAAACGTGTCTGTGGTGGTTCAGGAACAATTCCTGATGGCCGTATTACCGATTTCGATACCTATGACTACAAAGTAGCTGGTACCGATTTCGTTCCTACGGCTGGCACAGTGTACAACTACGGCCCACTAAACTATTTCCAACGTCCAGACAAACGTAAAACATTTGGTTTACTAGGTCACTATGATTTTAACGACAGCCATACGTTTTATGCTGAGTTTAACTACATGGACAACCGCACAGTAGCTCAGATCGCACCTTCTGGTTCTTTCTTCAACCAAGTTGATATTAGCTGTGATAACCCGCTACTTTCAGCTTCACAAAGAAATACGCTTTGTGGACCTGGTGGTGTTGCAGTTGATGGTGTTGTAGAAGGTGCTTTCATCGGTAAACGTAATGTTGAAGGTGGCCCTCGTCAAGACGATATTCGCCATACCTCAACTCGTTTTGTACTAGGTGTTCGCGGTGAAATCGATGACAACTGGACTTATGATGCGTATATGAACTTTGGTAACGTATCATATGCTCAAACTTACCAAAACGACATGTCTACAACCAGAATCATTCGTTCATTACAAGCAACAACAGATGATGACGGCAACGTGGTATGTAAGTCAGTTGTAGATGGTAGCGATCCAACTTGTATTCCTTGGAATATTTTCGATCCATCGAAAATCACTCAAGAGCAAATCGACTACCTAACTATGCCTCTATTTGCTCGTGGTGACACGAGAACAAAACAAATTAGTGGTTATGTTACTGGTGACCTTACTGAGTACGGCGTTGTAGTACCTGGTACTTCCACTGGTGTGGGCGTGGTATTTGGTCTTGAGCACAGAAAAGAGTCGCTAGACTTCAATCCAGATCAAGGCTTCCAGTCAGGTGACGGTGCAGGCCAAGGTGGTCCAGTTCTTGGTGTAAGTGGTGAGTTTGACGTTAATGAATTCTTTACAGAATTCAACGTGCCTTTAGTTGAAGACTCTGAATTTGCTGATTATATAACATTAGAGTTAGCGTACCGCTATTCTGATTATTCAACAGATAAGACAACCAACACTTATAAAGGTGCGTTTGATATCCGCGTTAATGACCAACTTGGTTTGAGAACAAGCTTCCAACGTGCAGTACGTGCAGGTAACGTGCGTGACCTATTTAGATCTGCTGGACAAGGTTTGTTTAACTGGGAAGATCCATGTGGTGGTGACAACCCAACTCTAACCGTTGAACAGTGTGCTAGAACAGGTCTTGATCCATCTAAATATGGTTCAAACGCACTGATCAACCCAGCAGGTCAATACAACAGTATCACTGGTGGTAACCCAGACCTAGAGCCTGAGAAGTCAGATACTATCTCGTTTGGTATTCTATTATCTCCTGAAGCCATTGAAGGTTTAGATATTGCGATTGACTACTTCGACATTACTGTTGAAGACGCAATTCAAGCAATTCCTGAAGCAACAATCTTCAATCAGTGTGCGATTAATGGTAACGACGAGTTCTGTGGACTGATTAACCGTGGTCCGACAGGTTCTTTATGGCTAGGCCAAGATTCTATCACTGCAATCGATAGAAACATTGGTAGTGTAGATACAAGCGGTATCGATTTTGATGCATCTTACCGTTATAACCTACCTGATGATATGGGTCTTTTACGCTTCAAGCTAATCGGTACATGGCTAGATAAGTTTGCAACGCAAAACTTACCAGGTGGTGATATTGACGATTGTGCTGGTCGTTGGGATAGAGCGGTATGTGAATACCCAGTTCCTGACTTTAAGTCAAACTTCTCAACAACTTGGGTAACACCTTGGGATGCAAACGTTACAGCAACCTATCGTTATGTAAGTGAAGTGAAGGAATTCGCACGAAATGACGACGGTCAAGTAATCGATGGACCAGTTCCAATGACTGCGCGTGACTACGTTGATATTGCAGTAACATGGAATGCTTCTGATAACCTGCAATTCCGCGGTGGTGTAAATAATATCTTTGATAATACTGCTCCACTAGTACCAAATGGTCCTGCAGGCCCAGCAAATGGTAACACTTACCCTGGTTTCTATGATTCTTTGGGTCGCTATATCTTCGCAGGTTTCACATTTAGACTGTAGTCTAAAGCCTGCAAGATTTAGTCGTAATTATCAGCCCCCGCAAGTTTAAAGCTGCGGGGGCTTTTTAGTTTAACGTCACTCACACCACTGCTTAATCATGATGTCTAGAAGGCAAACATCTGTTAACTACTCACCTAACATCAAAACCTTTTTAATAAGGTGAGCTATTTTTGAGGTTAGAAAGTCTTGTCGCTTGCTCCACATCCAGCTAGCAACAAGGCACCTAGTCGTTCTAAAAAGAAGTTGTTAACGCAGCTAGCGTCAGATTTACCCCCTCACATTGAGTGGGTATTAAGGCTATTTGGTATTAAAACATGAGATACCATGCACACAATAATATCTGTCACCGCTAACGTTCATACACCGTAATCACAATTAAATAAATGGAGATAGTAAGGAAAGATAAAGCGTAATTTAAACTTGAGAGAAAGAAAGGTAATTGCTCTAAAAGAGGAGTTTTCAGCGCAACTCGCAACCGTTTCCTCAATTAGAGCAAATAATTAGACTGCTCGTGCTAGTCTAACAAAGCGAAATTTACTGACCGCCCTGAACGCCAACAGTACTCTGCTGTCGGTTAAGCATGTCTTTTGCCGCACGTCGATCATGCTCGATCTGGTCTTTAGTACGACATCTTCGTTTTGTAAACTTACTACCCGTGATGATATCTTGCTTACAGTATAAATCATCTTGATTCTTAGCTATCGTGCTCTCGTTATTGTTTTTTGCCGACTCGGTCGTTGAGTTACAACCCGACAGAAGCACCAATAGGACAACACAAACTCCTGCGATTTTCATAGCAAATCCTTTATTATTAATAATACAAAGTACCTAAGTACACTTAAGAACGGAGTGTTCGAACTTTAGTCTAATCAACATTACAAAGAAAAGCAATTGCACCGATTTTCACAACACAATTGACTAATTTGATTCTAAAAATTCAAGTAAGTCTCGCTCAGGCATCGGTTTTGCTAATAAAAATCCCTGTACCTCATCGCAGCCGAGTTTTTGTAACACCGCCATTTGCTCTTCTGTCTCAACGCCTTCAGCAATCGTTTTTAGACCAAGATGTTGACCTAAAGAAATCACAAGATCGGCAATTGCACCGCTGTCATCGTGAGGGATATCTTTGATAAACGCACGGTCGATTTTAAGCCGTGCTAAAGGTAGTTTTTGCAAATAGCTCAAAGAAGAAAATCCAGTACCAAAATCATCAATTGCAACCTCAACACCAAATTCTTGTAACTCTTGGAGTGTATTGATCACCGAATTTACCTCATCCATGACCACACTTTCTGTCACTTCGAGCTCAATATGCTTTGGCTCCACATTAAACGACAAAATAGTGTCTTTAACCTGCTGTGCATAGTTTGGCACCTTAAACTGCGGTACAGAAACATTCACAGCAATACTAAGATCACCAAACCCCTGCTGTTGCAAAGTTGCCTGCAACTGACAGGCTTGTTCTAATACCCATTGGCCAATTTCGACAATAAGCCCTGCATTTTCCGCAAGCGGAACAAAAATCGCAGGGGAAATATAATTCCCGTTTCCAGAAGGCCAACGCAACAAAGCCTCACAGCCAATCACCTTGCGATCAGCAATAGAAAACTGAGGCTGATACCAGACCTCGAGTTTTTTCATCTCAAAATCTTGCCTGAGCTGTCTTATTAACCCCAGCTTCCAAGCCATTTTTTCTTCTAAATCTGGGGTATACCAATCCAGTGGAATACTCGACTGTTTTGCTTGGTTAAGCGCAATATACGCAAGTTTTAAAGTTTCTATTCCTTGCGGTTGAAAGTCTTCTTGACGGCACACTCCAATATGAAAGTGCATAGTCAACAAATGCTCCCCGACATGGTAGGGCACGCACAAGTTATCAATAAAAGACTCTTCATCAAACTGCGACTCTGGCATTAAAAAGCCAAACACATCCGCGCCAATTCGTGAAATCAACTGGGCTTCAGGAAATTCAATACTAATTCGCTCAGCAACCCCTAATAACAACAAGTTCCCAACTTCTTGGCCTAAACCGTTATTGATGTCAGAAAATTGAGCAATATCAACAAGAATAAAAACGAGCGACTGCTGCTGGTTAAAGTAAGACTCTATTTTCTCAATAAAATTAGCGCGATTAGGCAGTTTGGTGAGATTATCTTTGTAAGCAACCTCACGTAATTCATTGAATAGCTTAATATTATCAAGACCAACACCAACGTTCGTCAGGAATATCTCAGCAAACTTCAATTGCGCTTCCGATGGCTCAGCCTCTAGCTCTAAATAAATGGCTGCCTTTTTGTTTTTGCTTTCAAGTAAGAAGGTAATGTCATGCGCGGTAGATTGGTGGGATTCGGTATCAATACAGTTTTGCACTTGCATGATGACACGACCATTATCAAGTTGCTCTATACCATGGCCAAAGAATTCACGGTACTGCTCACTACCGCCAAACACCCTTAAATGCGTATCATCGTCTAGGTAGCCACTCACTAAGCCTTCGCCTGACGCATCTAAAATATTTGCCAATTGGGCAATGACCGCTGCTGCAAAGGAGCCCATATCGGTATGGCCAAGTATGGCGCGAGAAGCTGAAAGGATCTGCTCTAGTGCATGGCTTTGCGCTTCGAGCTCACAAATTTGTTGATAAGAACGGATAGCGGTAAGTAAAGAAGTAACCAGTTTGCTGCGGGTGAGCTCAGTCTTCATTTTATAATCGTTAATGTCGAACTCACGAATGATCTTTTCTTCCGGTGCATATCCGGGTTGACCTGTACGCATAATAATACGTACTGCCATATTTTTGATCTCTTCGCGCACTCGACGGACGACATTTAGACCTGCGTCGTCGGTTTCCATCACCACATCAAGTAAAAGGATACTGATATTATTTTGTTCTTTTAAAATCTCAATGGCTTCTTTGCCAGAATAGGCGTGAAAAAACCTGAGCTTTTTGCCCCAAAACTCTAAATTAGACAGCGCAAGTTTAGTAACAGAATGGATCTCAGGATCATCATCAACGACTAAGACATCCCAAAAAGCACTTGTCGTTTCTTCTTCTTGAGTAACTTCTTCGTGCTCTGCAAACAAATAATCTTCTTGCTCAGGTGCCATGTTTTACCCTTTAAATCCGCACTACTCTTTAATTATAGGCACTGATTCACTCCAGTGTTTACCATCTTACAAAATATGGTACATTTTTACTATTACAGTTCTGTTTGATTAACATACATGAAATATTATAGTCGAGCATAGAACAAAATAGATGATTTAGCATACTTTTTACCAAAGAGGATTCTGTATCAAACGTTTATCTACTCCTATTAGAATGCTGATGATTTTGGCACTTGTCATTGTGATTGCTGGTTTAGCGATGCCACACCATTATAAAATGGTAAAAAGCACCGATATTTCTGCAAATAACACAACACTCTCTCCATTGGTGTTATCCCATTGGCCAGCATTATTTAATTGGCAAACAACTGAAGACATCCATTTTCGTATTTTGCCAAAAAAGCAACGAGTGGGCGGCTCAGCAGTATTAGTGCATCCTTGGGGAGAAGCTGAAATGACCATCACCAAAATCAACGAACAGAGTTTAGAGCTGTCATTACATGTAGACGATGAACATTTAGCCAAAATTAGCCTTAATTTGTTGACCGTTCAGGCCGATAAAAAACTGACCATCACGATTGAAGGAAGAGCCAATACGCCCTTTATTGGCAGCTTTATCGCACTTTTTATGCAGCAGTATTTACAGCAACTAACTAACTCTGCAGTGAACCATATGCACACACTGTATAAACTACGAGCTTGATATGGCAGTCAAAAATGCACAAGTAAAGTCAGCCTTAGCGCTTTCGATTGAAGAAAAGCTCGGCTACCCTATGGTGAAACGGATCACACCGCTTGTCACTCAAAATGACCGTTATCAGTCTGATAAAAATAAAGACAACCAATACACGGTGCGAACTCAACATGGCACACTAAAACGCGCTCTAAAGCGCCAACAATTAATCAAAATCCAGCGCCAGCAAAATCTTGAGGCCATTATGGGCATGGCGCTTACATTATGCCCCGAGGTTACCGCCCGAGGTCGCCCTGATCCCGATTGGTTGGAGCACTTCATCACCCTTGCAGAAGACATTGCCAACCACTCTATGCAAAAGTTGTGGGCAAAGATATTAGTGGGTGAAAGTATTACACCCGGTACTTTTTCAATTAAAAGTCTGCAAACCCTAAAGATGATGACCCAACGTGAAGCAACCGCTTTACAAAGATGTGCACCATTGTGTGGCTACTTAGAAAAAGAAGACAGCTACCTTATTCTTCATGGATACTATAAAAAGCCGTCTATTTTTGATTTGCTACGTAAAGGCAGTACTGAATCCATCAACTTAAGCCAAGCTGGGCTGAACTTCCCAAATATACTTACGCTGATGGATATTAATATCCTTTATCGGCAAGAAATTGAGTCCGCATCGCTACAAAAAGGACAGTCAATGCAGCTGGTGTATTTACGTAAAAAAATGACCTTAACGGCCAAATCCAATGATTTGGTACTGAGCTATTACAAGTTGACACAAACCGGAGACGAGCTAAAAAAATTACTCCAAAGCCCAATCAATAAACAATACAAGCAACTTGTAGAAAAGGCCTTTGAAAGCGAATTTTCTCTCGAGTGGGAAGAGAGATAAAGAAGCTGTTCTATTTATTCAACACAAACAAAAACGGCTTGGTCGATCACTCGTACCAAGCCGCTAAAGGAGTAAACTAGACTATCTTAGAAGTGTAGTTGGATCCCTGCAAATGGACCTGAGACATCCAAATCAGTGTAGATATCGTCAATATCATCTAGCTCAAGTACCATAGAGCGGTAACCCACTTTTACCGCGACATCAACAGCCATATTGTCGATAAACTCATAAGCGATACCAATTTGATAATCTTGAATTTTGCTGTCATCAATTGCCAGCATGCTGCCTTCGGCAAAAACGCTAAGTCCAGTAAACGGTAAGCCAACTTCACCACGTAAGTAACCTAGAGGAACAAAGCCAGAGAATTCAACTTCTTCTGTGCGAGTTTGACCATTTGCAGTACCAGTTACCATAATAGAACCGTCAAACTGCTTAAAGTTCACACCAAAGTCTAACGTCAACAAGTCATTGTCTAGCACTTCGTAATACAATGTGTAGTCGATGTGGTTTAGATCTGCGTTTGTTGTCGCGTCAGTACCTACTGTATAAACTTGGCCGCCAAAGTCAAAAGACTCTGTTAACGTCGTTTGACCATTTAACTCAAGCTCGGTATAGCGTAACTTGATATTTGGTACTAGCGGCACTGGGTGCTCAAGTGCAGCATAAAAACTCGTAAAAGTTTCATCGTCAAAGTTAAAGGTTTGCATATTGCCTTTTTCAGCAAAGCTACCTTCGCTTTCGGTATCCCACCCTTCTGCACCGACATAAAGCCCGAGTACCGTATCTGCATGTGCAGCTGGTGCTAAGCAAGCGAGAGATAATGCCGCTGCTAAAAAGTGTTTTTTCATGATGTTATCCTTGCGCTAAAAGTTCACTAAGTTCGATGAGAGCCGCATTGGCTCGCGAAATATAATTTGCCATAACCAGAGAATGGTTCGCTACCAAGCCAAAGCCACTGCCGTTTAACACCATAGGGCTCCACACTGTCTCTTGAGTCGCCTCTAACTCTCTGATGATCTGCTGTAGGCTGACAAGTGCATTTTTCTTTTCAAGCACTGGTCTAAAGTCATGCTCTACCGCTTTCATATAGTGCAGTAACGCCCATGTGGCACCTCTGGCTTCATAAAATACATCATCAATCTGCCACCAAGAGGTTTTCACCATATTATGGCTTGGCGTCATGGTTGCTTGATCGGCTGCCGAATCCCCAGCTAAATCGGTATTTAATCTGTCTTGCCCTACGCTCGCACTTAATCTTTGGCTTAAGCTGCCCATGCGCTTTTCGGCCTCTTTTAGCCAAGCTCTCAAGTTATCAGCACGCGCATAAAACTGACTGTCGCGGTTACTGTTATCAGAAATTTGAGTCAAATACTGACGTAGTAAGTCATTACCTTTTTGATACTCACCCTCAGCACTTGGCCACATCCACGCTGTTGAACTGATATTAAACTGTGGTTGGGCTAGTTTTAAACTCGGGTGTTCAGTCGATTGAGATTGTGAACGACTAAAATCTTTACGCATCGAAAGCGTAAGATCTCGTGTCATCTCAAGCACGCCGTATTCCCAAGCAGGCATGTTATCCATCATTACGCTAGGTGGCATCATGTCGTTCGACAAGTAACCACCCGGCTTATTCAAAAGCGTATCTGTCACTTTAATCAAGGTATGTGTCGTCACGTACCCAGTGACCAATGTATTGCCATTTTTCTGCGCATCCGCTTTTGCAGCCGCGACGACGTCAAACTGTTCTGGTTCCACACTCCAATACACGGCTATAACATAACCCAGAAGTATGACAGCGATAATGCCAGAGATGATTTTTCCCGTATGATTTCCCATTTAATACCTCACTGTTTTTAGTGATGAGAGTGATGTCCTGCGTTTGATTTTTCTTTGCCACCAAACATGTCTGCAAGTGCGACGACTTCCGCCATGGTGAAGATCCTATCGCCATCAGCAAAATATAGCGTAAGCTTACGCTTCTCACCGACTTTTAATGTTTCTACTGGTTCAAACACCATTAAGTGATAACCACCAGGCTGAAATGTCACTGACTTACCAGCGGGAATAGCGAGCTCGTCAACACGTTGCATTCTCATCATATCTTCTTTATGAACGTGTTCGTGAATTTCAACCCGCTTAACGCCTTCAAGCGCTGCCTTAACCAGCACTTTATTTTGCTGCGTTGGATTTTCAATAACGAGATAACCTGCAGTTGAAGGTGCTGCTGGTAAAAAAGTACGCACGGTTGCGTTGTGAACAGAAAGTTGCTCCGAACCATGATGATGTTCACCATGCTCATGCCCTTGATGAGCTGAAGCGTTAAAGCCGATAAAAGTTGATAAAGCAAAAATTAAGGTTTTGATTACACTTGATTTCATGTTGGCTTTCCTTGGATTTATAACTGCAAATAACTATATCACAGATCCCAATTTAGCGTGTTTTTTATCTCCTACCGCCAACAAAAACCCACTGCTCACACTTTTGCTTGAGCAGATTTGTCTACCACTAACCACACAATTGCAATAATACAGATGAGTGGAAATAGCACAATCAGCGAATTAAATAGCAATGTCATTACTAGCCCAATGAACACAATAAGGAGCAACCCTAAAACACCCGCGCTCAAGAGTGCTCCTAGCACCACCAGCGCTACAATTGCAAATAGCAACGTGAGTATTTCAAAGCCAAACCAACCTAGGTCGAATCCCATATCGAGTTGCAGATCGCTGATGTCTAACCATACCAGTGGCAGCGACACCCAAGATAGCGCCAATAAAAATACCAGCGCTAATAATATACCGGCCACGACTTTCATAGTGCCTACCTCATCGCCGTTACTTAGTTTTCGTATTGCGCTTTTGGCATTGCAAACCAAGCGACGCCATACGCCAATAACACCAACATTGGAAACTTAAAAAACAGCAATACCGTTAGTAAACGCGTTAACCAAATTGGCATATCAAAACGTTGTGCTAGTTGCGCACATACGCCACCAATTTTCTTTGAACTATTCATTTGAGACAGTGTTGATTGATATCTGCTTTTCATCTTTATCCCCTTTCGTCTTGATTGCTCAGTCGTTGCTTTGGGCGAGCCTAGCTCGCCATTTTTTGCTTCAGTTGGGCTAATTCATCGTCGATTTGTTGTTGCTTTTGCTCATCTTCAAAGCGCTGCCATACATCAGGTTGCCCTAAGTCATAGGATTCGACTTCGGCTTCAAGACGCGCCACCTTACGTTCTAACTCGTCGAACTTGCGCGTTGCGGAGCGCATGTCATCGCTATTAAGCGTTTGTTTGATGGTTAACCTTGCCTTACCAGTTTCCAAGCGGCGCAACATGGCCTTTTCTTTTGCCTTTAATTGCTGAATTTTGCTTTGCAACTTGTCCGCATCTGCGCTGAGTTTTTCAAGTGCAGGCGCAAGATCATCAATTTTTTGCTGTGCTTCTTGTGCTTTTTCGGTTTCTTGCTGCTTTTGCTCAAGGGCTGAGCGGGCAAGATCTTCACGACCTTTTTCAAGGGCATGTTCGGCTTTGCTTTGCCACGTTGTCGCAGCTTTATTTGCTTGCTCAACTTGACGCTGTGCTACTTTTTGTTGGCAAATAAGCTCAGCTGCCGTTGCACGACAATCAGATAGTGCTTCTTCTAAATCACGCACTAACTGAGTTGCCATTTTTTGTGGGTCTTCGGCTTTGTCTAATAAAGCGTTAAGTTCTGCTTTGATAAGATCTTCAATTCTGTTGATGATGGTCATTGTTCGGCTCCTTTTATAATATAGTTAGACTATTCCAAGAGCCGTGCCAAAAATAAAAACAAAATTAAATCATTGAGTTAAGGTTTTTTGAAAAGAAAAATAGATTTATTGAGAGACATTAAATAGTGAAAAAGACGATAAAATCGTCTTTTTCACACACGGGATTGAGCTAACATATTTTACGCTTCAGGTACAAAAGACAGCGCCTTTTCCATCACCTCAATGCCAGCCTCTTTTTTATGGCCATTTTCTGATAAATGACGACGGAACCCTCTCGCACCGGGCTGATTTTGAAAAATACCCAACATGTGACGCGCAATATGCCAAAAGTTTGCACCATTCGACATTTCACTTTCAAAGTAGTCATACATGCTTCTTACGACTTGATGGCGAGTTTGCGTAAACGCAGCTTCGCCATACAGCAGCTCATCAACCTGCGACAACATAAACGGGTTGCTGTAGGCTTCGCGGCCAACCATGACGCCGTCAAGGTGAGCCAAATGATGCTGACATTCCTCAAGAGTTTTAACACCACCATTAATACTGATATGCAGATCTGGATAGTCTTTCTTTAATTGATACACACGGGGATAATCAAGTGGTGGGATCTCACGGTTTTCTTTCGGGCTTAACCCTTGCAACCATGCTTTACGGGCATGAATGATAAAGTCATCACAGCCCACCGCCTGCGAGGCTTCAATCAACGCCGTAAGAAACTCATAGGAATCTTGTTCATCAATACCAATGCGCGTTTTTACCGTTACCGGAATATTCACTTGTGCCTTCATCGCCGCCACACAATCAGCAACGAGCTGAGGCTCAGCCATTAAACACGCACCAAAGCGACCATTTTGCACACGATCTGACGGGCAACCCACGTTTAGGTTTACCTCACTGTAGCCATATTCCTCAGCACGCTTAGCACACTCTGCCAGCGCCTTAGGATCAGAACCACCCAACTGCAATGCCACAGGCAACTCATGCGCACCAAATGCTAAATAATCCCCTTTACCAAAAATAATCGCACCTGTGGTGATCATTTCTGTATAAAGCACCGCATGTTTAGTCAGCTTGCGGTGAAAGGTTCTGCAATGGCGATCCGTCCAATCCAGCATGGGTGCAACGCTAAAGCGGCGAAAGGCTGAATCACTTGTATTTTCTGGCTTAGCGCCTGATTTAACTGAACTTTGCATAGTACCTCTAGTGCTCTGGATCGCCTTGAAATTCCATAAAATTCGGTATACAGTCACCCTCATGTCACCCCTCACGGGTAGGACAGATCAATAACTTATAAGGAATTCCTGTGGCTGGTTTTAGAATCGAAAAACGCAAGCTTAGCTCTGGCGAACTCCGCTATAAATGTATAGTTCGCGAGAAAAGCCAAGGCAAGATTATACACAATGAAAGCAAAACATTCAGCACAAAAGCACTTGCCGATACATGGGGCAAAAAGCGTGTACATGAACTTGAAACCGAAAGGGTGACTGAAAAGAAACGCACAGTCACCCTAGGCACCCTACTCAATATGTACTTTGAAGATCACGACTTGTGGAATAGAACAGGTCGCACTAAGCAGTACGTTATTAAAATGCTGATGGATTGTGATATAGCTAAAATCCAATCTAATGCACTTAAAGTAAGTGATGTCATAGAGCATTGCAGAAACCGCCGCGATGCTGGCGCAAGCCCTTCAACTATTTATCATGATGTTGCTTATCTGCGCTCGGTGATGAAGGTGGCCTATCCCGTTTGGAACATAGACGCCAACTATAAAATATTTGAAGATGCCGTACCGGTGTTAATTGATATGGGGCTGGTTGGCAAAAGCCAAAAGCGCACCCGCCGCCCAACAAGTGATGAACTCGAACGACTACGTGAAGGACTACAAAAGCGTATGGAGTACCGCCCGAACGGCACCAAGCGCATTCCTTACCTTGATATTTTAGACTTTAGCCTGCTGACCTGTATGCGAATTGGTGAGGTATGCAAAATCACTTGGGATGACCTAAACACCCAGCATAAAACGGTGATGGTCAGAGATAGAAAAGACCCCCGCAAAAAAGCAGGTAATCACATGATAGTGCCGCTACTTGGTGGCTCGTTTGATATTGCACAGCGCCAACCAAAAATAGATGAGCGAATATTTCCCCACAACCCACGCAGCGTAACCGCAGGATTTCAGCGGGTACGTAATGAGTTAGGGATTGAAGATCTGCGCTATCACGACCTGCGCCGCGAGGGAGCAAGTCGACTATTTGAAAAGGGCTATACGATTGAAGAAGTCGCCCAAGTTACTGGGCATCGGAATTTAAATATTCTTTGGCAGGTTTATACGCAGTTGTTTCCGCATAAGTTGCATTCAAAAAGTCTTTGAATATATTAAAGTAGTGGATATAGAAACCATTAATAATTAGTTTTTTCACGATTGAACCCATAAGTGCAGTGTTCCTGCACTTATCTTAACTTTTAAAATTAATCCAACTTTCATTTGTTAACTGAGTTTACGTACCACAGAGTCAATAGCCTCCAACGCTTGATCCCTGTAATCTTTCTTTACCTGTACTCTTCTACCTGCCACTGTTAGCTTACCTACAGGCATCGAAGAGAAAGGACAGCCTCTAGCAAAGGCTACAACTCCTGTCGTTCCAAAATCACGAACACTTGCCATAGCTCTTGATGGATCCTTGAAAGTAAAGGAAGTTGGATATTGTTTTACTAAATCCCTTAGGTCTGCATCCATTCCTAGCAACACAGCTTTGTAAGCAGAAGCATCCCCCATATACTGAGTAATTCGATTTTTAATTAGCAGATGAATTTTTGGCAGCGAGCGATCAGCATCTCCCAACTTTTTTGCAAATGTATAGTTTTTATAAACCTCTGAAGGCAAGCGAAGTCCGTAAATGAGCGAAAAAGCATTCTGAATTGCTCTTCTAGAGGAGTCATCAGCCATAACTGGCAAGATCACTCTATCAGAAGCTGCAAGTGCAATTTGGGTATACATAGAAAAGCTGGGATTGGTATCTATGAACACATAATCATGATCCAATTTGCTCAGTAGATCTTTTAGCCAATCAATTATTGCAATCCACGCATTTATGCCGGGAATATCATTATTAGCCAACGTATTCATTGCTATTGCTTGCAACTCAAGTAATGGGTCTCCACATACCAACTCTAGATTACGAGGTATAGTATCATTATCCACACTAGGGGTTGTTATAAAATCATTAGCATTAAAGTTAGGCACTGAGAATGGAGAACCTAGTCGATAATCAAAATATCCACCAATACTACAGCGTGGTATTTTGGCCTGATTGGCTAGTAGAGCACTACTGCCATTGCTTTCTTGGCCTCCTAGCAGTAACTCAGACATATTTGCCTGAGGACACATATCGATAACAAGTATCTTTTTGTCAGGATTAAGTTCTGCAAATCGAGTAACACACTGAAATGCAAGACTCGTTTTCCCTGTTCCACCTTTGTTGTTCCAAATTGAGTAAACCAGCATAATAAGCCTCCCTTATGTCCAAATTAAACAATAGCACGTACAAAAAGAACATCAATGCTTTTTATTTAACCTATATCAGCAAGCCTTGCTTATAACCAGCCTGGTTTTTTGTGTAGGTAACGGGCTGGTTCTTGCTTTCCAAGACATATTTAACAATTTAACGCTTCATCAAGGGCGTCGACTAACTCATCATCCAGCCTGTTCGATGACTTGCTCGCTAGGTGCTTAGCAGTAGCTAAGCACACTCTTTTAATAAATGCTTCCGTTGCCAGCTTGGTTAACAGGTATTTGCCTATCTTGCCTAGCATTTGCGATCCTCCAACTTGTTTAGCCGTGCTTTAATTGATCTCAGTTCCTCTTTAAAGGTGTCTTTTATCCACTTTACGTCTGTTTTGATGGTAGCAATGGTGGCAATGCCCACCCCAGCTTGAATTAAAATGCCTAAAATTGCGCTATCGCTCATTGTTACCTCGCTTGCACGGTTGCTATGGTTTGTGGTGATACCTCAGCGTCTAGCAATACTTGGTATTCTGGCCGCAAACGCATATCAGCATCAAAGATGGTATCTACTAATGCTTGGTTCTGTGGGTTTAACTTTAAAATGGCCTCAAGCCACAGTTCGTCTTTTACGCGATAGCTAAAATCGAGCTTTGACCTATCGAGAAAAAACCCCGCCCATTCGCGCTCAATATCATGTGAACCGTTCGCCTTAAATTGCAGTTTAGCGAGCCAGTTGCCCAGCGGCTCAGTAACCGACTTAGAGCCACTATCAATATATTTATAGACGTAATAAATACCGCCAATAGTGAGCAAAAGGCTCAAGTTTTTACTGATAAAATTACCCATAAAACCCCCATTCAAAACCGCGTTGTATTTGCTCAGGTTGATAAGGTTGCTCGCCATTTTCCATGGTTATCATGGCTGCTATCACCTTTGGGTAATCACTTTCAGACAATGGCTGCTGACTATCAACTCCCACTCGCTTCGATACGAACTCGATATAATTGGCCGTGTCGTTTTCGGTTGGCGGTGCCCATCTATTGATAATGCCGTCTATATTCACAATGCCGTATTTAGTGGCGTAGGTTCGCAAGATACGCGCGGCTGCACGAATACCATGTTCAGCGGTTTCAAAAATGGCAAAGCGGCCATCAGTGCCAACTAAGCCAACCCAATTTTCACCCGCTTCAATATTAAGTGGATTGTTATTGCGGATCCCCCGCGCTGATTGCTGCGTCGTCATATATACCCCAATTCCCAAAACAATTAACGCTGTGACGATGTGTGATGTTTCGAGCCTCATTACGCCCGTTCCTCAAGAATTTGCACATCACCCAACGAAAGCAGCGCATCTTGATTGGTGAACACCGATTCAAAATACATCACAGATGGTGTGAAGTTGGCGTGGCCGTTTTCCCGAGCGGTTGTTTTGGGTGGTGATACACAGGCCATAAATAACCTGTGCCACCCCTTTGATAGCGTGATACTTAACGTTTTATTGCCATAAGGCCAGTTTGTATCACCTTCAGGCGTAGACACTTTGCTCGTATTTACACTTCGGTCATACTTGAACAGCTTTAACACTTCCGTACCAATATCCCCAACCGTTGCGTATATTCCCGCTTCGTATGGACCGCCCCCTGTCTCAGTCCACGGATAGGTTCTGACTGTGTCGTCTATTTGCAAATCAAACGGGACGTTGTCCAGCTCATCAGGGATAAACACATCAAAATAAGGCACGCTCTCGCCCTCTAACTGAGAGCGCGTATATGGCATGTTATTGTTGTAGTTTAGCCACTTAACAACATACGGTAGCTGGATACTTTGGGATTGAAACACGCGCTTATTTTCGGCTGAGATAAAATAATAAATATCACCGAAGTTTGTGAGCTCAATCTCGGAACCACCTTTGAATAGCCGCCCATTTTTAATTGCGCCAAACTCGGCTTTCATATTCGCACCGCCAATCCACATATCAAAAGGTGCTTCTATTAATGCTCGTAATCGTGGTGGGTCGAAATCAAGTAATTTATTTACACCGGGTCTGGTTGCAATTGTTCGAGAAACTATTGAGACCGCACGTTCAGGCTGTGGAGTATAGTCATACTTATGCTTTCCAACCCATACTGTCACTCGCATATCTCGTTCAGCGTGAAGGTAGAGCGAGGCAAAGCGAATATCATTCAGATTAAGTCCCTGAACAACATCACTATCTAGTACCGCCTTACCATGTTCATCGAACATTTTCACTCTCAACCCAAGCGAGGAACGAACAACTGCGAATGCTGTTCCAGCATCGTTAACCTCCCAAACATCTCCCGCCTTTAACTCGTTACTTATCAACATTAGCTTGCCCTCATCATTGCTACGGCCATCGACATTCCACCTAAGCCCAGCATTACGTACATCATGGTTTTATTGGTGCTGATTGCGAGCTGTTGCCCATCGGAACGGCTCGCATGATCGGCAAATTGCAAAGCCTGTTTATGGGCAAGCAATGTTTGGTCATTAAAGGTCTCTTGTACCTTGAATGTTGACTCCATAAATTGAAGCCCCAAGTCTTTTGCCAAATTGGATGCGTTATCCATCGAATAGACCGCAACGTCACTCATCCGCGCATTCGCACCATCAAGAGCGCTTACGGTGGTGTCGATGGTGTCGCCCGCAAAACCGACAACGTCGCTACTTATTCCCGCTGAAATGGTCATCATCTCTCGGGCGAGATCGCTGTTTTCCGCTATCACGTCACGGCTAAGTGTGCTTTGCGCCTGAATGCTATCAGCTGCAATATCACTGGTATGCGCCATTGCATTTTCACCAAACAGCATTGCGTTACTGGCCGTATCACTCACTTGTGTAAGTGCGCGCTCTCCAAATACCATAGCGTCAGTCATCGCGCCGCCTGCAAATTCGAGCGAATCGCGATTAACTTGGCTGGAATAGTCAAAACCATCCCGAGCTAGGTCACTGGCATAATCAAAGCCCGCTATATTTGCAGCCATCATATCCGCCCCAAGTGACTCAACCGCCCCCACAAGGCCGTGATCGGTTTGTGTTATGTTGTAAGTGTTTCCATCACCATTAGTGATATAACCATTGTTATCACCCTGCACCCCAAGACTTGTGCTGGTATTGTGCGTGGTTTGGCTTGATCTGCTTCTGGATTTACTACCCATCTAGAGCCATCCTATAAACTGCATAGCCTTCTTCATCTGTCGATTCGTAGACAAATGAATAAGCCGACAATAAACGGTTTAACGCCTTGCGCTTTGTGTGATACACGATAGAGGGGGCTTGTAGTTTACGTGCCAGCGCGACAATACTTGGCGCGATTAATCGCAAGTTCTTGCCCTCTGCACAGACCACACAAAGCCCGTCGCGGTCTTGGCGAAGCACGCAATAGCAACCAGCGAACTCAACCAAGACCGCCAAGCCTTTTTCTACCTCTGCTTTTATGACTTCAAAATCTTGTGCTGCCGCAGATTGAATGTGGTGAATTTCGCTAATATTTGCCACTCGCATATCGCCCCCTACTTTTTCAACAAGTACCATGCGGCAACGGCCACAACCCCAATAATCAGCAATTGATTATTGTTACTGCCACCGAAGTTAATATTGCCGCCTGTAAAACCAATTGACTGTGTTTGGTCGCCTGTTCGAGATGACGCGCTAGAGCTAATCGGGCTGCCCGCGCCATTCGTCAGGTTAGGCACAGCCCCCGTTGCGCCTAACATTGCGCCAACCATCAGGCTTGATCCTTGTCACGCATCCAGTCGCGAACATAGTCCGCAACAATTGCACCGACTACCGAAATAGCCACCCCATACGCAAAATATTTCAAGTTCTTTGGATTATTCATTTATTTCATTGCCTTCATCACTAAAGCCACTGCTAGCAGCCCACCAAAGCTATACAGCACGGTTTTTTGAGGTAAACCGAAAACCATTGGCTCTCTAGGCTGCGCCGTTTGGGTTTTTGGCGCATCCACAAGCACAGCCGCGCCATTATCTAGCTCAGCTGTGTTCATGTGCTCTTTTTGGGTGATCCCGTTGGACGACTTAACCGCTTTTACTTTCTCGTAATCGCCCCACATTTTGAGCGCGTTCCCCAAAAATGAGTTCGCGCCATCCCAAAAGCCACCACCGGTATTTGTTGCCGCCACTGTTGGCGCTCCCTCTGGTTGCATAGCTCAACCCCCTTAGAATGTTGATTTCGCGTAATCGTCAAAGTAATGAACGACGACTTCAGCGCTGCCCGCTTCCGATGCCTCAACACGTAAGCGCATATCGTTAATGCTGTTGTCTAGTGCCAGCGCGCTAAACACATCACCAGATAAGAACAAGTCGATGGCGTGAGTATTCGCTCGCGGTGAGCGCCCGCGCTGTTTAAGGTGGTGTTTGTGTAGTGATGCTGGAATGTGATCGCGCCATTTCACGTTATTCACAAGAAATTCGGCTGAATCAACACCCGCCTTTTTAATCTCAATCAAGGCAATTTTTGCACCTAATGGGCGTGGTAAGTTCTCAATCTCGTTGATACCCACTGCAAAGTTGTAGCGAAATGTTCGACGCTTAAACAGCCAACCAGGTGCGCTTGGAGATGACTTTTCAGCAAATGCTTTAATTACTGGTGCGGTTGCATCTTGGGCAATATCAAACTTAATTTGCACGATAGAAAGCCCCACCGTACCAAGGGAGAAAAAGCGTTGTTCGACCAAAGACGGGTTTAATACACCTTGGATCTCAGGACGGGCAAAATACAATGTTGCATACCCTGCGGCTTGCTCACGCTTAAAGTAGGCGTTCTCATCCAGCAGGTCTTGCAGCGTACCGTACTCGGTAAGTGTGCGGCCTTGCAGCTCTACACGTAAATTTTTAATTTGCTCAGGCGTGACACCAGAATATTCAAAATGAATTTTCTCGTAAGTACGGCCAACTGGTAGTGTGACAGATACACTCCCGCCAGCGGCAACGCCAGTTAGATTATTGAGTGGAGAAACTTCTAACATTACGCCCCCTTAACCTACGATTGTGCGCTTGATTGGACGAAGTGCGCGGACGTTAGTTAGTACGGCTAGAACGCCCAAGGTCATACCCACGGACGTTAAAACTGTTTTACTGATCATGCGATTTACCTATGTGCTTGAAAAAATCGCTAAGTAATAAATCAGCCGTTTCGCTCCGCTGTACAATGGTTTTCGCTCCCCCTATAGCGAAAAGAGCGAAATTTCCGCTCTTTTTGTTGCTTTTTTATGCAGCTCGAAGTTGGTCAAAGGTGAGTTTTTTGGCTTGCCCTGTTTTTAAATAGATAACTTTTGGCTCAATGTTGCCTATCCCTCCTTTGTATTTCATCAGGTAATAAAGGCGTTCATCTTCGTAGTGAGCGTTTAATTTGCTGAGCTGATAAATGTCTTGCAGATCGGCATCTAGCTCTACCGCAACACGCTTTGCATCAGCTTGCGCTTCTTGTGCGCCTAATACTTTGCGCGGTGAATTATTCCAAATGGTTTTTGGTACTTCTTGAGAACGTTGAAAAACCGTATGAAGTACCACACCAAACTTGCGCCCACCTGTCGCCAGCTCTCCAATAATCGAGTCATCTTTACCAACGGTATCGCTTAACTTGGCGAGTTCTTCAATCACAACATGTAGTTCACGGTTCCCGTCTGCCGCTTCCCACATTAACTGACCAAACCAATACAGTTCGTTCTGCTTAGCCTTTTTCAGTTTTTCGCCCTTCAAGGATTTTGGAAAGTCGGGGCTATAAGCAACCACAAACTTTTTCCCCGAGCGCCACGCATCCACAAAGGCTTGAGCAAACTGCTTTCTGCTGCTGAAGTGATAAACCGCACGGCCACCCAAGCCATTAAAGTGACCGCGCTTGCGGCCATCATATTTATAGTCGCCATATAAATCGAAAATCGCGCACTGCTCGCCAACTAAATCTAATAGCTTAACGGCCGTTGTTTTACCGCCGCCAGTTCCTGCCAAATAACAAACATGCTTTGCTTTTAAAGCATTGTTAGGGTTAATGGGCACTAACCACCTCCTGTTTTTCGCTTTGGTTTTCGCTGCTGCTCTGCTCTTTTTCGTGTGCTTTGATCTGTTTGTAAACTGATATTGCAGCCGTACCAAGCACAAGGCCAAGTTCGATTTCTTCCTTCCACCTCGCAAACCAAGGCGGCATGTCACCTTTGCAATATTTACGAACAACAGGCGTTGCCTTTTCCGCTATTACCTCTCGGGTGTCATGGTCAATAATGACGGGGGCTTCAATCGTCGATTCAATAAAGTCAGCCAGTGACGACACTCCGTAACCTGCAAGGGCGCTAATATCTGTGTCGGTCATTGTTTCCGCTTCGCTCACTTCACCCGCTTGCGGTTCGTGACTCGACTCAGCGGTAAATTTATCGAGATGGCTGTATTCTTCCACCTGTGGCAATGGCTGCGACTCCAAGTGCGCAGACTGCGAGCCAGCCCCAAAGGTTAGATCCTCCATGGCTGTCGCTATCGGTGTCTTTTGCATCTCGTTCGGTAGTGATTTCGCTGGTTCTTGCATCTGCTTTTGCTCCTAGTTCGCTATTGTTTTGCTCAAATGTCGGTGTCCACTCGTCAGGTGCTGGAGTATAGTGGCTCACCGTTTGCTCTGGTTTTGAAATTTCGCTTTGTAAAGCTTGTGATTGCTGGCTTTGCTGGGTGATGGCCTTTGCCCATTTCGCTTGTAAATTCGCTCCGCTTCTTTGGTCTAATCCGCAGTTTTTGCAGTGCAAATACAAAAGCTTTTTGCCATTTTTACGACGGCGGATACTGGCAAATGTGCCGCATCCATCGCACTCAATTACACCTAATTCCTCGTTACTCGATTTCGCCATAGTGCGCCTCCAAAATTTCTATGCGGCTGACCATTTCATAAAGTAGTGAAACAGTTTCATCTAATACGCTTTCGGCAAGCTCGATTTTCTTGCCCGCTTTCAACGCTGGTAAGCGCTGCGCTTGTTCTATTTTGTCTTTGATTAATCTAACTCTGTGCTGCATAACTCATTGACTCCTGCATTAGCTGCCCACCGCTAACCCAATAATGGGTAACGGTTTGGTTTCTTTCGTCTGTTTCTTGGTAAGTTGCCCCCCGCATTACTGCATTGCGGTGCTCTGGGGGTATTAAAAAGATGGGATCTAACTTATCCCCGTGTCCGACCTGCCAATCATGGACTTGGGTATTACAGTTATTTCCAGTGCTCCAAGGAGAATCGCTGTCGCGCTTCTTTAGTAGCCACTGCGTGGCTCTGGTTACATAAGTCACCCCATCTGAAATAATCCCGACTACTCGCTTTTTATCCTCGCCATAGTGGTTAGTGCCGTTGAGTTCTTTGGCAAGTTCAACGGGGCATTCCCGTTCACGGAGCGCACCGCCTAGCAGTTCAATAAATTCTGCAAAGCGGCTATTGTCTGCGGCCTCGAATATCTCTTTTGCAATTTCAGAAAGCTTTTCAACAGATTCCTTTGGCACACGGCGAAACTCACGCCAAAGGCCAACGGGTGCGCCACCGATAAACTGGAATTGACGAATACGCCAACGACTCGCCCACGCAGCCACATTCATCACAATGCCGTTTTCTGGCTCTATTGGCTGGCCTGTTTCGTCGTCGTACATATCATCCATGTGCGCGCCGTTGATGTTCTTAGAAATGTATTTGATGATATAAGACACGGCATCACCTTTGCTTTTGTCTTCAGGCGTAGCATCAAAGCGGTTTTTCGCGGCTCCTTCTTCGCCGCCGTCATGTTGTAAAGCATAACGGCGCAGGGTGTTGGTTACTGTGGGCTCGTCACTCGGCTTCATAAACAGCACCATGTGCCAATGCGGGGTTGCATCGGCATGAGGCTCAACAATACGTAAGCCAAACACTTTTACTTTAGCTTTGGATAGTTCAGCACGAACCTTTGCCCACTGCTTTACCAAATACTCTTGGGTTTCACGTGGTGAAGCATTGTTGTATTTATCACTGTTAGCGTGGTACTTGGACGGTGCTGTGATGGTGTAAAACATGCAGGACATGCCTTGTTGTTCTGCCCACTCTTTGTAACCTCTGATCCGCACTATCATTTCAATGCGTCTGATCTCAGGGTTTGAAATAGACCCCTCGAATACTTTGACAAGATCAATGGTGTCGCCGTCTTTACTTTCTAACTGCATAGACTCGACCCACTCGGCCTGTGACTTTTTGCTGTGGCGAAACTCTTGCACCGCATCTTTACTGGCATAAGGGGAGAGCCCTTTTTTGACCTGCCCCATAGTGATATTCAAATGCTCAAGCGTGGTGTCACGCAAACGGTCGAGCTTTCGCAGCCACCACTTATCACATTGCATGCGGCGAATACCGCGTTCTAATCGGTCGGCCAGCAAATGAGTATTACAACGCTGCCAGCTATCCTCTATTCGCGTGGACTTGGCGGCATTAAACGTTGCTTGGTAAGGCGGCTTTATCCCCTGTGACAAAGTAAAGTCGTGCATTGCGATGTAACCTGCAAATACAAGTTGCTCTAAATCTTCCTCTGTCATTGAGTGAGTAAATTCGACAATACCCATTTGCTGGCAGATCGTTGCCAGTTGTTTGGCTTTATCTTTACGGGCTTTTTTACTATTTAATTCGCGGACGGTAAGCGGTGAACGCTCGATAATTTCGCTCACTCGCTCTGTGGTTTTGCGCAGATAAATATTGGCAGAACGTTCGGGGTTTTTAGCACTGCTTGAGTTAAAACGTTTGGCATATTCACGGGCAGCAATACGGCGCAAACGATTGGTAGGTATTTGCGCCAAACGCTCTTTTACTTGCTCTGCGGTTTTATCAAATCCAAACATGCCCCAACAATGAGGCGCAGCCCGTGTAATGGTAATGGGCTGCATCCTTGGGTTATCGGTATTGGTATCAACCAGCTCCCAGCAAATAGGGAGGGAGCGAGACTCAGGTGTCACGCTCACAGCACAACCCGCTCATTCATGCGATTGCGGGCGGCCATCGCCAGTGCCGACTTTAATAACTGATTGCTACGCTCACCATTTTTGCGCGCACGCTGTTCTTGCTCTAGGCGCTTGGCCTCTGCTTCACGCCTTGCCTTGTGCGCCCGAATTTGTGCGCGTAGTTGCTGAACTTTCATTACTTGGATTTCCCAATGGCTTGGATCAGTGATCAGCTCTTCAACTTCAACAACGGTATGGCTCATGATTGCACACGCTCCCACTCAGCTCGGGCGCTGTCGTATTGTGCTTGAAGATAATCAGCCAAATCATTCACGTTAACGAATGTTGGCGCACGTTCAGAGTCGCGCATTTTGAATGTAGGAATTGGAAACTTACCCGCTTTGGCATGTTGCTCAGCGGTCTTTGGGTTTACACCAAAAAACTCTTTACATACATCCCTTAACGGAACCACTGGATTATTAAAACGAGCTAAAAGCGCAAAAGTCATATTCATCGCTATGTCCTTATTTCTCGTGATCAGATAACAGCTCACTGACTGAAACCTGACCATTAGTCAGTTTTGAAATTTTGTTGATGTACTTTGCTGGGGCTTGTCCGTGACGATTTACCCAATGCCAAACAACGGACTGTTTGGTTTTAAGTAAGCGGGCTACTTGAGTTTGCCCACCAACCACCTCTACGGCTTTCTTGATAAACGACATAAAACCACCTAAAGATTACTTTTGGTAATAATAAGATCACCAAATTGAATTTTCAATAGTTAAATCACTAAAAGTAATCTTTTTGATTACCAAAAGGGGTTTGACGTTAATTACTAAAAGTTGTGATAATCAAACCAAGAAATCACTAATTGTGATAAAAGTAATCAACAGGAATAAATATGGACATTGCAAATAGAGTAAAAGAGCGCCGCAAGTCATTAGGGCTAACACAGTACCAACTTGCCGAAATGACCAACTCAGCACAGACATCAATTCAGAAGATTGAGCGCGGGGCTACTAAGAATCCAAGGAATATAGAGGCTATAGCAAAGGCGTTACAATGCACGCCTGAATATTTACGTTTTGGTGTGGGTGATTTTGACAATGCGTCAATCGGGCCCGAACTAAAAAGCAGACTACCGCTGATCAGCTGGGTACAAGCTGGCGCATGGATGGATATTCAAGAAGTGAGTACTTTGGAAGCAGAACACTTTCTTTGCCCTGTTAACTGTAGTGAAAAATCATTTGTGCTTCGTGTTCAAGGTGTGAGCATGGAACCAAAGTTCCAAGATGGTGATTTAATATTTGTTGATCCAGAAGCCGCCTGTATTCATGGCTCCTATGTGGTGGCTAGACTTGATGATGATAACCAAGCTACCTTCAAGCAACTTATTATCGAAGGCGGGCAAAAATACCTAAAAGCACTAAACCCTAATTGGCCGGAGCAGCTAGTGCCTATCAATGGGAATTGTACGCTTGTTGGCAGGGTTGTGTTTACTGGGAAGTCGCTTTAAGCAAAGTTTTCTATATTAAGCTTTTCAAAACGGACGTTTTGATTAGCTTCAGACTTTTCCAACTTCCCGAGAACTTTAAAAAGGTTTATACCTCTTGGCTTGGGCGATTTAACTTGTAAGGAACATTCTTATTTTTTCCAAAAGCCCCCCCAAAATGCTTACTTAGATCAATCTTATCGAAAACTTTCTCTTTTTGATACTGAAGAAACATTTCGTCATTCGCTAGAGGCTTTTCAGATCCAGCTAACTTATATCCACCCTCAACAGCTTGAATAGGTAAATGTTCGAGCATTTCATATCTGATTAATAAATTTTTGAACTCACCATTATCCGAAACGCCTTCAATACAATTTAAAAAAAGGATTGCCAGTTCTTTTGTAGATAGCTGAGCTCTCAATATGCTCGTATACTTCCTTTTATCAGCTTCTGAAAGCTTATTATCATCATAATTATTTATTATTTTTAATGCTTGATAAAGATTCCTAAAATAGTGACCAAGAATATGGTTAAGATTATTTTGAATAAATTTATACCTTTCCAAAGAGTTTTCTGCGGACTCAGAGTTGGATGTAAGAAACTTGATAATTGTTTCAAACACTTCTCTTCCTTCAACTATTTCATCCTTATCAAGAAGTGCGTTGCCCATAGTTCTTTGAAAGAATGTTTCCGCTATCTCAGTGAAAATTCGCTCAGCTTTTGTTTTGTTAGATAACTCTTTCATGTCTAGTTTTAGGTTTGAAACAAGATTATGATGAAGATCAAGAATATTAAAAAAAGTTGTCTCAATTGCTGTAGTACCCAAGGCATCAGCTGTTTTTTCATATTCAAACCTAGCAAGGCGGAATTCTTTTCTTTGAATTACTATCGTTACTATCAAACCAAATAGAGTAAAAAATGTAAGAATTGGGTTTAAAATTCCGCCAAAAAAATCACCAAAAGCACCTGCTTTATCAGTGATAAATATTAAAACTAAATTAACTAGAAATAATAGGCCTGCGATAGCTATCGCTAATGAAATTATCGTAAAGAGTACCTTATGCAACAATATATCTTCTTTCGACTCTCCTGAGTCCATAAGCATCCCTTGAAAGGAAGAATACTTTTTCTCCCAAAGGCCTTTCATTTTCTTTACCATCTTATCCATAAATTAATCCAATAGAAGTCAAATAGCTACGGACTAAATATTACTTAACTAAATAGCTCACAACAATCATTTAACAATTAAAAGTTTAAGTTACTTTCTTACCCCCCGAAAAAAGCATTCACCCTAATGTCACCCTTAACACCCTAAGCCTATTATTCTAACTATAAGTCCGTCCAATCCAGCATGGGTGCAACGCTAAAGCGGCGAAAGGCATCAACACAGTGGTTAGGTGTTTGTGGCTCAAAGGGTGGAGTAGGTTGTTGGCTCATGGTATGACTTTCTCAATCAGGTTTACTATCAATGACCTGTACTAGTTATGTCCATAGCAGTACATAGCTCAATTAGGTGATTGCGTAGTATACCGCAGCTTCTAATACTTCGTTAAGTATAGACAGCAATTTATTGCCAATAGTAAATAACCTGAGCTTCGGATAATCAGTGCCTTTCTAGCAGCCAGTTTTTGCGCTAACTGCGTTGAATTCACTTCCAATAGCCAGCTATTGGTGCGTAAATTCGCCTTGCCTACAAGGATGTAGGTACCAGGGCGGTAGCAGGACGCGAGAGCGGAGTTATCCCAAAACTCTCTGGCTAGATAAGGAAATAATTTAATGTGATTTTAAAAACAATGAGTTAGCTCATTTCTTATCCAAACCTCAGGTTAAATACTAAAAAGCCGCAAGTAATTGAACTTGCGGCTTTTAATTTGATTAGCCTACAGCCTCATGATGACTTACAGATACTCCTTTACTTCCGCCACTTTATTTTTTGCAAGCTGACTGTTTGGGTTTATCGCAAGTAACTGCTGATAATGCTCAAGTGCTTGTGCATATTGCTTGTTTAACTCATACGCTTCAGCGATACTGTTGTGATAATAAGGCTGCTCGTTATTTTGTGTAAGCGCAAATTTAAAGATTTCGATACCATTATTAACTTGGCCATTTTCGACAAGCTTATTGCCCCACTCCACCAAGATCTCTAAGTCATACATTACACCGGTATCTTGCTGCGCTTTTGCAAACGTAGCCGCGAAGTCGGCAAAACCTTGTTTATCTGTAAGCTGCTTTAAGTACGCCATCGGCTGATAGGCCTTTTGCTTACTAGCGTCGTTAAAATTAGGAATATAGTAAGCGGCAATATCATCAACAAAGGTAATGGGTAATCCGCCCAACAGATTAGTAAGTACAATCACAGAAACCTTGTCTTCAGGGTAAGTGATCACTGTGGTCGCATTTCCACCGCTCGCGCTGATGGTTGGGTGATATTTACGCTGAGTCACTTGCCAGCCCATTGCATAGCCGTTTTCTTTGTTGTTAAAGGCTTCTGTGCGACCGTTGTTAAGCTTAACTGGTGTCCATAGCATATCCAACTCTTTAACCAGCTCACCTTGTTGTAGTGATACAAAGTAGTTAGCTAGTTCCGTTGCTGTTGAACTCATTCCCGCTGCGGTTCTTAGCATATAAGGGAATTCGCCGTAAAAGTTTTTGTAATTCCCTTCACCTAAATGAATATATTGGCGAGCCTGATTTGGCACCATAAGTTCAAGATAATCAAAACCTGCCTGTGCTGTCTTCGGCATGTTGGCACGTGCTAACTGCATCTTGGTAATAAAAGCAGGAAACCCTTCAGGTGCATATTTATCAATGATTTTACCCAAAATCACATAACCGGTTTGGTTATAACTAAAACGCGAGTTAGGTGTAAATTGAAGAGGCTGCTTTTGCACAGCTTGCCATGAGGCTTCCGCATCATTCGGTACGATGGTTTCTAGGGCATAATTTGATGCCAGGATCGGCGGCAATCCTGTGGTATGACCCATTAATTGGTTAATTTTAAGTTGCTGCCAAGCCTTTGGTAAATCAGGTAAGTGCTTACCAATTTCATCGTCAATGTTTAGATAACCTTGCTCAGCGAGCTGTACAATCGCAACACCAGTAAACGCCTTTGTCATCGAATTGATCGGAAATAACGTCTGCTCAGTAACAGGCACCTTATGCTGTAAGTCTGCAAAACCATAACTTCCTTGCTTAATGATTTTATCGTCTTTAACAACGGCCAACTGTAAGCCCGGAATATGCCTTTCCTTCATGAGGGTTTTGATCAGCTTGTCTACCGACTCAGCCTTCACTAAGGATGAAAATAATGCCGACCATAAAAGCGTGCCAAACCATAACACTGTTGATAGTAATACTTTGTTGTTCTTGTACATGAGAGTTCCATCGTTCATTTACATTAAGATATGGTTATTTATTATCAAGTCTTATGCCAAAGATAAAACCTATTAAATTTCAAAATCTTAATGTTTTTTAAGAATATCCATTTAGTAAAAAAATTAAAACCTTTAGTGAAATACACCGTTTATTAGCCTTTTTCACAATGGTTTTAGAAATCAATCGTTTCCCCTAAGGTTGGAATATTCGCTAGAATGCGATGCTGGTGTTCGAGTGCGCATGCTAGGGTTTCTAATGCGTCTGGCTCACCGTGGACGAGCACCACTTTAGGGTGGCTTTTAAAGTAGCTAGCCCATTCAATTAATGCTGCTTGCCCGGCATGTGCCGAAAAGCCATTTAAGGTTTCAATATTGGCTTTCACTACAATATCGTCACCAAATAATTTAACGTGTTGGGCGCCGTCAACCAACACCCGCCCCAGCGTGCCATTGGCCTGATATCCGACAAAAATAATGGTATTGCGGCTATCCCAAATACGATGCTTAAAGTGGTGAGTGATCCGCCCACCAGTGCACATTCCGCTGCCAGCGATAATTAATGCACCGCTACTTATTTTGTTGATCGCCATTGAGTCTTCAGCATCTACCATCAAATGCAACGTAGATAAAAAGTTTTTGAGTAGACTTTGCTCTCCGGTGTGCAGTGTTTTAACACCCTCACAATCCAAAGTGGGGAGCCATTGGTCGTAAACTTCAGTGACCTCAATTGCCATCGGACTATCGAGAAAAATTTGCCAATTATCAAGCTCTCCAGCTTGTTGTAACTTTCCAAGATAGAGCAACAGCTCCTGCGCTCTACCCACTGCAAATGCGGGGATCATCACGTTACCACCTCTTGCGAAAGCATCATCCAAAATAGCTTTCAGTTGCGTTTGTGTATCACCTAACGACTTGTGGTCACGGTCCCCATAAGTGCCTTCCATCAATACAATATCAGCTTGTTCTAGCAACGCGGGGGCATTCATCAATAGCGTATCTTTATTGCCAAGATCCCCAGAAAAAACTAATTTTTTCTGCTTACCCTGATCATCAAATGTTAGTTCTGTGATTGCCGAGCCTAGTATATGCCCTGCATCGTGAAAACACAGACTTGCTCCTTTTGCAATCTTGACTTCTTGCATATAGGTTAGAGGTTTGAGGCAATCCAAAACGTCCAGTACATCTTCTTTGGTATACTGTGCGGGAATATCATCTAGACCCTTACGTGCGCGCTTTCTGTTTTCTCTACGCAAATCATTTTCGTATAAACTTAACGCATCAAACAGCATGATAGGTAACAGCTGTGACGTTGCTTCTGTGCAATAAATCGGCCCTGCAAAGCCATCATGTAACAAACAAGGTAACCTGCCTGAATGATCTAAGTGAGCATGGGAGAGAATAACCATATCAATGCTATTTGGATTAAATTCAAATTGCTCGCGCGAGATAAGGTGTTTTGCTCTCATTCCTTGGTGCATACCACAATCTAGTAGTACATCACCTAATGAAGGTGAGCTAATGAGGTGGCAAGACCCGGTAACTTCTTGCGCGGCCCCGTAGAAAGTAATTGTTGCCATTGCTTTTACTCAACGATTTAGCAGCGGGGTTAATGGTTAACCCCTCGGATTTATGTAAGTTTAGTTACAAAAACCCGAGTTGCTTATGCGCTGCATCAAAATAGTTGTCGCAACTAGCTTTATGGGCACATATAGCTCTGACGATTTATCTCTTCCGAATCCACAAAGCGGTGTACTTAGTCGATTCTGAATATTGACTTTTTCGTGCTCAGACATGTTGAATTAAATCATTCAGACCCAAATGACCGTTTTGTTTCATGTGTCCTATAATTGGAATAGGCTTTGCGCCTGCCCATGATGCGCTGAAACGATATCAACAAGCTCAAATTGCAAGTTTGGTTGTGCGATACAAAAAGTTGCAATTTGAGCGTAGTCAGATTGTTTATAACTTTAAGTAATTCAATAAATTAAATTGCTACAGGGTGGACAACTTATGCACAGCGGATACTACTTGTTTATTTCATAAGCTTCAGCAACACTGCTGACCGCATTAGCATGCCAAACCTAATCAAAAGCTGGGCCAAGAGATGTAATAAGGGCTCATATAGAGCCACTTAACTACTATGGAGAATGGACAAAAAGAATGTTAGTTAGCTCTATTTCTGAACAACACTATCGGCCAAAATAGTAACAACCATGCAAATGAACCTGAACTAGAGTTAGTCTCTGGCTCTGGTTTTATTGTCACAGGAGGTTCTTGTCCATCAGAAATGACTTTCAGATTAAAACCAGTTGACACCTTGTCTGATGGGTTTTCTATATCTGCGACAGTCACCGTGACTTCGGTATCCCCATGAAAATGAGCCTCAGGTAGAATGGTGACAGTATCTCCATCGACTTCGACATTAAAATGCTCTCCTGCCACAAGAATTTCATTCGCAGTGTTGTATTCGTCAATATAATGCACTTCAAATGATATTGACTCATTTTCTGCGGTTTCCAAATCATTCAGCGGAGCCAGTGTGATGTTACTGGGCACGGATAAATTGTGTGACTTAACTACGCTTTCCATACCATCGATTTCAATATTGGCGACGAAATTCAATTCTCGACCAACTGATGCGGGAGTGATGTCCGCCCATACTGTAATTTCAAATCGTGAAGACTCTGGCCCGATATAGTCTAGGCACAAGACCATACCATCTTTAACGACACGATCTACTTCATTGAAATTTATAGTGCGTCCCAAATACCCCTCAAGTGGCCCACGAAAATGTAGTGCCCCTTTGAAGCCTTGGATCCCGATACTACCTCTACGGTCTGTTGAGCCAAAATCAATATTATCGTAAGCAAGGTATATTTCGTGTTGATTGCCACCAAAGCGTGTATTTGCATTAAAGATGACTTCGAAATCAAACGAATTATCACGCTTTTGCCATTGATATTGTCCCGTACCTTGGTCATAGATTGGGTCACCATAATCCGAAGCATTATCCCATTCAACAATTCCCCAACCAGTCGCTGTTGTAGCAAGCGTAATCCCTTCCGACTGGCTTAAACCAAGGCTCATTACATCCATAGCATACCCAGGAAACCAACCTCTCCATAATGCGCTTAGCCCTTCATAAGGAAAGCTTTCATAAGGATATTTATCATGGAAAGGGAAGAATTGAGGACCTGGTCCGAAATCAAGCTTACCGTTAGGTCGCACCGTTATAAGGCCAAAACCAGTATTCACTGCCTCTGCATTGTTATACAAGCTTAGGTTGTCATAACTACCATCAAACAATGCTTTTACTGGAATTTCATAGCCTTTACGAAAGGTTATTTGATTTTTTTCATCAAAACCGGACAGTAGTGGCACTAACCCAAACTCTCGAAGATCAACATACCCACCTGGATTCGAGTTACCAAAGTCAGGCACACGACAAAACTCATCCGATATATTATTAGTGACGATGTAATCTGGAGTAACATCTCTGGTGTCTTTTTGCAGGCCAGATATCACTAATTTTCCTTCAGCCAATTCGATATTTACATCACTTCGCGAACTCTTTACTTTTTGTTTATCGACATGTAATCCCTCGGGGATATCAATACTAAAGGTGAAGTTACGATCCTGCCCGCTATTGTTTTCTAGTACTTCTAAGGTGAAAGGAACTGAATCGCCAATTTTAGCGCGAGTCTGTGGCACATCTAGGTGGACACGATCCGTGCTACGTTTTAGATCAAGTGGAATTGAACCTAAGTTGCTTGAATTCACTGCTGAAGAACCAACATCTATCACGCTGTAATAGACATCTTCTTCCGCCATATCAATATCCCAAGCAATCTTCATATCTACTTTATTATTACCGTCACTTGTGGGTAAAGACGCTGTAATTTCATTACTTACCTGACTGCCTACTACAGCTACCGCATATTTGAAGGTTTCTTCTAGCCCAACATATCCTTCTTCACGGTTGTTATACAGCATGTACCAATATTCTCCCTCCTCTGGGTTGTTAATATTACAAAAGTTATGGTAGATACTATGATTTGACACGCACAAAATTTCGTCTTGTGGCTGGATAATACCGTCACTATTGTAGTCTTTACCCACAAAAATGAGAGGGTTTCCTATTTTTAAACTTTTCTTTAATTGAGATTTTTCAACATCAAGTAGCTCCACCACTAAACGCTTAGCATTTCGGGCAACGCTAATAAAACCTGTATGTACCGCTTCGTCAATAATGTCTTCTTCACTGACCTCGCCAACACGATGTAATGACCAAGGAAAGATGCGATCATCGTCTTTGGGTAACACAACCGTTCTTATATCTGCTTTTTCTGGCCGATACGCTTGAGCTATAGGGGAGTCAACCAAAGGAAATACCATTCCTTTGGCAATATAAATATCCTGGTTTGCATGTGCAACCACGTTCAAACGCGAAGGCAAATCACCACGATCATATTTGAATGCGACGGGCCAGTGCGCTTCTGGAATATTCGCTTCTTGAGCTTTGAAAACTAAGTTGGTGTGTAACTCCACCTCCGAGTTGCTAAACCAATCTTGAGTATCCATCACAGAAGCTTTAACTATGATAGTTTGCGTTTCACCGGCTTTCAAAGAGAATGTATCGGGTAAAATCTCAATGTTTACACCGTTTTGAGCCGATTGTTGGCGCATATCATACGCCCAGTTAACAACATCTTCGTGACTAACATTCCAAGTTCCATCTTTCGTGGCTTTGACTGTACGTATCCATTGACATTCTGGTGCACAAGCAAAGTTAACTAGATTTGGCATATTTAGCTTATGTGGCGTACCACCATTGAAAGGATCTGCGGCAAAGAAGTTATCTACGGTTTCATCCATCACTAAACCTGATTTAACCGCATTTGCAACATTGATTCGCCCCGCACCTGCTCGGTAGATTTGAGCTTTGTCAAACTCCCCCCCTTTTTGGTTCAAACGATAATATTTCACTGTATTATCAGCTGTCATCACTAGTGCTGACTGAACCTCAGCCGCACTCCATTCTGGATGAGCTTGACGGATAAGTGCCATTGCACCAGCAACATGGGGAGATGCCATTGAAGTGCCACTGCTCATAGAATAATCCATACCGTAAGGCTCTGGTACAAAAGGATGTTCATCGGAGTATGCTGCATAGATAGAGACTCCAGGGGCTGCTAATGTTGGAGCTAAAATCTCAATATTATCAAATGAAGGTCCTCGTGATGAAAATTCAGCTAACCAATCGGCATCAGCATTATCAATATGTCGCCCAACTTCGGTAGCGTTAATCGTGATCATATGACCTTTTTCAGTACTACTATCAACCCAATCTGCAAGCCCCTTATTTGCTTCTACACCGTACCATTGGTCATAAGTAAAATGGACACTGGGTAAAGAATAGTTTTCTGGAACAGTACCTTGAGTGCGATTTTTATTGTACAAAATAAAACCATCAGCGCCGCCAGACTTAACATTCTCTACTTTAGCTGTGCGGGCATTAGCATCAGGGTCTTGAGGATCATGACGTTGACAGATAACAATAACATTCGTTTCTCCTTCAGCAGCACCTGGTATCTCTGTTCCATCTTTAAAGAAATTAAAAGTACTTGGCGCGAATTTATTAACACAGTAGCCATTACTGTCCATACTACCATTAGCATCCATATAATCTTTCGCCCAAACAACAACTCCTGTCAGTGCCTTTTTGTTTATTGAGCCACCAACGATCCCAGTGTTAGCCCAGTCCGGAATTTCGCTCCCCATAGTCGGATCTATAAACCCTGCATACTCTACAGGGGTTTCTACTCTAACAGTTCGACCATGAGTTGTTGCTGCAACCTGTGCTAGCCATGGGGAAGAATTATCTAGGTAACCCAAACATTCTTTTGCACCGCAAACATCTGTTCCATCATTGCCAGCCGCCGCCGCTACGTTGATACCCGCTTTTCGTGCTGACAAAAATGCCAACTGCACGGGATCCTCCCATACATTAGAGTCAGCCCCACCGATTGAAAAGTTAATAACGTCAATTCCGTCTGAAATTGCATCTTCAATACCCGCCACTAAAGCTTCCGCCGGACAACCTCTATAGCCACTATCATTTGCAGAATGACACACTTGGTAAGCAACGATATTGGCGTGCGGAGCAACCCCCGAAATTTCAGTAAAAAGACCATCTTTTATTACTTTGCCATCTTGTTCATCACCAATACCTGCGACCATATAAGGCACATCTCTAACAACATTGCCAGCTGCTGTCGATGCTACATGTGAACCATGCCCTTGATAATCCTCACCTATAGCTGGCCAATCAGGGATCATGCTAGCAAATGAGTCCGTTATCACATCGTAAGAACGCACTCCGATCAATTTATCATTACACTGGATGACATCAGCATCCTCCACACAATCACCGACATAATTCCCCGCCCCCCAAGGATTGCTATGATCATAACCATCCCCCGAAATATCAGCAAAAGAAGGGTGATCTGAATTGATCCCTGTATCAATAATACCTATGATTTGACCCTCTCCTTTATACTTCACGCCACTTGAAGAGGCTCCTCCCGACCACACTTCATCAGCTCCAATTTGCTTATGTCCTTGATCTGATAATAAATCATAGTTTTTAGAACGTATCACGGAAGCAACGCTACCCAAGTTTGCTATTCTCATCGCCTCTTGCTCAGTCATTTTCATGGAGAAGCCATTAATTGCTTTCGTGAATCGCTGACGTAGCTTAGTGCGGCCAGTCAACATGCTTATTTCATTTAGTACTTCTTCTTGTTTATCAATCAGTTGAACTTCGTAAGCTTTGAGCGCGTTGGGTATGATTTGACCACGCTGAAACAGTTTATTTGGTGCAGAATGCTGGGTTCGATCTAGCTGAGCGTTTAACTCATTCGCTGCGATTGCCACTGAGGCATCACGTAAGCGAACGATATAAATATGCTCACCACTCATACGCTCGGTAACAAATTTTCTTTTGTGTGTATTTAGATGAACATTCAGCCCCAAACGCGCCGCAATTGGCTGCCCTTGTTGATGAAGTTTTTCTTGTAAGTCTCGTATTTCCTCAAGATTAAAACTTGGTGCTTGCAACATATTCGATGATTGCTCACCTGTTTCATCCAACGCATAAAGCGACCCCGCACAAAAGAGCGCAACACCTACAGCTGCTGCAATTGCTGTTTTTTTCATAATAACCTCTCACCACACAATCTAATTGTCGAATTAATTAAAATAAAAAGTTAACAACTTGATTCAACCACATGAGAATAAGGTGAGCCTAGAAACATCTTGTACACTTTTGTACCCCCCGTTAGCTTTAGAAATAAGGCAATTAAACAAAGCGACGTCTGGTCAGGAAATGAGAGGTATTTTTGTAGCAATTTGTACAGCTATTCTTTGATAACTCGCATTCACAAAAATATAAAAATAAAATAATCAAACACTTAAATTATCATCCCTTAAAATATCACTGACCTAATTTAGTAATGGTTATTATTCAACTGCAAATTGGCTTGCTTAGCCTATGAAAATAGATAGGATTCAATAAAGACTTAATTCGGAACAATCCTGCAATATGAATAAACACCTACTTTATGCTTGCACTTTGTTTTCTGCTCACGGAATGTCACAAAGTCTCAACGCCGAATCTGAGATGTATGTTGGAGTGGATACCTATGAAGCATCGTTAGTTGTTGGATATGGCGGGATAGAAAACCCTTTATTAGGAGCTGAACATTTTAGCTCAATTTTCCTACCTCACTTTGCCTATTATGGCGATAGATGGTACGTCGACGACTTTTCTCTTGGCTATAGCTTGTATCAAGACAAGTCTATTTACATCGATCTAGTCGCCACCTTTAACGAAGACGGCTTCTTCTTTGAGCTTGACGGTGTAGATAAACTATTTACTACTTCCTTAATACGAGATATCCCCAGACCCAACAAGCCTCAACCCTCAGAGCAGACCGCAATAAAACGTAACCTCTCCTATGAAAGTGGGGTCGCATTTGGTTACGCCGCAAAAGATTGGGGAATTGAGCTCACTACTTTGCATGATGTTAGTGGGGTTCATAACAGCTTTGAAAATAAATTAATCGCTTATCATATACAAAGTTTGTATGACGGAGCATTTACCTTAGAGATTGGAGCTACATATAAAGATCGCGATTTAATAGCGTATTATTATCGTCTTAAACCTCATGAAACGGTGACAAAGACTCAACACGACTTACCTAACGAACATGCCATCAATTATCATATAAAACTGGAGTATCAATATCCTATAAATCAGCGCTATCACCTTATGTTTAGTATTTCTAACACTTGGATTGATAGGGATCTCAGTGATACAGCTATGTTTGACCGTGCCCGATACGTATCTGGTTTCACCGGGATTTTAATTAAATTTTAACCCGCTATGTTAATTGGCTTTTTTATCTCTCCTTTTATGCTTTTAACCACTTTCGCAGGTGATGGTGAAACTACGTTAGAAGTTTATCCCCATACCTGCATACAGGGCGAGCATGCTACTAACTGTACGATGGAAATAGAGATCACAGCATCATCGACAAACCACCCTCAGTTATGTTTAGAAATAGCCTTGAAGAAAGAACAGAAAGCATGTTTTAACAGCAACAAAATTTCCGTCACCTATCGCATAACGCTTGAGAGTACGACCACGATTTCGTTGACTAGTAGCAAAGGTGTAGTATTGATAAGTAAGAAACTTAATGTCGGGAAATTAGCTACAAAAAATTACCGGATCAGACGACGCTTTGGGTGGGGAATTTAGCAATGAAGCAAAACATTTTACTCATAGAAGACGACAAAGAGCTAGCCGACTTAATTTCCCGCTTTTTGGATCAAAATGGATTCGAGGTTTTAAAACTAACCAGTATCCGCGAATTTAAAGCAACATGTAGCATTCTCCGCCCAGATCTTATCATATGTGATATTATGTTACCTGATGGAGATGGCTTTAAGCTATTTCCCTTGCTTAAGAAGCACTTCAATTGCCCAATTTTTTTTCTCACTGCATTAGATTCTGATCACTCACAAATCAAAGGGTTAAATATTGGTGCAGATGACTATCTCATCAAACCCATTCACCCCGAGCTGCTATTAGCTCGTATCAATAGCACTTTACGCTTAAAAGGGATGGGAAATGTAACCAAAGTATTAGGGCCATTGACGTTAGATACAGCTCAACGCCAACTGCACTTTAATCACCTTTCATTACATCTGAATGATGATGAGACTCACCTGTTCGAATTGTTTATTCAGGCTTATCCAACACCGTTATCTCGTGAGAATTTATTTAGGGAAGTGATAGGGAGAGAATATGATGGCTTAGATAGGGCAGCAGATTTAAAAGTGAGCCGACTACGAAAAAAAATTCGCACACACGGCCTTAAAGGTCTAGATATTATTTCTGTCCGTGGCGAAGGCTATTTAATTCAAATACCGACTGTGCCAAATGCGTAAACAGTTTATCCGCCTTTATATCTTTATCATTTTTAGTGTAATTGCTGTACTGATCGCATTTGGTCAAATTTATCAAAATTATGTTTTTGAGTCTCCACCAAGTATCACACTGCCAATCACGGAATGGTCTAAGCTAGTTGCAGATAAAACGAATACATTAATTACCCTGCAACGTAATGAACTAGCACTACCAGCAGATCTTGAACGAAAACTATCACAACAACAGATGCTTACCGTTATTCAAGAAGGTAAGAACTATATCTATATTAAGGATTTGAACAAATCGAATGAAGCGATTTATCGGATTGGACCCATAACCATAGCCCCCAACCAAGAAGAACACAGCGTTTATTTTATGCTCGCGTACAGTACCATAGCCCTATTAGTTATGGCATTTATTTGGCCTGTATTTAAAGACTTAGCTAAATTAGAGCACATTGCAAAGCGGTTTTCTCAAGATAAAAAGCCATTTCCCCCCGCATTGAAATCCAGCTCCACAGTGTATTCACTGGCGCAGAGCCTTAGCGAAATGTCGACGCAAATTAGCCTTTTCATTCGGCTTCATGAAGACTTATCTCGGATAATTTCTCATGAAATTAGAACACCACTTTCACGTATGCGCTTTATGTTGTCATTGGACGAAGTGACGGACGAAGAGCTTAGGCAAACCATCAAACGCAATGTTGATGAAATAGAAAACAGACTGACCCAATACTTAGACTTTGCTCGGGTTGAGTATTTAACGCTGCCTATCCACTTCGAACAGTTGGATGCTCAAGAATTTATTAATAGAGAAGTTCAAAAGAATAATCTTTTTACACGCATTGATATCAAAACCAGCATATTAACAAACTCAATATATTGTGAACCGAATAGCTTCGCTATTTTAGTGCAAAACCTGCTTTTTAACGCAGTAAAATATGCACAGAAACAGGTATCGTTAACACTAAAAGAAGCCGATTGCGAACAAGTTCTCGAAATATATGATGACGGTGCTGGTTTGCCCAAAGATGCCGCTTCCTTACTTACTCCATTTTCATCCACAACGCACAGTAATATAGCAAGTGGCTACGGTTTAGGACTATATATAGTGGAAAGAATATGCATTTGGCACGCTGGTAACTTAACTTTACGCAATCATGACCACACTGGCGGTGCATATATCACCGTAAAATGGCCTATAAAAAAGCGTTAAATATTGTATCGCTCAATTATTACCATGTCTTGATTAAAAATTACGAATTAAATGGCACACTTTTGATTTTTTGCGTGACGCAAAAGTGGTTTAAGCGTAAGTGTTTGAGCTCTCAAACACTTACGCTTAATTCTGAGACAGCCTATAAGCCGGGTTCTGTTCACTCCCGAAGGAGATCGATAATCATTCGTCTAGGCCTAGGATCGCTCCTAGGCTCGAGCAACCTACCCGGTTCCGATGCGGGCCACACCATAAGGAACCCTATTTGGTCTTGCTCCGGGTGGAGTTTACCTTGCAACCAACTGTTACCAGTGGCCCGGTGCGCTCTTACCGCACCCTTTCACCCTTACCGGTCCCGAAGGACTTAGGCGGTCTTCTCTCTGCTGCACTTGTCGTAGGCTCACGCCCCCCAGCCGTTAGCTGGCACCCTGCCCATTGGAGCCCGGACTTTCCTCCCCCTGATCATTTTCGTCACAGGCAGCGATTATCCGGCTGACTCAGGCGGGCGATTATACGCACTTTAATGCAATAACGCACGCGATAAATTGCGTGTATTACGCTTCTCGCTCAGCAATGATAGCCTTATACAAGGCGTTCTTTTTTAGCCCTAAATATTCAGCTGCCACACCGCAGGCCTTTTTCAATGGCATTTCTGGCTCTAGTAACTCAATCAGCTTTTTCGCTTCTGGCGTTAATGCTTGTTCATCTCTTTGTTCACCGGGTAGCATCAACACCAGTTCACCTTTTTGCTTTTCAGGCGTTGCGGTTAAAAACTCAATGAGCTCAGTAACCGTGCCACTGAAAAAGGTTTCGTAGGTTTTGGTCAGTTCTTTAGCAAAAACAACTTGTTGTGTTTCGCCCAGCGCGATTTTCATATCTTCTAGACTTGCCATAATGCGGTGGGTGCTTTCGTATAAGATACTGGTGATACCAGAGGCGACTGCATCTTTAAAAAATTGCTGACGCGCTTGGCTTTTTGCAGGTGAAAATCCCACGAATTGGAATTTATCTGTTGGTAAGCCTGAACAACTCACCGCAGCAATGGCGGCACACGCGCCAGGAACGGGAGTCACAGTAGCACCTGCTTCACGGCACAGGTTTACCACGGCATAGCCCGGATCGCTGATAAGCGGCGTACCCGCATCAGACACTAGCGCGATGTCTTTACCTTCGTTTAACCAATCTAAAATTTGCTGCGCTTTTTGCTTCTCGTTGTGATCATGCAGTGCAAAAGTTTTTGCTTTAATGCTAAAGTGGCTCAATAATTTACCGGTGTGGCGCGTATCTTCGGCAGCGATTAAATCGACCTGACTTAACACTTTCAGTGCACGTTCACTGATGTCATCTAAATTACCTATTGGTGTCGCTACAATATGTAGGGTGCCGATTTTGTTTTCGTTGTGAAGATTAGCCATTGAGCTCTCCAATATCAGTCAGTAAGATATCCACTCAGTCGTGAAAAAGAAGGTTTGCCTGTGCAGTTTAAAAAGATAGCGCTTTTAGTTGCCATATTGTCGGGGTTATCCGCTTGTAGTACAAGCACAAATGTCACCAAATCCCCCCAAGAAACTAAAACAACTAAAGCCGTTAGCCAATCGGATGACAATGCCGCGTCGTTATTTGCAAAGGCGCAGAGTAAAGAAGGCGTTGCCAAAATCCAATTGCTATATGCAGCCAGAGACGCTGCTATCTTAGAAAAAGACTGGCAAATGTTAGAGCAAATTGGTTTAGCGATGGAAGCTAAAGCCAGTGTTGATCATATTCAAAACAAATTATACATCGCATATGCTCGCAAAGAATTGTCGCAGTATGCCAATGCGTTAGCCATCCTGAACACGCTAGAGGGTAGGCTCAACACCCCTGAACACCAAGCTTGGTATGAGTATTTACTGGGTAGTATTTATGCCTCGCAACAATTACCAAAAAAAGCGTTGGTTGAGTATTTTAAAGCGGCTGATATTGCCAATGAACATAACTTAGCGGTGGCTGGGTTACACGAAGAGATTTGGCTCGCGCTACAGCAGCTTTCAAGTTACGCCCTAGAGCGCTTTGATTCTGGCTCTGTTTTACAGCGTGGTTGGGTGACACTGGCTAAATATCAACAAATTTATTTGGGTTCGAGCGTCCAGCTCGACCAAGCTATGAATAATTGGCGTCGTCGTTTTACTAATCACCCTGCGGTTGCTTTGCTGCCTAAAGATTTACAAGGCGCGGTTGCGCTTGAACCTTACCAAGTTAAAAGACTTGCGGTGTTGTTACCACAATCAGGTGCGAGCGAGCGACTCGGTACAGCGCTTAAAAATGGTTTCTTGGCTGCTACTGACGAAGGGACGATTGAAGAGGTCTTCTTCATTGATGAAATGGCATCCGAGTCTGAAATCGTAACGCAACTTGCTGAGGCAAATGTCGATTTTGTCATTGGTCCATTATTAAAATCCAACGTTGAAAAACTACTCGCAGATAAAGGTTTTGCGGCTTACCCAACTTTGTTTTTAAATGCACGCGAAACGCTTACGCCTAGCAGTAGTGAACAGTACTTTTTTGCGCTTAACCCTGAGCATGAAGTCGAGCAAGCAATGAAGCACTTTCTTGCTAAAGGCTATAAAAAACCCATGTTACTGGCTCCAGCGAATGCCTCTGGTAAGCGTTTAATTGAGTATTTTGATCAAGGTTGGAAACGCTACAGTGAGACCGCACCAGAAGTGGGTTATTATACCAATAGTACCAACATGGCAGATGTCATCACGGATATTTTAGAGGTCGATGCATCCAAAGCACGCACTAGCGTCATCAAAAGTCTATTTCGCAAAGAGGTCAAAAGCGAAACACGCTCTAGACGCGACATTGATGCCATCTATATATTAGGTGATGCGATGGAAACTAGACTGCTCAAACCTTATTTAGACGTCAATGTCAGTACATTTGCCGATAGGATCCCTTTATATGCAAGCTCTCGCAGTTATAGTAAACAAATTGATGTCACTGATAAGGGCGATTTAGAAGGGCTTTATTTTACCGAGCAGCCTTGGATGCTACCGGGTGCTGTTGAAAAAGCACCGCTTCGAGATGCCTATCAATCTTTATGGCCTGAGCAGGCCGATTTAGAACAGCGCCTGTTTGCAATGGCATATGACGCCACGAATTTAGTTTTCGAGTTGCGCCAACTGGCTTGGCTCTCGGGTAAAAGTTTTGATGGCTTAACCGGTCAGCTCAGCATCCGCGGTGGCAGTGATGTTGTGCGAAAGCTCAGTTGGGCGCAGTATCATAATAAACAAATTCGTTTGGTGAGCTTAGATGAACAGCCTCCGCTACCATTATTTATGCAACAAGAGAAACCTGCGGGAGACTCTTTGATCAGATAGGATATCTGGATGTTTAAAGGATTATTTAGCAACACACGGAGTAAGGGCGAGCATTTTGAGCTGATTGCGGAGCAATTCTTGGTAAAACAAGGATTAACCCCCGTCACCAGAAACTATCTCTGTAAATACGGAGAGATAGATCTCATTATGCGAGAGTCGCAAACCTTAGTGTTTATTGAAGTAAAGTATCGCGATAGCAGCCACTTTGGTGGCGCAATTAACGCACTATCAAAAACTAAGCTTCAAAGATTAAAGCGTAGTATTTATAATTATTTAGCACAGCAAAATTTGCATAACACGCAACTTAGAGTCGACTTTGTTGCCATTCAAGGGGCCGATCCCCCTGAAATAAACTGGATTAGAAATATTTTTTAGCATGCAAGAATCTATAAAGTCTATATTTACAGAGTCAATTCAAGCGCAGATAGCGGCAGGCGAAGTATTGCCTAAAGCGCTAGAAACCGCAGCTATGACTATGGCTCAGAGCCTGATCAATGGCAATAAAATCATCTGCTGCGGCGCGCCAAGTAACCATATGTTGGCGCACCACTTCGCAACCATCTTAAGTAACTTTTACGAAACAGAACGCCCGTGTCTGCCCGCGATTGCACTAACGAATGAGCAATATAATTTGGCGTCACCAGAAAATGGCAAAGCCAGAGAGCGTTTTGCCAAACAAATACGCGCATTCGCGCAGCAAGGTGACTTGCTGGTGGCGTATGCCATAAACGGGCAAGAAAAGGCGGTTATTGGCGCAGTGGAAGCGGCTCTTACGAGAGATATGAAAGTCATCGCGTTAGTTGGCGATGATGGTGGTGAAATCACCGGCCTGTTGGGCCCACAGGATGTAGAGATCCGGATCCCAAGTAAACGCCCAAGCCGGATAATCGAGTCACAACTATTCAATACTCACTGTTTAAGTGAGCTAATCGACGCAATTTTATTCCCTCAGGACGAAGTATGATGATGAGAATAACCTCTTTACTTGCCGCCATCTTGTTACTACAAGGGTGTGCTGCTGCGGTAGTTGCTGGTACAGCCGGTGCGGTGTCTGCAGCAAATGATAGACGCACTATCGGTGCACAAATTGACGATAACAATATCGAGATCAAAGGTACGCTTGCCATCAAAGAGATTAAGCGCCTTGCAGATCATGCCAATATCACGCTGGTGAGTGTTAATGGCGTAGTATTAATGATTGGTCAGGTCACTAATCAAGAAATGAAAACGGAAGCTGAGCGTGCGCTACAGAACGTTGCAGGGATTAAGCAAGTACATAATCAGTTGAGAATAAGCTCAAATATAGGCATAACGACTCAAACACATGATACTTGGCTGACCTCCAAAGTTAAAACTAAACTGCTGGCGGCTGACGAGGTCAATGGCGCAAATATTAAGGTAGTTACTGAAAATGCCGAAGTGTTCTTAATGGGCTTAGTATCCAAACAAGAAGCAAACTCAGCGGTAGAAATCGCCAGAAATATTAATGGTGTAAAACGTGTGATTAAAGCCTTTGAGTACATATAAACAATAACGTATAGCCATAAAAAAACCTGCATCCGCAGGTTTTTTTATTTTATCACTCGAAGGTGAGAACCTTTTTTCTTTTCAGGTTCCGGCTTAGTCTCTGGCGCTTGTGAGACTTCCGTCTCTTCTACCAAATCAAACTCTTCATCTTCAAAGATTTCTTCTTCAGGTGTAAATACCGTGCCTTCACCATTTTCTCTTGCATAGATAGCCAATACTGCACCGTTAGGCACATATACCTGCATCGGTTGGCCACCAAACCGGGCGTTAAAGCTCAGCGCTTGATTGTCCATTGAGAAATTCGTCACAGCAGACGGGCTTACGTTCAACACAATTTGCCCTTCTTGCACAAATTGTGTTGGAACCTGTACCGAGGGAAAGTCTGCGTTCACCACTAAATGCGGTGTACATTCGTTATCGACAATCCACTCGTAAAATGCGCGTAGTAAGTAAGGACGATTAGACGTCATTACGATCTGATCTCACGCTCAGCATCCGTTAGCGATGCTTGGAATGAGTCACGCTCAAATAAACGCAGCATATATTCTTTTAGCTCTTTGCTACCAGCGCCATTCAGCTCAATACCAAGCTGTGGTAAACGCCAAAGTAGTGGAGCTAAATAACAATCAACTAGGCTGAACTCTTCACTCATGAAGTAAGGTGCTTCATTGAAGATAGGTGCTACAGCTAGCAGCGCTTCAGTTAACTCTTTACGAGCTTGAGCCGCTTCATCACCACCCGCAGTGATCTTTTCAGCAAGTGAGTACCAGTCAGTTTCAATGCGATGCATCATTAAACGACTACGACCACGCATTACTGGATACACAGGCATCAGAGGAGGATGCGGGAAGCGCTCGTCTAGATACTCCATAATGATATTCGCTTGGTACAAGCCAAGCTCACGATCGATTAGCGTAGGAACAGTGCCATACGGGTTAATCTCGTGTAGAGCTTCTGGTAAGTTGTCCTTTTCAGCCTGATGAATATCAACACTTACACCTTTCTCAGCAAGTACAATACGTACCTGGTGACTGTACATACAGTTTGACCCAGAAAAAAGTGTCATTACAGGGCGCTTATTGGCAGCAACGGCCATGCCTACCTCCATTAAAAAACTAAAAGTAATTAAATCACTTTAAACAGCAAAAGGGGCGAACGCCCCTATTGCAAAAATTACCTTTGAATATTCAAATTAATGAACATCTCTCCAGTATTCTTTCTTCAAGAAGAATGCCAGGATGAAGAAGATAACTAAGAAACCAATAACCTTAATACCAATAGCTTCTGACTCTAGGCGAGAAGGCTCACCTACATAAGCTAAGAAGTTTGTAAGGTCACGTGCAGCTTGGTCATATTCATCAACACTCATCTCACCGGTACCATCTGTTTCAGTGCCGACAACTTTAGTCACTGTGTGACCGTGTTCTTCCACTTCTTCAGTGATCGGTGTTGGCAAGCCTTGTAACTCTTGTAGTACGTGAGGCATACCCACCAATGGGAAAACAACGTTGTTCACACCAAATGGGCGAGACTCATCTTTATAGAATGACTTCAAGTAAGTATAGATGTAGTCCGGAGACTTAACACGAGAGATAAGTGTTAAGTCCGGTGGCGCAGCACCAAACCATTTTGCTGCATCATCTTTAGCCATAGAATTTTTAATATGGCTACCTACTTTTGAACCATCGAAAATAAGCGTTTCTTGACCAATTTCAGTTGGAATACCGATATCACGGAAAGTACGCTCATAACGCTGATATTGCATTTGGTGACAGCCAAGGCAGTAGTTCATAAATAACTTAGCGCCACGCTGCAGAGATGCTTTATCAGTTAAATCATTATTTGCTTCCATCAAAGGCACTGATGGGCCCGCTGCCATCGATAACGTTGGCAACAATGCGAATAAACCGATTACTAGCTTTTTCATCATTTCGTCAACCTCGTTGGTAGTGGCTTCGTCTTCTCGTTTTTACTGTAGAAGAATAGCAACACGAAGAACATAAAATAAGTTACTGTCGTGATTTGCGACAATAGCGTTTTAAAGTCAGTTTGCGGTGTTGCACCAATCCAGCCAAGGATAACGAATGTGACAACAAACTGAGCAATGTTCAACTTATGGAAACCACAACGGTAGCGAATTGAACGAACCGAACCACGGTCAATCCAAGGCAGTAGTGCCAATGCTACGATTGAAGCGCCCATTGCTAGTACACCAATCAACTTATCAGGAATAGCACGAAGGATCGCGTAGAATGGCGTAAAGTACCAAACTGGGAAAATGTGCTCTGGCGTTTTAAGCGGGTTTGCCGCTTCAAAGTTTGGCGCTTCAAGGAAGAAACCGTTCATTTCCGGTGCAAAGAACACAATGGCACAGAAGAAAATTAAGAATCCAGCAACACCTAAGACATCTTTTACTGTGTAGTAAGGGTGGAATGGAATTGCATCCACAATATCTTTTTTGTCAGTGTAATATTCATGGAATTTAAATTTAGGTTTGTCTTCCTCAGCCACAGAGCCTTTCTTACGCTTGATCTCAACGCCGTCAGGGTTATTTGAGCCCACTTCATGAAGTGCAACAATGTGGAGGAATACCAAGATAACCAGTACTAGTGGTAGTGCAATAACGTGCAGTGCGAAGAAGCGGTTAAGCGTTGCACCTGAAATTACGTAGTCACCACGGATCCAAAGCGTTAAGTCATCACCAATTACAGGGATTGCACCGAATAGTGAAATGATTACCTGAGCACCCCAGAAAGACATCTGACCCCATGGTAATAAGTAGCCCATGAAAGCTTCAGCCATTAGTGCTAGGAAGATAAACATACCGAACAACCACAGTAATTCACGTGGCTTTTGATAAGAACCATAGATCATACCGCGGAACATGTGAAGATAGACCACGATAAAGAATGCGGATGCGCCGGTAGAGTGTAGGTATCGCAATAACCAACCATATTCAACATCACGCATGATATATTCTACTGATGCAAATGCACCTTCAGCAGAAGGTACAAAGTTCATGGTTAGCCAGATACCAGTTACAATCTGGTTTACCAGTACTAGAATGGCTAGTGAACCAAACAAGTACCAGAAGTTAAAGTTTTTTGGCGCTGGGTATTGAGCAATGTGCATATTCCAGACGCGAGTCATCGGAATACGAGCATCGATCCAATCAACAACTTTGCCCACTACGCCCGTATTTGCTGCTTTATCTACATTAACAGACATTATGCAACCCCTTCTTCTTCACCTACCAAGATGGTAGTGTCGTCAATAAAGGTATACGGAGGGATCTCTAAGTTTAGAGGTGCAGGTACGTTTTGGAATACGCGCCCCGCCATATCAAACTTCGAACCGTGACAAGGACAGAAGAAACCACTATCAGTGCCTTCTACTTTTTCACCAAAGCTTCCATTAAGGAAAGATGGTGAACATCCTAAGTGAGTACAAATCCCAACCGCGACGAAAAGCTCAGGTCGCTTAGAACGGTAACCGTTCTGCGCGGATGCCAACTGCTGTGGCTCTTCAGAGTTAGGATCACGAAGTTGGTCTTCGTGTTGCTTCATTTGTTCTAGCATTTTTGGTGTACGATTAACAATCCAAACTGGTTTGCCTCGCCACTCAACACGAATAAGTTGTCCAGACTCAAGTTTGCTGATATCTACTTCTACAGGCGCACCTGCAGATTTAGCTCGCTCACTTGGATTCCAGGACGCAATAAAAGGAACAGCAGCTCCAACCGCACCAACGCCACCTACAACAGAGGTAGCGATAGTTAAAAAGCGACGTCGGCTGTTGTCTACAGGCGCATTGCTCATCCACTTATCTCCACTTGATTCCCAACACTTGCTATATTGAGAACATCAGTTACAGCAGGTTAATTTAAGAAATTACAAAATAGACGCGATCATAAATAAATACCTTGATTAAAACAAGGTTATTCCAGATCCATGCCCGAATAAACCCGCAGATAATCATCTATGATTACTTCGAGCATGAAACCGAGTATTTATAATATCGCATCTGACACAACAATATACTGACTAAGATCAACCCCCCGACTAAGGATACGCACCAAATCGCGTGACTGGATCTCAGGTCTTTCTACTTGCTTCGCCAATTGTAGCAAAAAAAACCGTCAAGTTACCGCTCGAATTGCACTAATTATTATATTTATTGAACTTTTTTAACTCGACGCGATATTTTTGAGCAAATAAGCAGGACAAAACGAATGAGATACCTCGTAAATACGAGAAATTGATGTGCATAGGAAATGCTAAAAACAAAAAACCCAGCATAAGCTGGGTTTTTGAATTCTTGAAACGTAATAAATTAACGCTTAGAGAACTGTGTCTTCTTACGTGCTTTCTTAAGACCAACTTTCTTACGCTCAACTTTACGAGCATCGCGAGTAACAAAGCCAGCTTTACGTAGAGTTGGACGTAGAGACTCGTCAAACTCCATTAGTGCACGTGTGATACCGTGACGGATAGCACCCGCTTGACCAGTTGTACCACCACCTGCAACAGTGATGTATAGATCAAACTTTTCTGTCATTTCAACTAGCTCTAGAGGCTGACGAACAACCATGCGAGAAGTTTCACGACCGAAGAACTCTTCTAAAGAGCGCTTATTGATTACGATGTTGCCAGTGCCTGGGCGTAGGAATACGCGAGCACTTGAACTTTTACGACGACCTGTACCGTAGTATTGATTTGCCATGATAGTGCTCCTTAAATGTCTAGAACCTGAGGCTGCTGTGCAGCGTGGTTGTGCTCGTTACCAGCGTAAACTTTAAGTTTACGGAACATTTCACGACCTAGAGGACCGCGAGGTAACATGCCTTTAACCGCTTTCTCGATGATCATTTCAGGCTTTTTAGCTTGAAGTTTCTCAAAGTTGATAGACTTAAGGCCACCTGGGTAACCAGAGTGAGCATAGTACATTTTGTCCTGAGTTTTGTTACCAGTTACAGTAACTTTCTCAGCGTTGATTACGATGATGTAGTCACCAGTGTCAACGTGTGGAGTATACTCAGCTTTGTGCTTACCGCGAAGGCGACGAGCGATTTCAGTAGCGATGCGACCTAAAGTTTTACCTTCAGCGTCAACTACGTACCAGTCACGTTTTACAGTTTCTGGTTTAGCAACAAACGTTTTCATTATAAAAATCCAAAGTTTTCAATTTTAAAACCACAGGCAGTCCTTGGACTACCGCTCTACTTGTATTTGCTTTAACCCCTTCGAGTTTAAGACTTTTATGCCGCTCAAGTCAGTGGCTAAGCCGACGAGGGCAATAGAACGCAACGTGGCAGGCCGCGGATTATAGCAAGCCTTCTGGGTGAAAACCAGCGCTTGGTGCTTTTTTCTACAAGAAAATCTGAAGAATTTCGAAAAAAATAGAAAAGGCAAAAAATCCAAGGAAATGGCGACGTGTGCGTGACAAGGACTCGTTCAAATAGGATGTTTACAAACACCCACACCGAACAAGTCCTCTTAACAAAAAAGTAATTGCCGTTAGGCTAAATGCTCTTTTGCTAAATACTCATGGGATTGCATTTCTTGCAAACGGCTAATGCAGCGTTTGAACTCAAAGTTCAGTGTACCTTCGGTATAAAGCTCAGTAATAGGCGCTGCAGCCGAGATGATAAGCGTCACATTACGCTCATAAAACTCATCGACAAGCGCAATAAAGCGCCTTGCCGCATCATCGTTTTGCTGACCCATTTGCTTCACATTAGATAGAATCACTGTGTTATATAAGCGACTGATCTCCATGTAATCCACTTGCGAACGAGCGGTTTCACATAGCGCAGGGAAATCAAACATGACAATACAATCAGACACCATTCGAGTTTGGATCATTCGACCTTCAATCTCAATCGCTTGTCCGGCTTTACCCGGCTCCGGAGAGAGTTTGTTAAAGTAGTCGAATAAGTTTTCATCCGCTTGTTTATCAAGTGGGCTGTGAAAAATTTCCGCTTGTTCCAACGTGCGCAAACGATAGTCAATACCCGAGTCCACATTAACTACCTCAGTATTGGCTTTTACCAATTCAATGGCGGGTAAGAATCGCGCACGCTGCAAACCATTTTTATACAAATCATCAGGCACAATATTCGATGTGGCCACTAACACGATACCGCGCGCAAACAGCGCCTGCATTAATCCACCCAGTAACATAGCATCTGTGATGTCTTGAACGAAAAATTCATCAAAGCAGATAATGTCAGTTTCAGATTTGAAGGTATCAGCGATGCTCTCCAGAGGATTTTTCACTTCATTAAGCTTTTTCAGCTCTGCGTGAACACGATGCATAAAGCGGTGAAAATGCACCCGCATTTTGCGCTCCGTCGGCAACGCATCGTAAAAGGTATCAACCAGATAAGTTTTACCACGCCCTACTCCCCCCCAAAAGTATAACCCTTTCACTTTTGGCAGCTCAGCTTTACCAAACAAGCGCGAGAAGAAGTTTTGTTTGACCGGAGGCTGATTGATAAGGTCGTCATACAGTCGCTGTAAATGCTTTACGGCATTTTCTTGCGCGCTGTCATATTGAAAATCATCACGTTGTAGATCTTGCTGATATTTTTCCCAAGGCGTCATCGACTTAAATATTTTTTTACGATTTGTTTGTAGGTTATATTAACACGACTGTATTCACAGCGTATATTTAACTCTAACAGAGTTTTAATTTTATTTGCCGTTGAGGCACACAGGGAGAAACCTATGACTACCGTTACTTGGCTTGGATTACTGATCATTGTTGCCATTGCTGCATTCTTTTTAGGTGGCTTTGTAACGAAAAAGCAGTTCAAACACGACGAACTGGAAGTGCAGGCACAACAAGCTAAACACGACCTCGAGCAATATCGTCAAGACGTATCAGATCACCTAGCTAGCACCAAAAAGCTAGTAAATAAAATGCAGGATAGCTATCAGCAACTGCTTACTCATGTGGAAGAAACCAACCAACTACTGACACAGGAGCGTCCATCTCATCCTGCTGATCCTTTTTTCTCGAAAGAAACCACAGAACAACTACAAGCTTCTCTTCAAGCACGCCCAGAGAGAAGACGTAAACAAGACCCAAGTTTTGAGGCACCACCAAGTGACTATGCCGAAGGTGAAACTGGGTTATTTTCTGGTCAAAAAAAAGAAAGTGAGCAAATTAAAGCCTCTTGATGAAACTTTTTGTTGACCCCATAGTCTTTAAAAGAAGTTATTGATTCTAGGGCCTATTGATCTTTCAAGTTTGTTTTTGCAGCAGTTTGATTGGTATTTATACAAGGCAGAGCCTGCGTAGCATAGTTTTTCTATGTAAGCCTGGCGATAACGCGGTAGAAATGCCAATCAAGCGCTGCCCTTCGGGTTCACCTTAGTGCGCTTTGTTCATTGTTGCTCAACTTTTACCTAGGTTACTAGGCGGCAAGTCGAGCGTCGCGACCAAAACCCACTCGGGGGAACAAAAATCAAACAGCAAAGGTCAACAGGCCCTCGTAAAGGGCTAATTATCAGCCCCTTATGACTTATATTAACGCTAATAGCGGAGCACTTCACGACTATGAAATTTAAATTATCTTTGTTATCGGCCGCTTTACTTTCTTCTAGCTTATTGCTGTTACCGCAGCAAAGCATGGCCAAACTTCCTGTTGCCGTAGACGGCCAACAATTACCAACATTAGCGCCTATGCTAGAAAAAGTAGCCCCCGGCGTTGTTAGTATCCAAGTAAAAGGCGCTAAAGAAGTCCGTCGCCGCGTCGACCCTTTCGACTTTTTCTTTGGACAACCGCAACCACGTAGCCAAAAGCGTCCTTTTAGTGGCCTCGGTTCAGGTGTCATCATCGATGCGGATAAAGGCTATGTCGTTACAAACAATCACGTTATTGATGATGCCGACGAAATGCTTGTCACTTTAAAAGATGGCAGAGAGTTTGAAGCTAAATTAATCGGTAGCGACGCCGAATCTGATATCGCATTGCTACAAATCGACGGTGAAGACCTAACAGAAATCAAACTCGCTAATTCAGACAAGTTGAGAGTGGGTGATTTTTCCGTCGCTATTGGTAACCCATTTGGATTAAGTCATACAGTCACCTCAGGAATAATCAGTGCACTAGGCCGTAGCGGCTTAAATATCGAAGGCTATGAAGATTTTATCCAAACAGATGCGGCGATCAACCAAGGTAACTCAGGTGGTGCACTAGTTAACTTAAACGGCGAACTCATTGGTATCAACACCGCTATTTTAGGCGCGTCTGGCGGTAATGTCGGGATCGGCTTTGCTATTCCATCAAACATGATGAAAAACCTAGTTGACCAAATTGTTGAGTACGGAGAAGTTCGTCGCGGTTCATTGGGTATATTGGGTCGTACTTTAGATGCTGGTCTTGCTAAAGCGCAAGGCTTTGATGTTAAGCGCGGTGCTTATGTCATGCGCGTAGTGGAAGATTCAGCAGCGGACAAAGCGGGTCTGAAAGCCAATGATGTCATTGTCAGCCTAAACGGCGACGACATTGAAAGCTTTAATGAACTGCACGGTAAAGTCGCTACGATGGGTGAAGGTCGTGAGGTACGACTTGGTGTCTACCGTGATGGCAAAACCAAATTTATCGACGTAGAGCTTGGTGGTAAGCAAGAAGAACAGGCGAATGCAGAGGATGTACATCCAAACCTACGAGGCGCGGTGCTTGAAAGTGGCGAGCGCAACGGCAATGAAGGTGTTGTCATTACCTCAGTAGAACCTCGCTCACCAGCAGCACGTGTTGGCCTTGAAGAAGGCGATGTGATCATGCAAGTGAATCGCCAACGTGTCACTAGTGTTAAAGATATGTCTAAACTAATTAATGGTATTAAAGGCAATATCGTACTTGGGATTAAACGCGATCGCGAGACGGTTTTCTACCTCATTCAGTAATGAAATCGAAAAAATATTAAAAATGAAACACAGCGAAACTTGTCGCTGTGTTTTTTTTTGTGTCATTATTAGCAGTATTAGATAACGATAAATATAAGCTCTTGTGTTCAAATTAATTAAATTCATTTTTCCACCGCTGCTTGCCGGACTAGGGATCGCTTTTATCATCATTTGGTTTAATCCTGAGCTGAGGGCTAACTTGCCAAAACTTGAGGCCCCACATATTCAAGCTCATCATATGAGTTTTGCTGAAGCAGTAGAAAAAACAGCTCCAGCGGTCGTGACGATTTTTTCCGAGGGCTTTAGCAATCAGCCAAGATACCAGCGCCAAAGTACGGTTAGAGAGCTTGGCTCTGGCGTTATTATGAGCCGAGATGGCTACATACTGACAAACTATCATGTGGTGAACAATGCCGACCAAATCATTGTACTACTTCCTGACGGCCGCCAGTATAGCGATACGCAACTGATAGGCTTTGACACCATTACGGACTTAGCTTTATTAAAAATTCCAGCTGAAAATTTGCCTGTTATTCCTATCGATCATGACTACTCACCACGTGTCGGAGATGTGGTGCTCGCAATCGGTAACCCGCTGAACATTGGACAAACCATTACTCAAGGCATTATCAGTGCAACAGGCAAACAAACGCTTACAGAGAGCCAATTTAACAATTTACTGCAAATGGATGCGGCGATTAATGTTGGTAATTCAGGTGGTGCCGTTGTCAATTCTAATGGCGCGCTAGTTGGCATTACCTCGGCACAGTTTCGCACGCGTTTGAATATTGATATCCAAGGTATCTCTTTTGCAATCCCTTATGATCTTGCACTAGACGTCATGCATAAACTCATTATGGATGGCAGAGTGATCCGGGGCTACCTCGGCTTTAGGGGCACGCCAGTTGATAATACAGGTAAAAGCGTAACGGATCTCTACACACCAATTGTCGGCCTTGCTGTGAGCGAATTAGACCCGCTAGGTCCCGCATGGCAAGCTGGTATGAAAGAGCACGATATTGTGGTTAAAGTAGGTGGAGAGCCTGTGACTAATCCGCAAAGGACACTGAAGACGATTGGCAATACCGCGCCTGGTACTAAACTCGAGTTTGAAGTACTCAGAGGCGGTCAGCGCCTCACCATTACGGTGGAAGTCGCTGAACTCGAAACAGGGTTATATTAGGCAAAAAGATTAAGCAAAAAGCGTCCCCGAGGACGCTTTTTCGTTTCTTACCAATTCGCTTAATTAAGCTCAGGTTTTACGGCGTTTTATATTTGCACCTAAACGACTTAGCTTGTCTTCTATCTTCTGATAACCCCTATCAACGTGATAGATGCGATCTACTATGGTTTCGCCTGTTGCAACAATCCCCGTTAGAATAAGACTCGCCGATGCGCGTAAATCGGTTGCCATTACCTGCGCACCAGATAACGACTCAGTCTCACCACAAATTGCAGTGTTGCCTTCTAATCGAATATTCGCGCCCATGCGCTGTAGCTCAGGCACGTGCATAAAGCGGTTTTCAAAGATAGTTTCTGTGATTGTCGCGCTACCTTCAGCCACCACATTTAATGCGGTAAACTGAGCTTGCATGTCTGTTGGAAAGCCAGGATGTGGCATGGTTTTGATATTAACGGCTTTCAAAACGCGTTGACGCATATCCACATAAATACTGTCTTCACTTACCTCAACAATAGCATTGGCAGCTCGTAGCTTTTCAAGCACAGGTTCAAGGCTATGATAATCCGTGTTTTTACACAGCACTTCGCCTTTTGCCATTGCCGCAGCAACCAAAAAGGTCCCTGTTTCGATGCGATCTGGAAGGATTTTATGCTCACAACCATTAAGACGCTCAACACCTTCTATCTCAATTCGGCTCGAACCTGCACCGCGGATCTTGGCACCCATAGCAACCAAGCATTCAGCTAAGTTAATAATCTCTGGCTCTCTCGCAGCATTGTCTATCACAGTTTTACCATCGGCGAGGGTTGCAGCCATCAGTAAGTTTTCGGTAGCACCAACGCTGACGGTTTCCATAAAGATCTCGGCGCCACGAAGACGCCCCTCGGTTACCGCATGGATATAACCATTCTCAACTTTGATCTTTGCGCCCATTTTCTCAAGGCCCGAAATATGCAGATCGACTGGACGAGCACCGATAGCACAGCCTCCCGGTAGGGATACTTGCGCTTGACCAAACCTAGCTACTAATGGACCTAGCGCCAATACCGAAGCACGCATTTGTTTAACGAGCTCATAAGGTGCAAGCACGCTATTTACCGTTGCACCATTGATTTCTAAGATATCGCCGTCCCACTCAACTTCAGCACCCAATGTTTTTAATAAGGCTTCTGTGGTACCTATATCGCGTAAGTGCGGTACATTAGAAAAACGGCTTTTACCATCGCCAAGCAGAGCGGCGAATAAAATAGGTAGGGCTGCGTTTTTAGCCCCTGAAATAGTGACTTCACCGGCTAAAGTGGTGCCACCTTGGATAACAAACTGATCCATTGCGGCACTCCGTTATTGTGGAAGAATAAATTTGCGCTCTTTTTGCCATTCATCAGGTGTGAATGCACGAATACTAACAGCATGGATAGTGCCGTCTTTAATAGTATCCATCAGTGGGCCATAGATCAGCTGTTCTCTTTTCAGCCTTCTTAATCCGTCAAAACACGTTCCAACAGCAATGACTTCGTAGTGACTACCATTAGCTTTGACGATGATCTCGTCAAGCGATAGTGCATCTCTCAATAAAGTTTCGACTTGATTTGTTTCCATTAGACTCACTCAAATAGGGTTGTCACCTGTCCCAACTCCATTAAATTTTGCAGTTGCTCAGGCGTATTTTTCAGCTCGAGACGAATGTCGCGCTGTTTCAATTGACCTAAAGAGTGAATTAACCAAGCTAAGCCCGCGGTGTCAACCCTTGTCACCTCAGAAAGGTTAAAATAGACGGTTGATTGTGCATTTTTCAACACTTGAACGATGGTCGACTGTTTCAGTGCGCTTGGTAAACTCGCTCTCGTAAGTTCACCAGTTAACACGATTTCACCTTTACTTTCGGTGAATGAAATATTAGGCGTCACCATCATCCCCTCTAAATTGCACAGGTAACTTGCTCTTTTTATCTAACAGTTGGATCACATGTTCAATACCTTGTTGGCGCAAAATACCATGTAATTCTGTTTGCTTGGCATCTAGCAAGCTAATACCTTCCGCCATCATGTCAAAAGCACGCCAATCATTGTCTTTACCGCGTCTGACTTTAAAGTCAATTTTGATATCAGGTTTACCAGCTTCAACAATTTTTGTTTTTACAACAGCAATATCTTCTTTATCGAATGGGCGGTGCTCGCCGAATTCTACCTTTTGATCTTTATACTGGGTAAATACCCCTGCATAAGTCGCGATAAGATAGTTTCTAAACACATCGATAAACTCACGAATATGCTCTACGGCAGCGGCCTTCTCTTCTGCATTATCCATATTCCGAACAGTCTGAATGTACGAACCCAAAACACGGTACGCGGCATACTTATAGTCGATGTAAGGCATAAGCTCTTCTTCAACGATAACACGTAAGTGCTCTTTGTCTTTTTCAATGATGCTTTGATCTTTCGTAACACGCTGAAAAGTTTGCGCCGCGACTTGCTCTACCATTTTATAAGGATTACTTGAATCCACTTCTTTTGCCTGTACCAATGCAGTAGCCATCAGTGCTATAAACAAAGTCAGACATTTTGCATAGACGTTCTTTAACATATTTACTCGCTCCCTTGATTAAATAGGAACTGACCAATTAACTCTTCTAACACAAGTGCCGATTTTGTATCTGTGATCATGTCACCGTCTTTTAGCGCTTTTGATTCAACACCAAATAAAGATTCAAGATCCACACCATCCTCACTCGTCACTTCCTGACCAAGGCATTTTTGCTTCGCAGATTCAGCGGCAATAACGGGAGAAATACCTAAATATTGTTCACCTAAAATGCCCGACGTTAAAATAGAAACCGACGAAGTATCAGAAAATTGACACTCATAGTTTTTATCTAAACTCATTGAAACCATCGGCACGAACTCTTGTGGATGGATGTGAATTCCATCAACGCGGCCAATCACAACCCCACCCACCTTAATTGGCGCACGGGTTTTCAATGAACCTATATTCTCGAACTTAGCGTTTAAGGTGTAAGTCTCACCATTACCGCTTAAGCCCGAGTTAGCCACCTTTAGCGCCAGCATAACAAATGCAGCAATGCCTAATGCCACGAACAACCCAACTAAAATTTCTATTTTCCGTGTATTCATTTTTAAAACCTTTTAACTTGAGAACATAACCGCCGTTAATACAAAGTCAAAGCCAAGTACAGCCAGTGAAGAATGTACTACCGTCTCTGTCGTCGCTTTACTTATTCCTTCAGAAGTGGGAATACAGTCATAGCCTTTGTATAGCGCGATCCAAGTTACTAATAGTGCAAATACGAAACTCTTAATAAGACCATTTAAGATGTCTTGTTGAAACGACACTTGCGATTGCATAATTGACCAGAAGCTACCTGAATCTACGCCTAACCAATCAACACCCACCAAGTGTGCGCCTAAAATAGCGATCGCAGAGAATATCAATGCGAGTAACGGCATACTGATAAAACCGGCCCAAAAACGAGGGGCAACCACGCGCTTAAGCGGGTCTATCGCCATCATTTCTAAACTAGATAATTGCTCCGTAGCCTTCATCAAACCGATTTCTGCAGTTAACGCACTGCCTGCACGCCCTGCAAATAAGAGTGCAGTTACCACAGGGCCCAGCTCTCTGAGTAAACTCAAAGCAACCAAAGGCCCAAGGCTATCTTCGGCACCATACCCAACTAACACGGTATAGCCTTGTAATGCCAATACCATGCCGATAAATAAACCAGACACCATGATAATCAACAATGATTGATGGCCAACCATGTAAAGTTGCTTTATCAACAGCGGCGTGCCTTTTCGGAAATTAGGTAAGCTACATAGCGCACCAAAAAGCATCGTTGTGGCACGGCCAAGCGCAGCAAAACGGCTGAGGGTTTTGTGGCCTAGTTTTTGTAAAAAGTCGACCATACTCACTCTCCTTGCAACAGCGCTTGCTGATAATCAGGCGCTTTAAAGTGGAATGGCACAGGTCCATCCGCAAGGCCCTGTAAGAACTGCTGCACTAATGGCGATTCATGTTCAAGCATCTGCTCAGGGGTTCCTGTACCAATCACACCTTGCTCAGCAATAATAACGACGTGGTCGGCAATACTCAGCACTTCCGTAACATCATGAGTTACTATCAGTGACGATAACCCCAATACTTCATTAAGGGACTTAATCAACCGAACTAGAACGCCCATGGAGATCGGGTCCTGACCTGCAAACGGTTCATCGTACATAATTAATTCAGGATCAAGTGCGATAGAACGCGCTAAAGCCGCGCGTCTTGCCATACCACCAGAAAGCTCTGCCGGCATTAAATCTTTTGCACCACGAAGACCAACCGCTTGGAGCTTCATCAGCACCACTAAACGGATTAACTCTTCAGATAATTCGGTATGCTCGCGTAGAGGAAATGCCACATTGTCGAACACGCTCATATCAGTAAACAAAGCACCGCTTTGAAATAACATGCTCATGCGCGTTCGAGCTTGATACAAAGCTGCTCGTGACATATTAGGGATACTGTTTCCAGCAAAAAGAATATCACCGCTATCAGGCTTAAGCTGACCACCGATTAATCGCAACATGGTGGTTTTACCAATGCCACTCGGCCCCATTATTGCGGTAATTTTGCCCTTTGGTACGGAAAAGCTCATGTTTTTGTAGATGATCCTTTCACCCCGAGAGAAGGTTACATCCTTGATTTCTACAATTGACTGCGACAAGTCGCTCTCCAGATCCAGACTATATTCATCCAAGTATGATACTTTTTTTTCAAACAAGATGGAAAATCGTTTTGGTAAAATTTTGTAAGTAGTGAAATGTAACGGTTTGCTTATACTTTCCAGAGCGCTTTTGGTAGTATCTATCGAAATTTTAATCCTATTGGCTAGAGGTTCATGGTTTTATCGTTTGTTATTCTCATTCTTGGCTTTATTGCACTGGTTTGGAGTGCTGATCGCTTTGTTTTTGGTGCGGCCGCTCTTGCACGAAACTTTGGTGTGCCAACATTAATTGTTGGTTTAACTATCGTGGCCATGGGTTCTTCAGCACCAGAAATGATGGTTGCTGCGCAAGCCGCTCTTGCAGATAAAACAGACACCGCCGTGGGCAATGCCATAGGTTCTAACATCGCCAATATCTTACTCGTTTTGGGTCTCACCGCGTTATTAAGGCCACTCTCCGTTGGCTCTGGTATTTTGCGCCGCGAAATGCCGCTGTTAGTCATCGTTTCATTGGCAGCTTGGTACATCGTTAGTGATAACCACTTTAGTTTCGTAGAAGGTGTTTTATTATTAGTCGGTTTCGCCGCTTTTCTTCTTGCACTTATCATTATCACCAAGCGTGGTGGTGGAGATAATGATGACCCATTTGTAAGTGAAGCCTGTGAAGAAGTACCAAATAATATTCCAACTCAAAAAGCCGTTTTCTGGTTAATCGTGGGTATGATTTTACTGCCCATTAGCGCGGACTATCTCGTTGGCGCTGCGGTTGATATCGCCAAATATTTTGGCATGAGTGACCTGCTAATAGGATTAACCATTATCGCCGTTGGTACTAGTTTACCCGAGCTTGCAGCTTGTGTTGCTGGCGTACTAAAGAAGGAGGACGATCTAGCGCTTGGCAATATTATTGGTTCGAACATCTTTAATATATTGGCAGTGCTATCAATTGCTGGGATCATTAACCCATCCGTCCTCGACGCCAATATTGCGTCACGTGATATATTTATTATGCTTGGCGCGACACTGCTGCTTATCCTAATGAGCCTCAGCTTAACAGGTCAGCGCCGCATCAACCGCTTGGAAGGTGGCATACTTGTCGCAAGCTTCGTCGGTTATATTTACTACATCATTTAAGGAAGCCTTGTGACAACGAACCCATTTATTGATTCTGCAAATCAAGTTTTTGCTACCGAACTTGCAGCAATAGAAGAAGTGCAACAGTTTGTTGATCAGCAATTTGTAAAAGCCTGTGAAATTATGTTTGGCTGTCAAGGTCGCATCATCGTGATTGGCATGGGTAAGTCCGGCCACATCGGTAACAAAATCGCAGCGACACTCGCAAGTACTGGCAGCCCAGCATTTTTTGTTCATCCAGGAGAAGCAAGTCACGGCGACTTGGGTATGATCACCAAAGATGATGTGGTTTTGATGATCTCCAACTCAGGGGAAACCCAAGAGGTGATCTCTATCCTGCCTGTGATTAAGCGTTTAGGTGCCCCGGTAATCTCTATGACGGGCAACCCGAGCTCTACAATGGCTCGTAATGCAACGGTCCATCTTTGTGTCAAAGTATCAAAAGAAGCGTGCCCACTAGGACTTGCACCCACGGCCAGCACCACAGCAACGCTAGTGATGGGTGATGCGCTCGCGGTTGCGCTACTTGAAGCCAGAGGCTTTACGGCTGATGATTTTGCACTTTCCCACCCCGGTGGTAGTTTGGGAAGGCGTCTACTACTAACCGTTGCTGATGTCATGCATCAAGGGGATGCAATCCCTATGGTCAATAGTCATTGCACAGTTAAAGAAGCTTTATTTGAAATGTCAACTAAAAGTTTAGGTATGACGGCAATCGTAGATGAAAGCTCGCAATTACAAGGTATTTTTACCGATGGCGACTTGCGCCGTATTATTGAACAAAAGGTCGATATTCACACCACCCCAATCACGCAAGTTATGACGGCTAAAAGTACGACAGCACGCGCCGATATGCTCGCAGCAGAGGTACTCAATATCATGGAAACCAAACGAATTAATGGCTTGATTGTGGTAAACGAAAACAACATACCGGTTGGCGCCTTGAATACGCAAGATTTACTTAGAGCGGGGGTGCTGTAATGCAATTTGAAGATTTATATCAGACGATTTCAACTGAAGCTTGGGAAAAAGCGAAACAAATCAAATTATTGATTTGCGATATTGATGGCGTATTCTCAGATGGCCGTATATACCTTGGTAATAATGGTGAAGAACTGAAAGCATTTAATACCAAAGATGGGTTTGGTATTAAGGCCTTGATTGATAGTGGTATCGAAGTCGCCGTTATCACAGGTAGGCATTCACAAATAGTTCAGCAACGCATGACTAGTTTAAATGTAACTTACATTTACCAAGGCCAAGAAAACAAGTTAGTGGCATATGATGAACTGAAGACTAAGCTCAACCTTAGTGATGACGAAATTGCATATATTGGTGATGACGGTCCAGACCTACCCGTAATGGAACGAGTCGGTTTTGCCGTTGCCGTCAATGATGCACATCCTCTTGTTAAACATATCGCCCATTACACGACCTTGATGCCTGGTGGTTTTGGTGCTGTGAGAGAATTGACTGATCTTCTAATGCTCAGCCAAAATCACTTACTGACTTCCAAAGGATCAAGTACATGACCGTATTGCGTGTCATCTTACTCATTGTTTTCGCTTCTTTAATGGTATGGATGTGGTCGCCCATGTTTAATCCATCAGAGGCGGATCCAGCAAAAGAAGATGAACCGTTAGCTAAGCCCGATTATGTTGCAACCACGCTTCAGCAAACGACCTATAGTGAAAATGGCTTATTAAACTATCAGGTAACTGCTGATAAGATGGAGTTGTATCAAGATCTTGGCTTTAGTCACTTTGAAAAGCCCATTTTCACCTTATATAACGGTGAACAGAATTGGCAAATAAGTGCATTAGAAGCAACACTGTACGAAAACAATACCTTGATATTAGAAGGCAATGTGCTGGCAAAGAATTTAACGCCTAACGCCATGATCACCGATATCAATGCCGATAATGTAAGAGTTGAAATTAAGCAAAAATTGATGAAATCGGAACACCCTGTCGTTATCACGGGTCCTAGTCTTAGGATCACAGGTAAAGGACTGCATGCGGATCTACAAAAGCAAGTGATCGAGCTCATCAACCACACAAAGACAATTTATTATGACCAGTAAAATCATTAACAAACTAGTTTTCATAGGCTTGCTTGCAAGTTCTACTCTAGCAGTTGCTGCAGAACAAAATGAAGTCATTATTGATGCTGGCCGTCAGCAAGCTCAACTGCAAAGCAACATCGGTATTTTTGAACAGAATGTTGTTATTATTCATGGCAACAGAAAAATAAATGCCGATCGCCTAGAAGTCCACCGACGCGCGGAGCTTGGTACTAACAAGCAACTGCTTGTTGCAACTGGCAGCCCTGCTATTTTCAGTGAACGTCAACCTGATGGTAATTTGCTAGAAGCCAAAGCAAAAGAAATTCGTTACGACGTTGCGAAAGGCACCTTAGTCATTTCTGGCGATGCGGAAATCAATCAAACTGGGCAAAAAATCAATGCACAAGTCATCACCTATGACATTGAAAAGCAATTGATCAGTGCTGAGCGCTCAGACCAAGAAGATTCCCGTGTAAGAACCATCCTTGTTCCTGTAGATGACAAAAAAGACGCAAAAGATAAAAAAGCGCAGGAAGAAGGTAACAATCAATGAGCGAGCTCAAAGCAACTGGTTTAGCAAAGAGTTATAAAGGCCGTCAGGTCGTCAAAAATGTTGGCTTAAGTGTTCAAGCTGGCAGCATTGTAGGCTTATTGGGCCCAAATGGCGCAGGTAAAACTACCACCTTTTATATGATTGTAGGGTTAGTACCAAGCGACAAAGGTTTTATTCAGATTGATGACGAAGATATCACTTTGCTACCGATGCACAGCCGCGCGCGACTTGGTATTGGCTATCTACCGCAAGAGTCTTCAATCTTTAGAAAACTCACGGTCTATCAAAATTTGATGGCGATTTTAGAAACTCGAAAAGACTTATCTAAAGTTGAAAGAGAAGCTGAACTCAACGAGTTACTGGATGAGTTTAATATTCAACACATTCGCGACTCACAGGGCATGGCATTGTCGGGAGGCGAAAGAAGACGCGTAGAAATCGCTCGCGCTTTAGCCGCTAATCCTAAGTTTATCTTGTTAGATGAACCTTTTGCTGGTGTTGATCCTATTTCGGTGTTAGATATAAAGACAATCATAGAGCACCTAAAAAACCGCGGTATCGGTGTGCTTATCACCGATCATAATGTTAGAGAAACACTGGACGTATGTGAAAAAGCCTACATCGTTTCACACGGTGAGTTAATCGCTGCAGGCACGCCAGAACATGTTTTGGCAGATCAAACCGTAAGAGATGTCTACCTAGGCGAACAATTCAAGCTATAGTTAAGACGTAGTATTAATAACTGTTAAAAAGGATTGTTAGAGATACATGAGGCAATCATTACAGCTGCGCATGGGGCAGCAACTTACAATGACTCCACAGCTGCAACAAGCCATTCGCTTGCTGCAGCTTAGTACATTGGATCTGCAACAAGAAATACAAGAAGCATTAGACAGCAATCCATTGTTAGAAGTGGAAGAAGGTGATAATACTGACGGCGAAAACGCTGACCAACATAGTCAAGAAAAGAGCAGTGCTGACGACAATCAAGATTCAGGCGATGAAGCGCAGGTTAGTGACTATGAGATAGACTCAGATACCGCCATGAGCAAAGACACTGTGAGCGATGACCTTGCCATGGATGTCACTTGGGACGAGTATATGAGTGCAGCACCCGCTGCAAGCTCAGGCCCACTTCCCGATGACGATAATGTTTATCAAGGGGAAACCTCTGAATCTCTCCACGACTATCTCATGTGGCAACTTGAGCTGACGCCATTTAGTCCAACAGATAGAGCTATTGCGATTGCGATTATTGAAGCGGTCGACCTGTCAGGCATTTTAACACTGTCTTGCGAAGACATTTTAGAAAGCATTAATGATGAAAGTAGCGAAGAGCCTATTGAGCTGGATGAAGTCGAAGCCGTGCTCAAACGTATTCAGCTTTTCGACCCTGTCGGTATCGCAGCGCGTAGTTTACAAGAATGCTTGTGTATTCAGCTAAATCAATTCGCCCCAGATACGCCATGGATTGCCGAAACGAAAATGATCCTGACAGAGCATATCGACTTGCTTGCCAGCCGTGACTATCGAACTTTGGCAAAGAAAACGCGCCTTAAAGAAGCCGATCTCAAAGAGGTCATGACGTTAATTCATAGCCTTAACCCAAAACCAGCTGCAAGCATTATTCATGAAGAGCCTGAATATGTGATCCCTGATGTATCGGTGAAAAAAGTAAAAGGTCGTTGGGTCGTAGAGCTAAATCCTGATGCTATGCCTAAAATAAGAGTAAATGACCATTATGCTGCGATGTCTAGAACGGCGAAATCCAGTACGGATAGTCAGTTTATTCGCTCACATTTACAAGAAGCAAAGTGGTTTATTAAAAGCTTAGAAAGCCGAAATGATACTTTATTAAAAGTTACCAATTGCATTGTGCAACAACAACAGGCATTCTTTGAACATGGCCCCGAAGCAATGCGCCCTATGGTGCTAAATGATGTTGCTGAAATGGTTGAGATGCATGAGTCCACAATTTCCCGTGTGACAACACAAAAATACATGCATACACCTCGGGGAATATTTGAGCTGAAGTATTTCTTCTCTAGCCATGTAAGTACAGAAAATGGAGGTGAGTGCTCCTCTACAGCAATTAGAGCACTTATCAAAAAGCTGGTAGCTGCAGAAAATACCGCTAAGCCATTGAGTGACAGCAAAATTGCAGATATCTTAGCTGAGCAAGGAATTAAGGTAGCGAGACGCACGATTGCAAAATATCGTGAATCCCTAGCCATTCCACCGTCAAATCAGCGTAAAAGCTTGATATAAGACGTAAAACCCAAGAAGGAAAAATGCTTATGCAACTAAATCTAACTGGTCGCCATGTAGAAATTACTGACTCATTAAGAGACTATGTCACCAACAAGTTTGCGAAGCTAGAAAGGCACTTTGATCATATCAATAATGTGCATGTGATCCTTGATGTCGAGAAGCTAGTACAAAAAGCAGAAGCAACATTACACGTAAACGGCGGCGAGCTATTTGCATCAACAGAGCATCAAGATATGTATGCCGCAATTGATGGCCTTATCGACAAGCTAGATCGTCAAGTTATTAAACACAAAGAGAAGCTTACTCGACACTAAGATGAAATTAAGTGAATTAGTGAACAAGGACTGCAGTAAAGCTGCGGTCCTTTTTAATAGCAAAAAACGTATTTTAGAATACATCAGCGAACTGGCTCATAGCCAAATTCCAAATACCAGTCAGCATGCTATCTTGGACGCCTTAATGGCGCGAGAGAAATTAGGCAGCACAGGGATCGGTAAAGGCATTGCCATTCCCCATGGTCGACTTGAAGGTTTGGATAAAATCCTTGCAATGGTACTTGTCAGCGAGCAAGGGATCCAGTTTGAAGCCATAGATAAGCAGCCTGTCGATATTTTTGTCGCGTTCATCGTACCCGAAGGTGATAATCGACAGCACCTGAAGACCTTAGCGGCGATTGCTGATACACTCAAAGACAAGTCTTTTTGCAAAATGCTTAGGCAAGCAAAAAGTGACGATGAGTTATATGCAGTGATCCAAGGTGAACTTGATGAGTGATGAAGAAAAAGGACTCGAGCTTATCATTATCAGTGGCCGCTCAGGCTCTGGTAAATCTGTAGCGCTTCGAGTATTGGAAGACTTAGGCTACTATTGTGTAGATAACATTCCAGTCAATTTGCTGCCGTCTTTAGTCCGCAGTGTTTCAGACAACTATAATAAAATTGCAGTGAGCATTGATGTTAGAAACTTGCCTAAAGAACAGGACGAGTTTAATGACATTCTTGAATACTTACCCGGCTTCGCCAAACCTACCCTGTTTTATTTAGACAGTGACGATCAAACCCTGATAAAACGCTTCTCAGAAACTCGCCGTTTGCACCCTCTTTCACTGCATAATCTTCCATTAGACGTTGCGATAAAGAAAGAACGGGAATTGTTAGACGTGTTGATCACTCGCGCTGATTTTCTCATTGATACTACAGGCCTGAGCGTTCATCAACTTGCAGAAGATATCCGCGAAAAAATCTTAGGTAAAAAAGACAAACAACTCATTATAACTTTTGAATCTTTCGGCTTTAAACACGGCATCCCAAAACAAGCGGATTACGTTTTTGATGCGCGCTTTTTACCCAATCCACATTGGGAGCCTGAGCTTAAGCCGCTAACGGGCCTAGATCAGCCAGTCAAAGACTATTTGTCGAGTCACAGCATCGTGCAAAAGTTTACTTGGCAGATCCAAACCTTTGTACAAACTTGGTTACCACACTTAGAGCGAAACAATCGCAGCTATCTAACGATCGCAATAGGATGTACTGGTGGACAGCATCGCTCAGTATACTTAGCGCAAACCATTGGTGAGCGTTTTGCTAAAACCCATCCTAACGTCAAAATTCGTCACCGTGAGCAAGAGGGGTAAATGTTAGAAAATACGTTTTTAATCCAGAACAAACTCGGTCTGCACGCTCGAGCGGCGACAGTTCTTGCTCAGTTAGCGACCCAATTTGATGCTGAAGTGACCTTATATCAAGGAGACAAAAGTGCTGCTGCTGACAGCGTACTAGCACTGTTGTTACTTGAAAGCAGTCAGGGAAAAGAGGTGCGAGTTGTCTGCGAAGGTCCTGATGCTCAGTATGCACTAGACGCCATTGGTGGACTAATAGAAAATAAATTTAATGAATCCGAGTAACTTGGACTGTAATCACCAAAATAGCACTAAGGCCTGATTCATTTATTCCCTGCTAATCTCCCCCTCCGTAACCAGACTGGTCTAATAAGTCTCTCATAATTAAGCGTAAACCTTGGTAGTTCCCAATAAACTGAGTTACACTGTAATACCAACTTAGGTTTCTTTCGTGCAGTAAAGCGAGTTGCCGAGAAAATCCTACTTTATCGTTGCGTACACCTTTAACGTGTATTAACGATAACAACCCACCAGCAGAAACAACACGAATAAAATTCAAATTAAGAAATTGATTTCTGCGATAAAATAAATAAATTGGGTTAACTTAATCACGTTAGCCACCATTATTATCAAAAAGGATGCCTATGCCTGAAGTATTTGAACAAGACTACACACTGGAACAACTCCAAAAGGTAACTAAAGCCTTAAACAGTGGTCAGTTTGTTCAAGTTAGGCGTATGCTCGCAGAAACAGCACCTTGTGACACAGCACTGCTTTTAGAATCATCCCCTCATAAAGTTCGCTCTATGCTGTGGCAGCTCGTTGACCCAGATATCCAAGGGGATGTCTTAGAGGAACTGTCAGAGGATGTAAGACTTGGGATCATCGCCCAGATGGAGCCGGAGCTAATTGCTGCCGCTACAGAAGACATGGACGACGACGACCTTGGTGATGTCCTGAGAAGCCTACCTGATACCGTCTACCAAGACGTTATCGGTGCGATGGATAGCCAAGATAGAGAACGTGCGACACAAGCATTGTCATACAAGGAACACTCTGCCGGTGCGCTGATGAGCACCGACACGGTCACCATTCGACCCGATGTTACCTTAGAAGTTGTATTTAGATATCTACGTCTTAAAGGCGAATTGCCAGACGGTACGGACGAGTTGTATGTAGTTGATAAAGACAACTGCTTTTTAGGCACGCTGCCTGTCAATACCTTATTAACTAAGTCTCCTGACAGTATGGTTCGAGACTTGATGGATGAAGATAAGGAAACGATCCCTATCTCCATGGATGAGTCTGAAGTAGCGCAGCTTTTTGAGCGTCATAACTGGATCTCAGCTCCTGTAGTTGACGATAACGCCCATTTACTTGGTCGTGTCACCATTGATGACGTTGTTGACGTCATCCGTGAAGATGCTGAGCACAGTTTATTAAGTATGGCAGGTCTTGAAGATGAAGAAGATACCTTTGCGCCAGTTCTAAAAAGTAGCCAGCGCCGCTCTATTTGGCTTGGGATTAACCTGCTAACCGCCTTGATGGCAGCGTTTGTTGCAAGCTTCTTCGAAGGAACTCTGGATATTTTACCTATTCTCGCGGTGTTAAATGGCATAGTACCAAGTATGGGTGGCGTTGCCGGTAGCCAAACGCTAACCTTAGTGATTCGTGGTATTGCCCTTGGTCATATTAACCAGACTAACCAAAAGTTTTTAATGGGTAAAGAACTGGCGATCGGCGCCTTAAACGGCGTGCTGTGGTCAGTATTGATCGCTGGAGTTATTGCTGTATGGCAATGGGATTTTACACTCGGTGCAGTTATTGCTTTCGCGATGTTTATGAACTTAGTCGCAGCAGGTATCGCGGGTGCAAGTATTCCAATTATGCTAAAGAAAATGAATATCGACCCAGCACTAGCTGGTAGTGTGGTACTAACAACGGTTACTGATATCGTCGGGATCTTTGCATTCCTTGGCACCGCAACTTGGTTATTAGTGTAGCAGTAACAGTGTCGAAATGGCGGGAAATGCTGGTCACAACCAGCATTTCTTGAACTGAGGGAACGAGTTATTCGCCCGCTATTTGCATAGTATTGAGTAGTATGGAGCCGGTTTGTACTGCACCGCGGCATTCAATATCACCGCCAATCCCTTCAATCCCCATAAACATATCTTTTAAATTGCCAGCGATCGTAATTTCACTCACCGGATATTGAAGTTCCCCATTTTCAACCCAAAAACCAGCAGCCCCCCGAGAGTAATCACCGGTTACCGTATTAACACCTTGTCCCATTAGTTCAGTGACTAACAAGCCAGTACCCATTGTAGCAAGCAGGCTGGTTAAATCGTCGTGCGTTGGTTTTACCAGCCAGTTATGGATCCCACCTGCATGACCTGTCGCTTGCATATTCATTCTGCGTGCGGCATAGCTTGCCAATAAATAAGTATTAAGCACGCCATCTGTGATAATTTCACGGTCGATGGTTTTTACACCTTCGCTATCGAAAGGACTAGAAGCAAGCCCTCTAAGTAAATGTGGCTTCTCTTCAATGTTTACGCAGCGATTAAAAATCTGTGTGTCTAAAGAATCCAATAAGAAGCTAGACTTACGATATAGCGCGCCGCCACCGATACCTGATACTAAGTGCCCAAATAAGCTGTTCGCGATATCCGCTCGAAAAATAATAGGCACTTTACGTGTTGATACCTTGCGACTGCCTAATTTTGCCAGCGTAGATTGCGCCGCTTCTAAACCAACTTCTTCAGGGGATTTTAGCTCTGTGTGTACGCGAGATAAGGCATATGCAGAGTCCCGTTGCATTTGCTCACCTTCTTTACCAATCACCATGGTGCTCAGGCTGTGTCTGGTACGTGGGAACCCTGCTATTAAGCCATGGCTATTGCCATATACACGGATCCCTTGGTGGCTCGATAAGCTCGCGCCATCTGAATTCACGATTCGAGGATCGAATTCTAACGCGGCTTTTTCCGCAGCAATACATTGCTCAATGGCTTCATCGGGAGAAACTTGCCAAGGATGGAAAAGGTCTAAATCTGCAGGTGACATCTCTAGCAAGGCTTTATCCGCCACACCATTACAGGGGTCATCCGAGGTAAATCGAGCAATATCTACGGCTTTTTCAACCACTGAGCGCAGGGCTTCAGGACTCAGATCCGCTGTTGATGCTGAGCCTTTATGATTACCCACATAAACGCTGATACCAAGACCACCATCTTGATTAAACTCAATGGTTTCAACTTCTCCCATTCGTGTACTTACAGACAGACCTGAGGTACTAGACATCGCTGCTTCTGCCGAGGTTGCACCTAGTTTTTTAGCATGCGCTAACACATCGGCAACTGCATTTTTCACATCATCAATTTGATTATATATAGGGTGTTGTTGAGGTTGAGTCATAGATACCTTATCCGCTCGCTCGTCTAACTAAAACATATTAGTTAATATGCTATCACAGCTACTAACTATTGTAGTGATCAATTGTGGTATACTCTAATGTTAGAGACCTTAATATTTACTAGTATAGACAAGACCAATGGCTAAACACGAGCAAACGACCGAAGAAGAGATTATTTACGTTTCAAAAAGCGAGCTTAAGCGCGAAGCGCTAGAGTTGCATGAACTTGGCTGTGAAATTGCTGGGCTTGGCAAGAAGCAGCGTGAGAAGTTACCTCTAACGGACGAGCTTAAAGAGGCCATGACTGTTGCGGATAGGATCCGCGCTAAAACAGATGCTTACCGTCGTCATATGAACTACATTGCGAAGACATTGCGTAGTACTCCGAATGTCGAAGATATTCAGGCTGCGATGGATTTGATGCTAAATAAGAACAATAAAGCAGACGTATTGCTCAATAAGATTGAACTTATTCGCGATGAAGTGATTGCCAAGGGAGATAGCAAGATTAATGAGCTATTGGATAAGTATCCTGAACTTGAGCGTCAAAAAATGCGCCAGATGGCTCGCCAAGCAAGTAAAGAAGTAAAAGCTGAGAAGCCAGGCAAAGCCTACAAAGAGCTGTTCCAGTATTTAAAAGAAGCAATTATGCCGTAACGCTATGTTGTGATCTGACACAATACAAAAAGGCGCTGATGCGCCTTTTTGCTTATTAATAGTTATCGTAGGTAGTATTACGCTGTACCACCGACAGTAATTTCGTCAATCTTCAAACTCGGTTGACCCACTCCCACCGGGACGCTTTGACCATCTTTACCGCATACTCCAACGCCTCTATCAAGCGCAAGGTCATTGCCTACCATAGAGACCTTTTTCATCACCTCTGGGCCATTGCCAATAAGCGTTGCGCCTTTAATTGGTTGGGTTATCTTACCATTCTCAATTAAGTAGGCTTCAGACGCTGAGAATACAAATTTGCCGGAGGTAATATCCACTTGACCACCGCCAAAGTTACTAGCAAAAATACCTTTATCTACGCTACGAATGATCTCTTCTTGACTGTGCTCACCCGCAAGCATGTAGGTATTTGTCATTCTCGGCATCGGTAAATGGGCATAAGACTCACGACGCGCATTACCCGTAGGGGCCACGCCCATTAAGCTTGCGTTTTGCTTGTCTTGCATATAGCCTTTCAAAATACCATTTTCAATCAGTACGTTGTATGCCGCAGGTGTACCTTCATCGTCCACATTCAAAGAGCCGCGACGGTCGGCTATCGTACCATCATCCACCACAGTACAAAGACTCGAAGCGACTTGTTCACCTATTTTGCCACTGAATGCAGAGGCACCTTTACGGTTAAAATCACCTTCTAGACCATGTCCAACGGCTTCGTGTAACAAAACGCCCGGCCAACCAGAACCGAGCACCACAGGCATCGCACCTGCTGGAGCATCAATGGCTTCTAGATTCACGCGTGCTTGGCGCACAGCTTCTTTGGCAAACTGCATCCATCTCGGTGCACCGTCTACTAACTCTTTAAAGTAACCATAGTCTAAACGCGCACCACCACCGGCACTGCCACGCTCTCTGCGACCATTTTTCTCAAGTAGTACCGAGCAATTTAAACGTATTAACGGGCGAATGTCGGTTGCAAATGTGCCGTCGCTTGCGGCAATTAACACTTCTTCATATACCGCCGACAGCGAACTTACCACTTGCTGCGCCTCAGGTGCTAAATCGCGAATGCACTGTTCAATCTCTCTAAGTAAAGCCACTTTATCCGCATCACTCATGCTGGTAATTGGCTGTGCTGGTTGAAATTGAATGGGTGCTTTTACATCGCTAAATACTTGGACTTTACTGCTTTCGCCAGCTTGCGCAATGCTACGCGCAGCTTCTGCTGCTTTGGTTAACGCTTCAATATTGATGGCATCAGAATAACTAAAGCCAGTCTTCTCACCACTCACTGCACGCACACCAACACCACGTTCGATGTTGTAGCTGCCGTCTTTGACTATGCCGTCTTCCAGCACCCAAGTTTCGTGGTAGCTTGATTGAAAGTACAGATCGGCATAATTTACTTTGTGCTGATGAATATACTCGAGAGTTTGTGATAATTGCTCACGTGTCAGCTGGCTATTGGTCAGTAAATTCTGCTCTACATTACTCATAAAAACTCACTTTTAAATCGGTTATGATCCGCAACCGGCATTTTTTGCCGGATCGAATCAAGAAACGCGCTATCTAGCTGCTGTGAAATGGGTTCTAAACTCGCACCAGAGTCAATTAAGACTTCACCCCAAGGCGATACAATTAAACTATGTCCATAGGTTTCTCGGCCATTTTCATGACAACCTACTTGCGCGGCTGCAACTACATAGCATTGGTTTTCTATCGCCCTCGCCTGTAATAATGGCTGCCAATGTGCCTTACCCGTTGCACAGGTAAAAGCACTCGGGACTAAAAATAGCTCAGCACCCCCTGCTCTCATCATTTGGAACAAACCGGGAAAGCGCAGATCATAACACACGCTTAATCCAATTCTGCCAAATGGACTATCCACTACCACGACATCCTGTCCAGGCTCTGTTCGCTCAGACTCTCGGTATTGTTTAGTTTTGTCACTCACATCGGCGTCAAACAGATGGATCTTATTATAGCGTGCTACGATTTCGCCATTCGAATTAAATAAGTAACTCGCAGCCAGATATTTATCGTTCTGACTTGGTATCGCGATGGTACCTGCCGCCAACCAAATATTATGTTGTTGACAAAGCGCTGACAGCTCTCCAAGCAGAGCTTCATTATGCTGCGCGTATTCCCAAGTCTGTTGAGCATTGTCGCAAAACGCCAGCCAAGTTTCAGGCAAACAGACTAAGGTTGGCTCTTCAACCACTAACTTAGCCAGCTGGTTTTTAAGGTAATCTATATTTGTTTGGGGTGCTTTAGCCGAGCACATTGGCAATGCAATCACCTTAGCCATTACCACTTTCCTTATTTTGCGATACAAGAGGTTGCTCACTTTGCTTAAGTGTAGCACTTGGATGTGATTCTGAATTCAATGCTGGTTCTTCTTTACTTGTATTCTCATCAGCTCCATCTGGCCTCGCTTCTTCACTAGGAGGCACAACCGGTTTAGGTAACTCAATTTCTTTACTCTTACGATCAACCTCGGTAACCACTGGCTCTTGCATCGTTCCGGTGATTTTAAAATTAATCTCAGAGATCACTCGCGCGGAGTGGATAACCTTGTCTAATGCCAGTGCAGCTAACCCCGTAACAGGGTTCACCGCCCATGCCATAATCACAGGTAAACTCGACGTGACTTGTGGTGCGACGGCCAAATCATAATTAATTTCGTGAGTATTGAGGTCGGCATAGCCACGTATCGTTAGATCAGCTGGCACGCCATCAAGCTTCGAATCTTCAGTGATCGCAATACCATTCGTTAGTTGTACCGAACCACTCATACTGTTATAGAAAAAACCTTTAGAAAACACATCTCTAAAGTCCAAGCGTAGCTTTCTGATCAAAGAGTCCAAACTCAGTAGCGAAAATACACGTGCCCCTTTATCACTTATTTCTGCCAAATGACCCTCACCTAAGCGCCAAGTCAACTCGCCTCCTAGGCTAGGTAAATCCATTTCGTATGGCGCACCTTGCCAATTAAGAGCAAAATCAATGTTGGCGCGGGAGTCTTTAATAGTCGAAGTAATATCAAACTCATCCGTTAGTTCACCAAAATCATCGCTGTTTAACGCGCCACTTAGCATCGTTTTACCTTGCTCAAAGCGGCCACTGGCATTGAGTTTATGGTCTTTTTTGTCAATCACTAACTCTGAGATATTGAGTCTATTACCATCTCCAAACAACGACATATTGACCTGATCTAACTGATATTCACCGACTTTACAGTCACTGCACACAAATTCGGTTGCAGGTAAGCTCAACAACCAATCTAACGAGTGAATGTCTCTTTCCACTGTCTCTTGCGCTTGCGGCTCTGACTTAGGTAAATTTAGACGTAAATAATCACTATTAATGTGAATGGGCCGGCTTGAGTTTGATGCTGGAATAGCCACTTGTGAGCGCATTTCTTTACTATTGATTTTAAGCTGCATCGCGCCGTCAATCTCAGCCATAGTAAAGTCAACATCATGGAAAGGGATCTCTGAGAAGGTTACTTTTGAAAAAGAGCCATTCACCTGATTCAGTGCTGGTAGAAATGCAGGGTCGGAACCTGAACTTGGCGCTTTGATAATACGATTGATCAGTGGGAACCAAGGCAGCAGCTCGACTTCTTGTTGTTTGATTGTGATATCAAAACCGGATGCATTTAAGCCTTCATCTTTACGGCCAATTATCAGGTGAGCATTACGCATCGCACCGGATCCATTTTCAATGATGCCATTAAAATACAATTGATTATCTAGGCTTGCCGTAACAAGATTCGAAATATCATCCCCTAATACCGTGCCGCTTAGCAGTTTAGCTTGATCAGCGGGTTTAGCGAATTGATCGGGTAAATGACTTGTCATGCCCCGTAAATCACTAGCAAATTTGGCTTTATAGTTAAATCCTGCATCGGCAAAATTAAGGATAAGCTCAGTGCTCAGCACGCTATTGCCTTCTAAGTAGCCGTCAATAATTCCATTTGCGTGCGGTTGCAGTTGCTCAATCCCAGCTTCAAGACTGATCTTGGTCGTGACTTGATAATTTTGCTTATCTCCGCTTCCGGATAAGTCCAGCGACAAGGGCATGTCCAACCACTTAGCAGACAAATTATTCACTTTGATAGTGTCATCATCGAAGCTAACCACACCTTTCACTTGCTGTAATTGCATCCCAGGCTTTGCCAAGAAAACAGGGTTGTTGTCTAGGTAGATGTCACCTTTAGCATGTACGGCACCTGAGTGCAGGTCGACGGCCAATTGCACATCCCCTTTTGCATCACCTTTACCTTGAACAATATCTAATATATTCGCGAGCGGATCTGCGAGCGGTGTTGCCGCAAAGAAAGGCTGTAACGTGCTCGCTTCTGTGGTGTGATTAATATCAACAGTCAGCACATCAGCGTGATTTAAATCCGCAATACTCACAATGACACCCTCATCAATACTTTGATTAACAAGTTCCCCACGGTGTGCGTAGATATCCATTCTTTCGTTTTCGAAGTGTAGTGTGACATCACCTGAAGTAACGCTAGGCCAATCCGGCGCAAAACCAAAAGTAACCTCATTCAAACGTGATTTAACTTCAAACTGACCTTGCTTATCAGCGAATGGAAATTGTGAAAGCGCCCCACTCAATAAGACTTGAGTCTGCAAGTGCTGACCCCCTTGGATCCCTGCTTCTAAATAATCGACTAAGCTTTTACGCATAATACTGACAGGAAAGTACTGTGAAGCGATTTCACCACGCCCACCGAGTAATTCCGCATATAAATCAAGCCGAGGGTCATCTGATAACTGCAAGGAAAATTCTGTGGCTAACGCTACATCTTGATTGCTAAGCCAAAAGTTGGGACTGGTAACTTGCCAGCCTTGCGCTTGTTGATTGCGAATATAGACATCACCACTGAGCTGCTGGAGCTTAATATTATCTTTGAAGGTCTCTTTTGATAGCAACTCAGTTTGTTCAGCACTTAAATTGAGCCTAACTTGCTCATCAGTCGCACTCACTTCTAACCTGGTACCATAAATTCCCGGGATCCCATGAAATGGCTCAAAAGCTATCTCTTCAATAACTCCCCATGCCGCAAAAGCATTATTAGTACCTAGGCTGAATTTCGCTGCGCTCAGTTGGCCATTGGGATTCATGCCATAAAGCAAATCTCGCCCAGGGAATTTAGCAAGTTGTGCTAACTCAGCTAAAAAGTTGGCGTTCATATCCTTTAACCAAAAGGTCTTGTTATCTTTATGCCATTTCGCTTCAAATAAAATAGGAGCAAGCGCTTCTTGATTGCGACTAAACTGGATACCACTACTTTGCACCCACCAACCCTGCTGGTCTGGCTTTAATAGAAATTGAGCATCATCTAATGCTAACGTGCGCTGATTTTCATCTTCTTGCCAAGTCAACAAACTGGGCTTGATATCCACTGTGATATCTTGCAATGTACCTTGCTCGAAACCTAACCATAACTGAGCATTGATGTCCGCTTTAAGATCTGGGTGCGCTAAGGTGATAAGCTCTTCTAGCCAATCGACCGGATTAACCTTATCCGCAGATACATAGATATTCCCCGCCAATTCACGTAGCTTTCGCCCTGACAAAGAAAGACGAGCGTTAAACTGGCCTTGAGAAAACCCAGGTAATGCAATTTCTCCCGCACCTTCATGTAATGCGTTAGAGTTTTGCCACACTAAATCTTTCAATAGTAAACTGTGAGTCTTACCACTAGAAAAGGTGATATTTAGACGACTGTTTTGCACCGCAAAATGCCCAACATCACCTAAGAAAAGGCTTTCAATTAATGCTTGCTGCTCAAAAGCACCTTGATCTTGAGCCGCGTTTAACTTACTCAGATCTATATCGGCTTCAAACCCTTCCAGTACAAAATAGTTAGATGCGATCTGCATTTGTCGTACAGACTCAAATACATTGAGCTGCAATGAGGTTTTGGCGATATTAATGGAAATTGGCGAGTCTTTATTATCTTTAAAAGAGAGCGATTCCAACACCAGAGCGGGCCCATTGCCCTCCCAACTCGCACTGATCTGGCCAATACTAATATCAACATTCAGTTGCTTTTGGATCAGCGCTTCGATGTTACTTCTATAATCATTTGCATAGGGCAAGGCGTACTTCAGCGCAGACACCAGCACCGCGAGTGTCACTAAAGTGATCGCAAAGATTTGCCACGCTTTACGCAGGCAGAAAAAACAGACGGCCTTAGCCTGCATGTACCGCTACCCTTTACATCATTACTACGTCAAACTGCTCTTGGCTATATAAGCTCTCAGTCTGAATGCTAACCTGCTTACCAATAAATAATTCAAGCTCTGCTAAATTATGATACTCGTCGTTGATCAAGGCTTCGCTCACCGCTGGCGAGGCATAAACCATAAACTTGTCGGCATCATAAGCACGATTCACACGTACGATTTCCCGTAGGATCTCATAGCAAACGGTTTCGACCGTTTTTAATGAACCACGACCTGAGCAAGATGGACACACATCACAAAGAATATGTTCTAGGCTCTCACGCGTGCGCTTGCGGGTCATTTCTACAAGACCAAGTGCAGAGAGTCCATTGATATTGGCTTTCGCTCGGTCTTTAGACAACGCAGTTTCTAAAGAGTGCAATACTCGGCGTTTGTGCTCGTCAGATACCATGTCAATAAAGTCGATAATAATGATACCACCAAGGTTTCGTAACCTTAGTTGCCTCGCAATTGCTGACGTCGCTTCAACATTGGTATTAAAAATCGTCTCTTCGAGATTACGATGGCCAACAAACGCGCCAGTATTAACATCAACCGTTGTCATTGCTTCCGTTTGGTCAATGATAAGGTAGCCGCCTGACTTTAACTCAACCTTTCGATGTAGTGCTTTTTGGATCTCAGTTTCAACATCAAACAAGTCAAAAATGGGGCGCTCACCTGGGTAATACTCAAGTGCACTTGCGAGTTGGGGAACAAACTCTTCAGTGAAAAGCTTTAGTTCTTGGTAGGTTAACTTTGAGTCAACACGGATACGCTCCATGTCCTCACCAACATAATCACGCAAGGTGCGAAATGCTAAGGTAAGATCCTCGTGCAAAATTTTTGCTTTGCTCGTTTTACGGCGGCGAGTCACAATTTTTTGCCAAAGCTTTTTCAAAAACTCCGCATCATGCTGTAACTCGGCTTCGGAAGCACCTTCGGCAGCGGTACGAACGATAAAACCACCGTTTTCGTCATTATATTGTGCAACGATTTCTTTTAATCGGTCGCGCTCTTGTTCGGTTTCAATACGCTGACTCACTCCCACGTGAGTCGCATCTGGCATAAACACCAAATAGCGTGAGGGAATAGTGATATCCGTAGTCAGTCTAGCGCCTTTTGTGCCAAGCGGATCTTTGACTACTTGTACCATAATGAACTGACCTTGTTTAACCAGCTCACGAATATCCTGCACTTTCTTAACTGGGGACTCTGCCACCCCCTCTTCGATGGAAGCGCTGTTCACGATATCTGACGCATGTAGAAACGCCGCTTTTTCCAAGCCGATGTCCACAAAAGCAGCCTGCATACCAGGAAGGACTCGGCTTACTTTGCCAAGATAAATATTACCAACGATGCCTAGGTTACCGATCCGTTCAACTTGAACTTCTTGCAGCACCCCATTTTCGATTAAGGCTACGCGACTTTCACTTGGGGTGACATTGATTAGTAGTTCGCTACTCATATTTTATTTTAAAAACCGTTGAATTAATTCGTCTGTCTCATATAAAGGTAAGCCGACAACTGCAAAATAGCTACCTTGGATCTCAGTTACAAAGCGTCCACCTAAGCCTTGGATCCCGTAGCCACCCGCTTTATCTTGTGGCTCGTTGGTGTCCCAGTAGGCATCAATTTCAGTTTCGCTGAGCGTTTTAAAGGTCACATTGGTCACAATCACATCGCTCAGTACTTTGCTTGTATCTGCAAGTGCAATCGCCGTCATCACCTGATGCGTATGACCAGAAAGGCGCTGCATCATCGCTTTGAAATCCGCTTTATCACGAGGCTTACCAAGCGCTTCTCCGTCAATGACAACCACAGTGTCACTGCCAAGAACCGGCTTATCGGTATACCCTAGCGCCACACCTGATTGCGCTTTTAAACACGCTAAACGCTCTACAAGCTGTAATGCGCTTTCATCGTCTAGCGGACTTTCATCAGCATCAACACTAAATTGCTCGAACGAATAGCCCAGCTGAGAAAGTAGCGCTTTGCGACGCGGAGAAGCCGAAGCTAAATATAAAGAAATAGACATTATCTGATCCTAAACTGTCTACGATATTTTCTCAGCAGTGGGAATATCCACAGCCAACACACCATGCCCGTAACCGCAGGCCACAGATAATGCGGGTTAAAGTAGATATCGAGCAAGAAATGATTAAGCCAAAATTGTAACAAATGATAGAGCGCGAGAAATAGCCCGATCAGCACTGCTTGCTGCCAGATGGAGAAATTACGAATTTTCTGAAAGTTGCTGGCGGTAATATAAATACAAATGGAATAGGTCAACGAGTTCACTCCGAGTGGCGCGCCCATCGCTAAATCTATTATCAGGCCAGTCATCCAAGCCCAACCAATATTCACACGGTGAGGAACGGCCAAAGACCAGTACATCAGCACCAATAATACCCAGTCAGGACGAAATGGCTCAAGTGAGAATGGTAATGGCATAAGCGCCATGATTAACGCAACAAAGACACTCAATGCAATCAATAAGTTGCTATGTTTACTCATGATTAATTGCCTCTTGGCTACGTTTACCTAACACCACGAGTAAGCGAATGCGATCTAGTTGTGCAATCGGCTCTGCCTGTACTTGTGCAAACGGTAGGCCTTCGTCTCTGTCTATTTCAGTAACTACAGCCACCGGATAGCCTTCAGGGAAAGTACCACCAAGCCCGGAAGTGACCAACACATCACCAATGCGAATATCCATGCTATGCGGTACATGAGCAAGGCGAACATTATTGATTTTACCCGTCCCCTCAACCACAGTGCGAACGTCATTACGCAATATTCTGACCGGTGTCGCATGGGTGGTATCTGTCATAAGCAGCACTCTTGAGGTCGTTGTACCGACTTGAGTTAGCTGTCCAACAATGCCCATTTCGTCAATAACAGCCTGCCCTTCGCTGATCCCATCAATAGTGCCGCGATTAATCACCACCTGATGACTATAAGGGTTCGAATGAACAGATAAGACTTGAGATATTAAACGTTGATTGGTTTCCCTAGCCGAAGCACCTAATAAGGCGCGCAATTCTTGATTTTCTTTTTGCAAAAACTGAAGTTGCTGTAATTGCTCACTCTGTATTAATTGTTTTTCTCTGAGTGCTTGGTTTTCTTGTTGCAGCTTTTCTCTGGTATTGAGACTTTTCAGGCCCAAGTTGAACGCTTCATAGGGAATGTTAGCGACGTACAGTAGCGGACTGACCAAAGTGTTTAAACTGGTTCGCACCATAGTCCCACCAACCGTGTAGCGGTCACCAATGATCAGAATAATACTAAGCACAACTGCGACAGTAAGTCGCAGTTGTAAAGGAACGGTTCGGCCAAATAATAAATTCATCAGTCGTAACTAAATACGTCACCACCGTGCATGTCTATCATCTCTAACGCTTTACCACCACCTCTTGCCACACAAGTTAATGGATCATCGGCAACCACCACTGGAATACCAGTTTCTTCCATCAACAAACGGTCTAAGTCTTTGAGTAATGCGCCACCACCTGTTAATACCATGCCGTGGGCAGAAATATCAGAGGCAAGCTCCGGTGGCGACTGCTCTAGCGCAACCATTACTGCACTTACAATCCCCATCAAAGGTTCTTGTAACGCTTCTAAGATTTCATGTGAGTTGAGTGTGAAAGAGCGCGGTACCCCTTCAGCTAAGTTACGGCCGCGAACCTCAATCTCAATCGGCGTTTCGCTCTTAAAAGCAGAGCCAATTTCATGTTTGATATGCTCAGCCGTCGCTTCACCAATTAGGCTTCCGAAGTTGCGACGTACATAGTTAATAATCGCTTCATCAAACTTATCACCACCGATACGTACTGAAGACGAATAAACAACACCATTTAGTGAGATAATCGCCACTTCCGTCGTACCACCACCTATATCAACAACCATTGAACCCGTTGCTTCAGATACTGGTAGACCAGCACCAATTGCAGCTGCCATTGGCTCTTCAATTAAGTACACTTCACGCGCACCGGCACCCATTGCGGATTCACGGATTGCGCGCTTTTCAACTTGCGTTGCACCACAAGGTACGCAAATGAGTACACGAGGGCTTGGACGCATAAAGTTATTATTGTGCACCTGTTTAATAAAGTGCTGTAACATTTTTTCTGTTACATAGAAGTCTGCAATCACCCCATCTTTCATCGGGCGAATAGCTTTGATGTTACCCGGCGTTCGACCTAGCATTTGCTTAGCCGCAGTACCCACTGATGCAACGCTTTTTGGGCCACCAGCTCGCTCCTGACGAATCGCCACCACCGATGGCTCATTCAGTACGATGCCTTCTTCTTTTACATAAATAAGTGTGTTTGCCGTCCCTAAATCGATAGAGAGATCGTTAGAAAATAATCCGCGTAATTTTTTAAACATGAGGCTGGGTGACCTTTCAGAATTCTGTCAAACAAAGCAGCATCACCTGCTGCTCTTAATTTACTACTTATCGCTCTCGAACAAGTCGAAAACCTATATAATTCGCTCTAAAATCTGGCGCTAACGCTAAGCGAGTTGACACTCGAGCCAAACTCGGCGCGAAGTTCCATGCACCGCCACGCACTGTAACATCGCTCTGAGAAACACGCTTTTGCGTCCACTCCCAAACATTTCCTACAGTATCATATAAGCCATAGCTATTCGGTGAAAATTGGGCTACTGGTGAAGGACTTTTATTAGACCACTCACTGCCACACCAACCACAATTAGCTAGGTTTCTTCCGATTTCATTACCCCAAGGGTACTCAGATGCAGTGCCTGCACGCGCCGCATATTCCCATTCAACTTCATTGGGTAATCTAAATTGCTGTCCTTTTTCGCCAGATAACCAGTTGGCATAGGCTTTGGCATCGTCATAGGCAACACAAACAACGGGAAAATTATCTGATTGCTCGTAACCTGGGTTTTCCCAATTATATTCAAGCTCCCAAACCGGTTCGCCATTTTTATAGTATGCGCAGCCTTTACCTTGTTCGGCTAAGGTTTTATATCCAGTGCTTTGCGCGAAACGGCGAAAAGCCGCCACTGTAACCTCAGTGCTCTGCATGGCATATGAATGACTCAACACTTTTTCAACAATGGGACGCTCATTTGGTAAACCATTACCCGTCAGGTCGCCCATTTTAAAAGTGCCCGCAGGGATAATAGCTAGCTCATTTTCAGTATTTGCTACGGCAACCACCTGTACTTTTTGCGCTTCAGGCTCAGGCTTTTTCGTTACAACAGATGTTACCGATTGGCGTTTCTTCACCAATTTCGCATTAATGGTTTGTGCCGCTCGCAGATTAATGCGTGCTTTATAAGGTTCATAACCTAATTTACGGATCTCAACGTCATAAAATCCGACAGGAATTGCTACTGTCGTTTTTGTCGCGCCGTAGCTGACTCCATTAATAAATACTTCGTCGTCGTAAACATTTGATCTTAAAGTTAACTCGACTGTTTTATCAGCCGTTTGTGACTTTTTTACAAGAGGGGTCTCCACGACAGGCTGCTTTGTAATAGTCGCGACTTCAACCGGTTCACTTTGCTCGTCCGAAAAAGTCAGTTGATTATCACTGTAGACTGTCGAGTAGTTCGACTGGTAATTTACGGCAAGCGGAGTCCCATACTCAGCACAATAACGATTGTCTAAGCTCAACAAGTTACATAAGCGGCTGCTATTTACATCACCACGCATCGTCACACTGAGGTTAACGTTGTAGTTGCCTTGTCCACTGAATCCACTATTTACAACATGGCTGCTAACCACTTGAACCTGCGCGCCAGCCATATTGCGTTTTGGCTCGACAACACGGCTCTCGGTTAGGTTTGCAAAAATCTGATCAATAAAGCGCTTGGTTGCTTTTTGAAGCCCCATTTGCTGACCACGCTGTTCACAAGCCGCCAAAGTTTCTGTGCGCTTACAGTTAATCGTGTGGTCTACCTCTAGCGTACCTTCACGAGTAAACTCATTACGTAGTCGCTCTACTCGCGCTGTGCCAAGCTGATCTTTTAAGTTTTCAAGCGTATTTACTAAGGTGTGCTTAGTTACACGGACTTGCTCAATATCTTTACGCTGTGATGCAATCGCCGCAATCTGCATCGCAATGTCTTCTTTATTCTGCTTGTGATCCGCCACTGCTTGTTGATAACGCGTTTGCGCAGAAGAAATATCAATGGAAGGATCATCAATTAGCCGACGATACAACTCATTCATTGCATCTAAGGCCTGATTTTTTTCTTTGTCTAACTCACCTGAACGTTTTCTCAATAACTCAAGTTGAGACTGCAGACGCGTTTCCTCTGCTAGGTGTTTTTCTAAAACGACCGAGTATCTGTCTAATTCGCTTTGCTTGTTAGACAATTCAGACTCGATGGCAGTGACCGTTGCAGTATCTTGCGCCATAGCGCTTTGAGCAACAGTTCCCATGGCCAGGATCGAGGCCGAGACAATAAAAGTTAAAGGAGCAATTCGCATATGTTCCATTCCCAACAGCGGCAATTGTTTGGTCTTGTTATTTCTTATAGTTAGGGCTCTATGCTATGTACTTACAAAGTAAAACACAAGCTTTGCACAATTAATATCTGAGTTTACAACTATTAACCAGCGTCTTGCCAGTTTTTAGCTGAGATTTTGTCTATTTTTCTCTAACATCGCGATGTGTTACTAATTCGAGTCCAAAATAGAAGATAGGTAATCAAGAAGATATGATAACCTCTGGAGTGAAACGCTCGGGTTATTTATTATAGCACGCAAAATATCAGACTGATTTCATCATGCAAACCATCACCAATATCACCGAGTCACCAATCCAAACTATTCACCACCCGACATTGGATAAATATGGTTTAACTTTGTTGGTTAAGCGTGATGATTTGCTACACCCTGTGATCCAAGGAAACAAATGGCGTAAGCTAAAATACAACATACTCCACCTAAAGCAAGCTGGCCTTGAAGAGTTAGTCACTTTTGGCGGGGCGTTTTCCAATCACTTATATGCTACCAGCATGGCATGCAAACTTTTCGCAATCAAAGGTCACTTAATTGTTAGAGGCCCAGAGATTGACCGGCACAATCCAACGCTAAAAATGGCAAGCGCTTGCGGGCTAACACTTCATCCCGTGAGTCGAGTCGAATATCGGCAAAGAAATCAACCTGAATACATTCAAACTCTGCAAGCCAAGTTTAATAATGCTTATCTCATACCAGAAGGCGGCACTAATGCACTTGCACTGCAAGGCGTTGAAGAGTTAGCGCATTCCTTGCCGCAAAGTGATTATGTCATGACAGCTGTGGGCAGTGGTGGCACAGTGGCAGGACTAATCTCGGGATTACCTAACCACACGCAGGTTTTAGGCGTTACGGTACTAAAAGGTACTGAATACCTAGCACAGGAGATACATGAATTAATCACAGCTCAGCGCTGTGCGCCATGGCAGCTACTCCATGATTTTCACCACGGAGGTTACGCCAAGACTACGCCTGAATTGCTGAGTTTTTGCCATGAAATGAAGGTAAAATATCGTTTGCCTCTTGAGCCTATTTACACTGGTAAACTGTTTTACGCTATTTTCACTTTGGCTAAACAAGGATACTTCAAAAAAGGCAGTGTGATCACCGCAATCCATACCGGCGGTTTACAAGGATTAGATGGTTTGAGATATATGGCAAATAAAAAGTCGACCTAATCAGCTCATGCGGTTAGCGTTTTAGTGAATATCAGCGAGTTGTTGTAATGGTGCGGAGAAATAATGACCTTGGGCCCCCTTCACTCCAAGCCCTTTGATGCAACTCAATTCAGCAACAGTTTCAATCCCCACGGCATATACAGGGACACCCAAACTTCTCGCTTGAGCGACGATCTGCTTTACTGTGCGTTTACGATAGGCAGACTTTTCAATGCCGTGTACCAGCTCGTAGCTGAGCTTGATAGCTTTTATCAACTCGGCAAGCGGCGAGCGCCCTAGCGTAAGAGCCTGTGTAACGTTATCCAAATAAATATCGCACCCAAGTCGATGCAACCTATCAAAAGCTGCTAACAACCGCTCTCCATGTTGATAGACCTCTTCTATGCTAAGTTCAAACCCAATTGCCGCACCACTATGAGACGCAATGAGCTGCCCCTCTAGCCATTCAATAAACTGACTATCCACCCAACTCGAAATATGTAAGTTAATACTTACCTTGCCAAAACTCCTTTCCTGCTCATAGACAGACAATACCTGCTTAACTATCGCCCTATCCAGAAACTGAAATTGCTCAGGGGTATAAAGGTGTTGCATCACCTGCTTGGCCGAAATTCTCCCCATTTCTTTGTGAGTCACTCTTAGTAGCGCTTCGCTTACAATTACGTCTTCGGCTAAAAAATCAAACAATGGCTGGAAGAATAAGGAGAACTGCCCAGCTTTCAGATAACTCAGCAAAGCCTCACCGTCTTCGTTAAGGCGTTTTGCCAATGACTCTGTGAGATGAACTAGATGAGTATGCTGCCACACTTGATTTTGCGCAATCGAGAGCGCTGATTTTGCGCTTTGATAAACCTGTGTTTGTTGTTTATTTTCCTGATAAAAACAAGCGCCAAGCTTCACTTTGCTGCGAGATAAATCCCCCCGAAACTCTAGCAGTACTCGATAAACGATTTCGTGCATTTGCTTTGCCAAATCCATACCTTTAGTCGCCCCTATCTGCTTTACTGTCACGGCTAATGCCCCTGAAGCTAGATACTTAACTGCCACCGTCCCAAACTCTCCAACGCCTTTAACCAGTGCAAGCTGAAAATGTAACTGCAGATCAACTTCTTTAGGCGTACTGCACTGCCAATGGATTAACGCAAATAATGCATACTGCCCTTCAGGAGCGGGGGCTGGTAAAGCCACAGGCTTCTGCGCATGTGAAGTAGACTCAGCCTTACCGTATAAAAACCACCACCGATGTACGAATAACACCAGCCCAATCGACAATAAATTGAAAAATATCAATATATATCCATGACTTATCCATATGGATTCATGATACAAGGTAACGGTTTGGTCATTGGCAACAAATTGATGTTCTTCTGCATTCGCAATAGGTAACAACGAAAAACCATACTTCGTAGCTATTTCACTTACTCCCGCAGCAAAAGCTTCAGCTGATAGCTGCGAAATTTCAGCCGCAGCCTCTTCTCCTTGCGTGTGAACCTGAAGGTGCAATAAATGATTCAGAAGGAAATTTAGACACAACAACACCGCCAAACTTACCGCGACTAGCTTTTTTCGGTACTGACGACTAAATCCATCTAACAGCTGAATGGGCATAATGTTTTTATTGGGTGGAAAGATAACTGAAGTGTTGTTCAAAATAGTGCAAAACTCAAGCTAGATGCGGCTTTTAATTGTACAGAAAGGATAAGCAACTGAGCCAAAACTAGAAATGCGTTAAGTTTATTAATCGCACAAGATGTTAAGCTTTATCTAAGCTTACTCGTCGTCACCATTTTCTTAGAAGTATTTATACCAGTAAAAAACAAAAACCCCAGCATAATGCTAGGGTTTTCTTAGATGCTATATCACCATTTAGAACGGAATGTCATCATCAAAATCAATTGGCGGCTCCATAGGATTTGAGCTACCGCCTGATTGACCGTTGTTTTGGTTCTGTTGTGGTGCAAAGCCACCTTGAGACTGGCCACCAAATCCAGAAGACTGCTGTGAATTCTGCTGCGATTGCTGCGGTGCGAATCCACCTTGCTGCTGGTTTGACTGGCTTTGCTGTGGCTGCGAATATTGCTGCTGAGGTGCTTGATTATAGCTTTGCTGGCCATAATTGTTTTGCTGCTGTTGACCACCTTGGTACTGACCACCACCTTGACCCTGCTGCTCGCCACGGCCACCTAGCATTTGCATTTGACCACCCATGTCCACAACGATTTCCGTTGTGTACTTTTCTTGGCCGCTTTGATCTGTCCACTTACGAGTCTGTAGACGACCTTCAATGTAAACCTGCGAGCCTTTTCTTAAATACTCACCCGCAACTTCCGCAAGTTTACCGAACAACACCACACGATGCCATTCTGTACGCTCTTGCAATTGACCAGTGTTTTTATCTTTCCAGCTATCCGTAGTTGCAATGCTGATGTTAGCCACGCCGTTACCGTTTGGCATATAGCGAACTTCAGGATCTTGGCCCAGATTACCTACCAAAATTACTTTATTAACACCACGTGCCATGGCATTGTCTCCTCACACTATGACAAGCCCAGCACTTGCTTGGCTTGCTTCAAATCAAAAATTTTATCATCTACTTTTAGGTAGCTACGATTCTCATCTCTTACTACCGTGGCCTCAAGTACCCCAGGTAATGAAACCAATTGCTCTGCCAATTCCGTCGCTTGTTGCTCATTCTCTACAGCAGAAACTAAGCTGATCGCTTTGCTCTTAGGTGGCACTTGCATGCCCCATGCGATAACGAACCATATTACCCCAATAATAGCCGTTGCGGCAAATATCGTATCGACCGCAAAGTTTTGCGCCAAGATACCACCCAAAGCACCGCCTATAAATGCACCTAGAAACTGGCCTGATGAAAATACTCCCATCGCCGAGCCCTTTTGGTTTGCAGGAGCAATGCGAGAAACCAGCGCTGGCATAGTTGCTTCAAGAAAGTTAAAGGCAATAAAATAGACTAGCATTGCACCTGCGATCACCCAAAGTGAATCCACAAAGCAATACAAAGTAACTGAGCTTACCACTAGCATCGCAATAGACAGCAAGAATGTCTGCTTTTCTTTTTGTTTGCGGATCGCCACTATCATCATCGGTGCCATCAAAATGAAGGCGAGTAAAAATACCGGGATATAGAGTTGCCAGTGCCTGTCTGCAGCAAGGCCGTCACGGATCAACTGACCTGGCAAGGCTACAAAAATCGTAGTCAGCGTCAAATGCAATAGCAACACACCCAGATCAAGTCTCAGTAGCTGTGGGTTTTGAACCAAGCGACGAATATCTGCAACGCTTGCTATTGTGTCGCCTTTTGGTGCTTTATTTACCGCGTTTGGCACCATAAAGGTAATGATAGCGATACCTACGATTGCCAATACTGCCGTCAGCCAGAAGATCCCTGCGATACCAAAAGACGCCGCAATCATTGGTCCTAATAACATGGCTACAGCAAAGCTCATACCAATGCACATGCCAATGACCGCCATTACCTTGGGACGCTGCTCGTCACGGCTCAAATCCGCAGCAAGCGCAAGTAAAGCACTTGCAATCGCGCCCATACCCTGTAGGGCTCTACCAAATGTCACCCAATAGATTGAATCCGCTAATGCCGCGATAACGGATCCTAATGCAAATACTAACAACCCACCAATGATGATTGGCTTACGACCGAACTTATCAGACAGCCAACCCATAGGTATCTGTAGTAAAGCTTGAGTCAAACCATAAGCACCAATAGCCAAACCAATCCACAGTGGCGAGACATCCTGTAAAGACTGGCCGTAAACAGCTAACACTGGCATCAGCATGAACAAACCAAGCATGCGGAAAGCGAAAACGCCAGCAAGAGAAATCGCAGCGCGCTTTTCAGTTGGATTTAAAGAGTCATTAGACATAAGGCGGTATTCATCACTATCGAAAATCACGCGCAAGTTTAACAAACTCTTTTCTTAACTTACACTAGCGCGAACGGATCTTTGCAATGCGATTGTTACCATCATGAATTTGAGCGGCTTACTTCGAGAGAAAGAAAGCGTTAATTGACGCCATACTTGGCCGTGATCTGATCTAGTTTTCCGCTACGTTTTACCCGTTCAAATGCTTGACTCAAACGCTGCAAACGCTCGCTCGTGGTGCGAGCCTTGCTAAAGGCAAAATATACTGGATTTTCGTTAATAACCAACGGGCTAATAGTAAACTTTTCAAAATCAGGGTTATTTTTACTTTGATATAGGATGTTGAATTTTTCTTCTAAAAATCCTGCGATCCGTCCCTTTTTGAGCAAATTCAATTTTACCTGATTGTCGGGTACATAAATAAATTGTGTTTCACTGTCAGTACGACGCGCAAGACGAGCTGTGAACGCATCACCGTAATAAGCATTACGCTGAATAGCGATGGGCTTTGACAGATGGAATAACGACTCAAGTGAGTCAAGCTGGTGAGGCTCGCCTGAGTTCATTGCAAAAACAATGGTTTCCATGCGTTGGGGACCAATAAAATACGCAAACTGTTCACGTACTGGTGTTTTTGTGACGCTCAAAATAAGATCGATATCACCCTCCTCTAAAAGCTTCAGCGCCCGACCCCAAGGAATACTTACGAAACGATAACTACACCCAGCTTCATCTAACAAGGCTTTAGCGAAATCAACGTCCATACCGTGCCAAACAAGGTCATCATTTAACTTAGATTGCGCAGCGTAATTCTCAAACCGCACCACCAGCTCACAAGCGAAGACGTTTTGGCAAAGCAGTACCAAAAGCAATAAAAGTCGATACAAAATCAATATCCCAAGTTGATCGGTTTAATAAGTTTAGTTCATTTAGCAGAGATAACTTAATTTTGTATTCGGGATGCGGTAATCTGTTCACTTCACATCATGCTTTGACTGATCCATGTTTCAATTTAGTGGATTAGTATCGCGTACTCAGTACAGCGCACGAAAAAACACAAGGGTCGTATGGATAAAATAGAAGTTAGGGGTGCCCGCACCCACAATTTAAAAGACATTTCACTCACTATTCCAAGAGACAAGTTGATAGTGATCACGGGTCTTTCTGGCTCAGGGAAGTCGTCTTTAGCATTTGACACCTTATACGCAGAAGGCCAGCGTCGTTATGTTGAGTCTTTATCCGCGTACGCGAGGCAATTTCTATCGCTGATGGAAAAACCAGATGTGGATCACATTGAGGGCTTGTCTCCCGCGATTTCCATTGAGCAAAAGTCGACTTCTCACAACCCACGCTCAACCGTGGGAACCATTACCGAAATATACGACTATTTAAGATTACTCTTTGCCCGAGTGGGTGAACCGAGATGCCCTACGCATGATTTACCGTTAGCCGCACAAACTATCAGCCAAATGGTTGATACTGTGTTGGCGCTACCCGAAGGTAACAAACTCATGCTACTTGCACCGGTGGTGAAAAACCGTAAAGGTGAGCACGTAAAACTGTTAGAAGAGCTTGCTAGCCAAGGTTTTATTCGTGCACGTATTGATGGCGAGGTATGCGATCTCTCAGATCCACCAACGCTAGAGTTACAGAAAAAACATACCATAGAAGTCGTGGTGGATCGTTTCAAAGTTAAAGCAGGGCTTGAGCAACGGTTAGCCGAATCTTTTGAAACTGCGCTTGATTTGGCTGATGGCATTGCGCAAATCGCCTATATGGATGATAGCGACGCAGACGAACTGATCTTCTCGGCCAACTTTGCCTGTCCAACTTGTGGCTATGCCATGAGCGAACTTGAACCACGATTGTTTTCTTTCAATAACCCAGCTGGTGCCTGCCAAAGCTGTGATGGTTTGGGGGTAAAGCAGTATTTTGATCCCAAACGTGTAGTGCAAAACCCAGAACTAAGCTTGTCTGGCGGTGCAATCAAAGGGTGGGATAAACGCAGTTTTTACTATTTTCAGATGCTAAGCTCAGTTGCCGAGCAATATGGATTTGACTTGGAAACACCATTTCAGGATCTGCCGAGTAAATTTCAAAAAGTGGTATTAGAAGGCTCTGGCAAAACTAAAATCGCGTTTAAGTATCGAAATGACAGAGGCGATCTTATCACCCGCAATCACGAGTTTGAAGGCGTGTTAAATAATATGAACCGCCGTTATCGGGAAACGGAGTCCAGTTCAGTAAGAGAAGAGCTCGCCAAATATCAAACCAGCCAAGCTTGTCCAAGTTGCCATGGCTCACGCCTGCGCGAAGAAGCTCGCCATGTGTTTATCGGCTCGACCAACCTGCCAACCGTAACAACGATGAGTATCGGCGAAGCCAGTCAATTTTTTATCGACTTAGCACTCACAGGCCAAAAAGCACAAATTGCGGACAAAATACTCAAAGAGATCCGCGACCGTTTATCGTTCTTGATCAATGTTGGCCTAAACTACCTCTCTTTGGAGCGTAGTGCTGATACTTTATCTGGCGGTGAAGCTCAGCGGATCCGTCTTGCAAGCCAAATTGGCGCAGGTCTCGTGGGGGTAATGTACGTGTTGGATGAGCCTTCAATTGGTCTACATCAGCGCGATAACGACCGTTTACTTAAAACACTCACGCACTTAAGAGATCTTGGCAACACCGTGATTGTGGTAGAGCACGACGAAGATGCCATTCGTGCAGCCGATCACATCATCGATATCGGTCCAGGAGCCGGCGTACACGGCGGCTATGTCGTCGCTGAGGGAACTCGCGATGAGATAATGCAAAGTAAAGACTCATTAACGGGTCAATATCTCAGTGGCGAGAAATGCATTGAAGTTCCAGCGCAACGTCATCAATGTGATGACAAGTGGCTTGAGCTTAAAGGTGCAACGGGCAACAACCTAAAAAGTGTCGACTTAAAAGTGCCTGTTGGTCTAATGACCTGCGTAACAGGAGTATCTGGTTCGGGTAAATCTACTCTCATTAATGACACCCTATTCAAGCTTGCCCATCAGGAATTAAACGGTGCAACAACGCAAGAAGCTGCACCATATGAATCAGTTCATGGGCTAGATCACTTCGATAAAGTTATCGATATTGATCAAAGTCCTATCGGTCGCACACCACGTTCAAACCCAGCAACTTATACAGGGATCTTTACTGCTATCCGTGAACTATTTGCGGGGACGCAAGAGTCGCGTTCACGCGGTTATAAGGTTGGCCGCTTTAGTTTTAACGTTAAAGGCGGTCGCTGTGAGGCCTGTCAAGGCGATGGGGTTATCAAGGTAGAGATGCACTTCCTGCCGGATGTCTACGTTCCTTGTGATGTCTGTACAGGTAAGCGCTATAACCGTGAAACACTAGAAGTGCTGTATAAAGGTAAAAATATCCACGAAGTGTTGGAAATGACCGTTGAGGACGCTCGAGAATTTTTTGATAAGATTCCCGCGATCAACCGCAAGCTACAAACTTTAATGGACGTTGGCCTCTCCTACATTCGCTTAGGGCAAGCCGCCACGACCTTGTCCGGTGGTGAAGCGCAGCGTGTTAAGCTCGCTCGTGAACTATCAAAACGAGATACTGGCAAAACGCTCTACATTCTTGATGAGCCAACCACAGGTCTGCACTTCCATGATATTCAGCAGCTACTCGCGGTGTTACATCGTCTACGCGATCATGGTAATACGGTGTTGGTTATCGAGCATAACCTAGATGTCATCAAAACCGCGGACTGGATTGTGGACTTAGGTCCAGAGGGAGGAGCTGGAGGTGGTCAAATACTCGTCTCAGGTACGCCTGAAACGGTAGCTGATTTTGCGGCTTCGCATACAGGTAAGTACCTTAAGCCCTTATTGTCTTAATTTCTAAAAGTCTCTATTATTGGTGCATAATAATTACAAATTCACTTGTTATGCATCAACTTCTCGCGCCAAAAAACTTAACCGCATACCTAGCAAGACTGCGCTTTTCCATCGGCCAATTTTGGCAAAGCCTAACGCTGGCTCAACGCTATTATTTAGTCAGTTTTATCATTTTTATGTTCAGCTTAAGTGAAACTGAAGATAATAACTTCACCGCTTTTTTGATCTTAATAACCACAGTAACGGCGCTATGCTATGAATTCTGGCCAAGGATCATGACCTTTTGGGAAAGTGTGCCAGGCAAAGCACTGATACTGTTATTTTACGCCTTTATCGCTAACTTTGTACTGGTTCAAGCTGATGGCCGTATCAATGATTTAACTGGCGTCAGCACAGATAATTTCCCTTACACACATAATTTGAGTGTGTTGCTGTCGTTACCTACTTGGTTTTTTATTACCAGTACCTTCTTGTTAATTCTCGCGCAGCTCTTTATGACATGCTATGTCGTTGTACTTTTCCTACTTAAACCATTACGTATAAAGCCTTTTTGGCATCAGAATCACTATCGCTATCCGGCAACAACAGCAATCATCAGATTGATCATGTGTTTTGTTTTATTGGCTTTCTTAGTGCTTGGCATCGCTAAATCAGGTGCTTCAACCGCATTTACTGAGTTTTCTTCTGATTTCAAAATAGATGAGGACGGAATTTCTTTCCAAGCCAACGCGAAAGAATCACGCTCATCGGACTCCGAAGAAGAAAACGAAGGTGCATCGGAAACTCAACCACAAGTGGCCGACATGAGTGGCGATACTCCACAACAAGATGAAGCACAGTCCACTGCAGATGAGTCGGAGTCGTTAACGGTATCTATTAATAACGATCCCAACCCAGATTTGCATGAGCAAGGCAAAAACTATAACGATGTGCTAAACCAAATACTGGCTTATTTTATCTTTCGCTTTGAGTCTGACGGAAACTCACGTTGTGAACATAGCGAAGGCAGTAATATTGTTGAATTAAACGATTATGAGATCTTAGAGATAATGCCGGATAACGCCGCGGAATACGGCTACAACTATACGGTAAAGCCTTGTATCTCAGCGGCAATTGGTCATCAGTTTAAGCCGCAGCAACCATAAAGGTGCCTAGCGCATCGCGCTCTTGCTGACTCAGCGGTTGAGATTGCTTAACCGCAAAATCATATCGCACCATAATGGTTTTACCTTCAGCACAGCATTCTCCATGCTGCCAAGCCTGCTGCAAAATCACAAATGAGCTGTTGCCGATATGTTCAACAGCCGTTTTGATTTCGACTTCCTGACCATAAAATAGCTCCCCTTTAAAGGTAACTTCGACTTTAGCAACAATCAACTTCCACTCTTTTGGATTTAAATCTGGTGTAAATATTTTGAAAATAGGTGTGCGCGCGGCTTCAAACCACACAGGGAGTACGGTATTGTTGATATGTCCAAGCACGTCTGTATCACAAAAACGCGGCATAAGCTTTTCAGACAGCATAATAACTCCAATAAAAACTAGGGAAAAACATGAGTGATTTTATTCGCGTTTACGATAACGCACTCAGTTCAGACTTTTGCGATGAATTCGTAAAGACCTTCGATCAAAGCCCATATTTAAAACAGGGGACTACATCTGGTGGTGTCGACTTGAGTAAAAAAGTCAGTCACGACCTTTATTTAAATTCCTATCCTGACTATGCCAAACAGTTACAACACATTCAACAGGTTACGGCAAAGCTCTTATTTGAATACCTTGAAGAACATTTCTTTATGATCATCGGTGCATTTGGACTTAAAGTGTATCACCCCAAAACAGGTGAGCCTGTCGATCTAACCGTGGATAACTTTGAAGAAGTAGGCAAGCCACAACTCCCGGTCCTTGCTCAGCAGCTGTTTCGTTTGGGCGCTATCCAAGCCCAACGTTATCAAATAAATAAAGGTGGCTATCCCTATTGGCACAGCGAAGTCTACCCTCAGCACGACCATAATGAAGCCTTACACCGAGTACTGTTATTTATGTTCTACCTTAATGATGTCGAGGAAGGTGGCGAGACCGAGTTTTATTATCAAAAGCGTAAAATTGCCCCAGTAAAAGGCTCTATGGTGATAGCGCCAGGGTATTTTACACATACACATAGAGGCAATATTCCGGTTTCTAATGATAAGTATATACTCACTTCATGGGTGTTATTTAATAGAGCAGAGCAACTCTATGGTACACCAAAATAAGCTATCTGGATACTTCAGGGGCTGTTGAACTCAAGCATGAAAGTGCAACAGACCCCACAGAACTTATTTAACCTGAGGTTTGGATAAGGAATGTTCCAACTCATTGTTGCTAAAGCACAACTTAGTTTTTTCCTTATCTAGCCAGAGAGTTTTAGGGAAAACAAGACGAATTTACGCACCAATAGCTGGCTATTGGAAGTGAATTCAACGCAGTTAGCGCTAAAACTGGCTGCTAGAAAGGCATTAATTATCCGCAGCTCAGGTTATTTAGCTTTGGTAAATTCAGCCCACTCTATCAGCATGGGTAAAAAGTCTTCATAGCCACACACCGCCATCATACCTGATTCATCTAAAGCCAGTGCGTCTTCTTGGTACTGCGCTATGTCATCACTTTCATGAAACAGAGCGTGGCTTTCAAATAATGCTTCTTGCGGCGTGAATGTGGCGCGGATCTCTTTTCCAGCCAACACAAGCTCTTCTTTTTGATTTGGCAGGTTTTCAAGCTGTGTCAGCAGGCTGACAATACGCTCATGTGCTAACTCTTCGCTCAGCCACCGACCTATCAACGCATGCTCGTCATTTAAGCGAGCTCGAAACCCAGAAAGTGGGTCACGAATAAACTGGTATTCCATCTTTACTTCTTAACTAAATCATCTTCTTTTATTATACCTAAGTGGCGTCCGCTAAGCATTCATTGATAGAATTACCTTTTAACCACTCGATTATTGGTCAACGCATGTCGCCTGTTGAGATATTATTTCCTCTCATCTTTATCGTTATTTCTGGGTTTTTGAGTGCAAAGATAGGCTTTATTGCCATCAATCAGCTTGATGGTTTGCGTACTTTTATCTTTAATTTATGTATTCCTGTGCTGTTATTTAGCAGTATGGTGCAAGCAGATCTGGAGAGCCTCGCGACAGGCTCCTTGTTATTATCCTTTTATCTCCCAGTCGCCCTGACTTATGCAGGCTTATACCTGTTTCTCTTTAAAGCGCAACATCGTTCAAAAGCAGGCAGTGCAGCATTAGCATTAAGTGGCACCTACTCTAATACCGTGTTAGTCGGATTACCGATTATCTTAATGGCACTCGGTGAGCAAGCCGCTGCCATGGTATTTATGATTATTACATTCCACAGTGCGATGCTGTTTTTTATGACTTTTTTACTGGCAGCAAGACACAAGAATAAGTTGGATATTGTGAAACCCCTGCTGTTAAATCCAATAGTGATAAGTATTACGAGTGGTTTGATATTAAACGTTGCTGGATTAAAGCTACCAAGCTTAATACTTGAAAGCTTTAGTTGGTTGGCAAAACCAGCCATTCCTGGGGCGCTATTTATTCTGGGTGCGAGCTTGGTACAGTATGGCGTGCGAGGAAAGTTGCACGGTGCAATATGGCTAAGTGCAGTAAAACTGATACTACTACCGGGATTGGTTTATCTCTTTGCCACTTATTTAGGATTGGCAACTCAACAAGTTCAGGTGGTGACTTTAATGAGTGCCTCTCCTTTGGGAGTCAATGCCTATCTTGTTGCTAGACAGCTCGACAGCCAACAAGCAACACTTGCGGCTACCGTTGTGCTGTCTACTGTGCTGAGTATGGTCAGCCTGACTGGGTGGTTATACTTTTTGGTATAACCGTTAATACCTAGGCGGCGTATACTTAGCAGCATCAATAATAGCCCACAAATGGAAAACGGCTGCAATCACGGGTGGAACCAATAAAAACCACAGTGCATACCCACCTACAACAACAATTGCAAAGATTAAAGCCGCCAATATACGACCTTGAACCAACTGACCAAGGCCAGGGAAAAAGACGTTACAAATCGCTGCAATTACATTACCACCAGAACCTTGTCCAGACATAGTTACCTCTCTTAGTTACTTAAAGTCTTTCTTTTTAATATATCAGATTTCATGCCAACCCTAACACTTTGATTTTAAAAGAAACCAATGAAGCTCATTGTTTTCTGTTCACTATAAGTTAGCCTAAACCACTAACTTTTAGCTTAAAGTTTAGCTATATTATGATGCGTAATTCAATCACTTTGATTTACATAAAATAATAATGAAAACAGGATGTCTTATGCTTGGCAAGTTTACCACCCCGCTAACAAAATTAGTCGACAAGTATCTACCCGATCCATTTGTGATTGTACTTTTACTCACTTTATTGGTGATGGTACTCGCTACATTGTTTACTCCAGCAACGCCTGTCATGGTGCTTGAGGCATGGGGTAATGGTTTTTGGAAGCTGCTTACTTTTGCGATGCAAATGTTGTTAGTTTTATTATGTGGTCACATGCTTGCTGTTACCCCTCCAATAGCGAAAGCGCTAGACCGTATCGCAGGAGTAGCTAAAACTCCTTCTCAAGCAATTATACTCACCACCTTTGTTGCGATGAGCGCCAGCTGGATAAATTGGGGGTTTGGCTTAGTAGTCGGGGCTTTGTTCGCAAAGGCCATCGCTCGAAAAGTGAAAGTTGATTATCGCCTGTTAGTGGCTAGTGCTTACTCTGGTTTTGTTGTTTGGCACGCAGGCCTATCAGGCTCAGTCCCCCTGACTATCGCAACTCCGGGGCACTTTAGTGAAAAGAGCATCGGTATTGTTACCACTTCAGAGACAATCTTTGCACCATTTAACCTGCTCATCGTACTCAGTATTTTTATCGTTTTACCACTTATAAATAAACTGATGCTTCCCAAAGATGATGACGCAATTATTGTTGATAAAGAAAAGCTCATTGAACAAAGTAATGATATCAGTACCCGCAATACTCCGGCTGCAAAATTAGAAAATGCCTCATGGCTTAGCATGTTAGGAGGAGCAATCGGTCTTAGCTACTTGGGCTTTTACTTTATATTTAATGCAGGCACATTGACATTGAATATCGTCATAGCCCTGTTTTTGTTCTTAGCCATGCTGCTACACAAAACCCCTGCAAATATTCTCAATAGCCTACAACAAGCGATTCAAGGTGGTGCCGGTATCGTGATCCAGTTTCCTTTTTATGCTGGGATCATGGCTATGATGGTCGAAACTGGACTAGCGCAACAAATATCTCAAGGATTTGTTTCTATTAGCAGTCAATGGACATTACCGCTGTGGAGCTTTTTAAGCGCAGGCCTTGTAAATATATTTGTGCCTTCAGGCGGCGGTCAGTGGGCGGTACAAGCACCAATTATTATTCCCGCAGCAGAAGCGCTTAATGCGGACATAGCCAGAGTCGCGATGGCAGTTGCTTGGGGTGATGCTTGGACTAACCTGATCCAGCCTTTTTGGGCACTCCCGGTACTTGCAATTGCAGGTCTTAAAGCCAAAGATATTATGGGATTTTGCCTGATACAATTGCTGGTAACGGGTGTAATTATCGCAACTTTATTGTTGCTGCCTCTGTAAGAAGGTGCGTGATGCACCTTCTTACACAGATTAACTTGATAAAATTTTCATTGGTAAGCTTAGGATTGGATTCTCTGAATCAGCAAAATGCATCATTACCGCAACATGACCCGTAATAACAACTACATACATAATGGCGCTGACCACTTGCCCATACCGGTCAAGAGGTAATAAGTGACTATAATTACGGCCACGCCACTCAATCAGGATTTCAAAACTACCAATCAAAATGAATATCACCAGTAGGATTAAGCCAAAGGTGTAACTTATCCAAAGGCCGAATAATACCCCTGCCATACACGCCAATAACCCCACCCAAGAGCGCATTGAAAAGCTTATGCTTTTTAGAACATGCCCGCCATCTAGCGGCAAAATAGGTAGTAAATTGAATAAGTTCAATAGCGCGCTTAACACCGCAACACCAGCAAAGATTTCCATCTCTGTCGCGTAATACAACACCACACCAAGGATTGAGGTTATCAAACCAAATGCCGGTCCCATCAACGAAATAACTACATCTTGCCAGCGGGTCGTGATCTTATCGTCACTTACAGCCAGGCCACCAACGAAAGGGATCAAATAGATACCTTTTGTTTTAATCCCAAAATAGCGCATAGCGCGGACGTGGCCATATTCATGAACGACTAAGCAAGCCACAAGCATAAGCGCAAACTGCCAAGAAAATAGCCATGCGTACCCAGCCACGGATGCGCCAGCCAAGGCAGCTTTGACCACTTTGGCACTTTTAAATAACTTCAAGCCCAATGCCGCCAAACCAAATAAGCTGCGTTTTTCTTTAGGTGTTTCAGTGCTCACTTCGAGCCACTGAAGTTCAGCTCCATTTACTGCAATCCCAAGTAACCCCTGAGGTAACTGCTCTGTATTTACCGCTAGTGCTTGTCCATCAATGGTCGCTAAAATGCCATTATGTTGCTCTTCAAAGGTAATCGCTTGCTGCTCGACAAAAAGCTGTACTACTTGTTGTTGGTTAAAAAAGATAGATACCGCTTTGTCCGCTAGCGAAAGCTCGACTCTATTCATATTCAGATCCAAAGGTCATTTGGGGCATTATCGCTAAAAGCGTCCGCTTCATAAAGCGCTGCCGAAATCTGAATTAGAAAAATGCAGGCAAAGTGTCATTATTGCGCTTCAAATTGAGTAAAAATCACCTTTTAAAGCTTTTTGAGATTTGAGCACTTTAAATTATTTGTACTAGACTGTAAGGAGGTAAGGTATACGAAGGAATTGTTAATGTCATTAGCAAAACATCGGATAATGGTAGTAGATGATTCACCCGCGATCCTCGTCGTAATGCAAGCTATTATGACTGAGCTTGGCATTGAGCATGTAACAACCTGCTCAAGTGCGCTGAATGCTGTAGAAAAAATACGGCAGACTCCTCATCAATTTGACGCCATTTTTACAGATCTCAATATGCCCGAAATGGATGGCATGGAGTTTATTCGCCAACTAGGAGAGCTAAGGTTCTCTGGCGGCATTATTATTATTTCCGAAATGGAAGAAAAGATTATTGATCTAGCAACCAACCTTGCCAGACAGTCCAATGCACATCTTATCGGCAATATTTCCAAGCCCGTACAATTGGTTGATGTCGAGCGCATGCTCAAAAAAATGGAGACGTATACCACTGTTAAACGTAGCCGTATTGAAAAGGTGACCGAAAGCGATCTTTTGCACGCCATTAGTCACAACGAAATTACGCCTTACTATCAGCCAAAGGTTCACCGTGGTGACAAAAAGATTAAAAGTGTCGAAGTGCTTGCCCGTATTGTGTCTAAAAATACCGAGCAGGTTATTTTACCGGACCATTTTATTGGCGTGGCCGAAGATACCGATCTAATCAACATCATTACTTTCCAGCTTTTTGAAAAAGCAACAGATGAGTTTAAAACAATTAAATCTGAGCTAAATTATCCAATTAAAATGGCCTTTAATTTATCGCCCGTGCAATTAAATGATTTGAGCTGCCCAGATAAACTGGCACTTATTCTAGAAATAAACCGTTTAAAGCCTAGTGATATCATTTTAGAAATTACTGAAAACCAACCAATGAATCAGTCTATCCAATTAGAAACAATGAACCGGTTACGGATCCGGGGGTTCGATATTTCGTTAGACGACTTTGGTACTGGATTTACCAATATTCAGCAGTTAAAGTCTTTGCCGTTTACTGAGATCAAAATCGACCGCTCTTTGATAACCCATGTCGAATCCGATCGCTTTTCACAGGTACTTATCGACAGCTTAATCGACATCGCACAAAATCAACAATTAGACATAGTAGCTGAGGGTATAGAGCGGATTGAAGAGCTACAATACCTTGACCGCTACAAGCATAGCCTGTTAATGCAGGGTTTTTTAATCAGCAAACCTAAACCACTAACAGACCTAGTAGGGTGGATACACTCTTGGCAGCGCATGATTAATTCGAACCCTTAACCTCTGGAGAGGGGGTTTCCTCTCCGTCGCTTTGCGTTTCAGACACTTCTTCAGCTTCGTCGCTGTCTTCAATCAAATTATCATGATTATCAACTCGCTCTCGCCACTTTTGCTTAGCAGCAGCTTGCATGTTGGTGGTTTGCTCTCGCTCATCAACAATATCCATTCCCATTAATGATTCAAGCAAGTCTTCTAATGTCACTATACCTTGTACATCGCCATATTCATCAATCACAAGCGCGATGTGTAAACGTTTGGCCAGCAACGCTTTGAATAGCTCTGGCGCAGCTAGCGTTTCCGGCACGGTATAAAGAGGGCGCGATAGCTTACCAATTTTATATTCTTCTCCAAGTCTATGATAAGCCAGCATAATGTCGTTTTTATGTACAAAGCCTATAATGTCATCTGTATTTTTATCAAATACCAACACCCGAGAAAAAGCAACCGAACCATGATCAGACAAATACTCGTGCACTGTCATATCTTTATGCACCTTAAATAACACCGTTCTTGGTGTCATGATGCTTTCGAGTTTTGCATGGCGAAAACGCAATAAGCTACGAATGGTTTCAGTTTCATCTTGATGTAATGCGCCTGCTTCAGAGCCAATCTCCGCCATTGCTTCGATTTCTTGGCGAATATAGTGAGCTTCGTCTTCTTTACGGCCTATCACTTTTGTAAGTTGGTCAGACATCCACACAAATGGCTTCAATATTCGAACTAGCCATACCAACACACCTGAAACGATAGGTGTTAATCCGCGCCAATAAGTCGCTCCTAAGGTCTTTGGAATGATTTCCGACAGCACCAAAACCAGCAGCGTCATCACTGCTGACGCAATACCAACGGCAGCATCTGAAAATACCACAGCAGCTTGTGCGCCAACCCCTGCAGCACCGGCGGTATGCGCAACGGTATTTAACGTTAGAATGGCAGATAAAGGCTGATCAATATTGTCTTTAAGGCGTTGAACTCGCGATGCTAATGCATCATTGTCTTGCTTTAAGATCCCTATATGGCTTGGCGTAATACTAAGTAGCACCGCTTCCATCACCGAACAGATAAAAGAGATAGCTATTGCCAAAAACATGTAGGTTAATAATAAAACCAAGTAAATTCTCCTCTTTATTCAACGCTAAGTGTTTGCTTAACCACATACGTTATGTTGATCATCAACACAGTCTATTAAATTTAGGACGTCTATCGCAGCAATACAACCGGTTCAAAATACTATGATATAGTTTTATCGTATAATTACCTACAATAGGCGCACATAAATGAAATTACGTACAGCCGTCACTCTACTATTTACGGCAGTCTCAGCACAACTTTCAGCAAGCCCATTAGACGAATCAAAAATACAATTTTTGGGTCCCATCGCAGGCGAATCAACAATAAAGCCAGCTGACACAGCTCATCGTGATGCAATTATTGAAAACCTGCTACCATCATTACAACAAGACGCTAAACAGGTAACGCTATTCAATAATGAAAGCAAATGGCAACCACTGAATAAAATATCTCAATTAACGATACCTGGACTGCAGGCTCTAAAGTTTAATTTCACTACTGAACGTTTTGTTTCAGGTAAGCTAAAGCTTGAGGGCATTGAGAAAGCCAAAGTATTTCTAAATGGAGAGCAAGTCTCCGGTGTTAAAGAGGTTCAGCTTGATGTAGTCAAGGGCGATCATCAAATCCTCGTTATCGCTGAGCAGGTAAATGACTGGAATAAGGTTGATCTAAGCTTTGAAGGCGAAGCAGCACATGACGTTATCACGCTAACAGAAAAACAAACCAAAGCGCTGTCTGCAAAGCAGTTGTTTGATGCTCCAACGGTGAGTGCTATCTCACTTGCACCTAACGGCGAATATTACATTTCTACCGTACGCCACTATGATGATGAAAAAGGCAACTCAGCAATCACCGAAACTGCTTTATACAATGAAGATGGTGACATGCTTTACAATTTCGATGGTATGAGTGCAAATAGCTTTGCGTGGCGTGATGACAGCAGCAAACTCACCTATTTAAAAGACAATAAAGCTTACGTCCTAGATGTAAAAACCTTTAAACGTACTCAAGTTGCTACTAAGCTCAATGGCGCGAATAGTATCGAGTTTTTTGATAATGAAACGCTTATTTTTGCTTGGACCAACAGCGGCAAAGAAGAAGGCAAACTGACAAAACATTATCAAGGATTAGAAGATAGATGGTCATATGCTCGCACCCAATCGCAAATCTTCCTACTCGATATCAAAAGTGGGCTACTTAATCCTGTGACCGTTGGCGCACAAAGCCACAGTTTGGCTGACTTTGACGCACAAGCAAACACGGTTTTAGCGACGCGTAATAAGCAAGACTACACGCAACCACCTCACATGTTGACAGAGTTAGTAGAAATCGATCTATCAAACAATCAGCAAAGTGTCATTGGCCAGTATCGTACATTTAGTGGCGCTCAATACACTAAAAATGGGATTTATGTAATAGCAGGTCCTGATTTTGCAGAAGGTGCGGGGCAAAACTTACCTGAAGGTATGCTCGCGAATAACTATGATGGCCAACTTTATTGGATAGATCGCAAAGGCAACAATGTAAAAGCACTGAGTAAAAACTTTGACCCGGCCATAAGCAGCTTCACCGTGCTCAATAATGGCGATGTGGTACTAAAAGCGACTGACCAAGATCGTCAACAGCTTTTCTTCTTCGACGAAAGTAAATCTGCATTCAAACGCTTAAATACTGGGCTGGATGTTGTCGCGAACTATTCTGTGTCCGGTGAACGTAATCCAGAGATCTTATTCACCGGAACTACTGCATCAACTCCACAACAGTTAAAAACCATGTCTGCCTCAGATAAGCGAGCTGACACGCTATGGGACTCAAAAAATATCGCATATCAGAATGCGGAAATTGCCAACCTGGAAGAGTTTAATTTTACTAATACTGAAGGCGTGGAGATTAGGGGGCGAGTGTATCTACCACACGATTTAGACAAAGCTAAAAAATACCCAGCACTCGTCTATTACTATGGCGGTACCTCTCCAGTGACTCGTGGCTTCACAGGGCGTTATCCATTTAACTTATGGGCAGCCAAAGGCTATGTTGTTTATGTCTTGCAACCAACCGGTGCAACAGGTTTTGGTCAGAAATTCTCAGCAGAGCACGTCAATGCTTGGGGTGAACACACCGCTAACGATATCATCATGGGTACCAAAGAGTTTGTGAAAGCCTACCCTTTCGTTGATGACAAGCGTTTAGGTAATTTAGGTGCTTCTTACGGTGGCTTCATGACTATGCTGCTGACAACAAAAACTGATTTGTTCTCAGCTTCTATCTCACATGCTGGTATTTCTAATATTACTTCATACTGGGGCCAAGGCTGGTGGGGTTATTTGTATTCCGGTGAGGCCTCAAAAGGAAGTTTCCCCTGGAACAACCCAACGCTTTACTCGCAACATAGTCCGGTATTTAATGCGGACAAAGTAACAACACCATTATTGTTAATCCATGGCGACGCTGATACCAATGTGCCGCCAGGTGAAAGTCACAATATGTATACCGCGTTGAAGATCCTTGGCCAAGATGTTGAATTGGTCGAATACAAAGGCGCAGATCACCAAATTGTGGCTCGTGACCAGCGCTTCCATTGGTGGAACACCATGCTTGCTTATTTCGATAAACATTTAAAGCAAGAACCACAGTGGTGGGAACATCTATACGGTAAGTAATCAACGCTAGGCGGCACACTGTGCCGCCTTTTTGTTTAGCGAAGCAGCAATCAAACATATCATTGTATATAATTTAATAATAAAGCTCGGTTTCCTCTTGATCGAACAGGGTTGTCAGGTTAACGTGCCAGATACAGAGTTGTAAGAATTCGTTTCATGCACTTCCAAGCAGCGATCTCTCAGTGTTATATTAACGACAATTAAACAACAATTAACAGTGAAAACATGAGCATAAAGGTTTTATTAGTTGAAGATGATGAACTCTTAGCAAAGCGGCTGTGTAGTCACTTTGAAAATACCGAGTTCAGTATCACTGTAGACAATACGGGTGCTACTGCGCTTGAGCTTATTCAAGCTCAAACCCAAAACCCATTTGCACTTGCTATTGTTGATGTTGTTTTACCCGCCACTGATGGCCTGCAACTCGCAAAAGAGATTAATACCTTATCAGACCTTGGTGTCATCATGCTTTCCAGTCGAGACTCTCAAGCCGACAGAATCGCAGGTCTTGCGCAAGGTGCTGATGACTACGTCTGTAAACCAGTGGATACGCTTGAGCTTGAACTGCGTATGCGTGCCTTATACAAACGTTTAGTTGGTAATAAAGACGATGAATCGGAAGAGTTTATCGAATATGCTGACTTTAAACTGCATCCTGATAATCGTACCTTAATCAATCAACACGGCATTGAATCTCGACTTACCGAAGCAGAGCATAAAGTATTGATTTGTCTTATTTCTAATGCAGGAAGGGCAACATCCAGAGAGCGTATTTCAGAAGACATTGGGCAACCGGATTGGAGCCCAAGTGACAGAACGGTTGATGTGTTAGTTGGCCGACTACGCAAAAAACTCGGCGATGAAAAAGAGCAAAAACGCATTGTTACGGTTCGTGGTAAAGGTTATATGTTGTCAGCTTAACCTTTACCAAAATTATACACTCCCTATCTATTGAAATGCCGTTATCTAATACTGTGTTAACTGAGCTAACAACCTCTCCAGCGCGCGATAACTAAGCGCTTCCTTTAAATGTGATAAGCTAATATTAGGTGTCGAGCTCAGATCCGCTATGGTACGTGCAACCTTGATTATTCGATGATATGAACGTGGTGATAGCTTTAGTTTTTCTGCTGCCTTTGCTAGAAATAAACGTTCAGCATCAGCAAGATAGCAGATATGATTTAGTTCTTTTACACTCAGTTGGTCGTTACATTTTCCCTGACGTGCTAAAGCTGTTTTATAAGCCTGCTCCACCCTAGCTCTTATTGTTGCACTAGACTCTCCATCACTCTGGGATTGTAGTTCTTCTGTTTTTAGACGAGGTAATTCTACCTGTAGATCTATTCGGTCTAAAAATGGACCTGAAATCTTAGCCAAATAGCGCAATACTTGATCTGGAGACGCTCTTTTGTCAGTGTAACAACCTGTAGGACTGGGATTTAATGCTGCTATCAGTTGAAAGTTTGCAGGGTAATCAACTTGCCGAGCTGCGCGCGAAATCGTTACCATGCCCGTTTCCATCGGTTCACGTAATGAGTCTAGTACCTTCCTATCAAATTCTGGTAATTCGTCCAAAAATAGAACGCCATTATTTGACAATGATATCTCCCCAGGCTTAGGATTTGATGATCCTCCAACCAAGGCTACCGCAGAGCAAGTGTGATGTGGAGCTCTAAAAGGCCTTGTTTTCCAGTTCGATTGGCTGATTGTTTTTCCCAGTATGGAATAGATAGAAGCCGTTTCTAACGCCTGATTATCCGTCATTAATGGCATTATCGTGGGTAAGCGCTGAGCAAGCATCGATTTTCCAGTGCCAGGAGGGCCAAGAAATAAAACGTTATGCCCACCTGCCGCGGCTATTTCTAGTACTCGCTTCGCTCCCTCTTGCCCTTTCACCTCAGCCATATCCAGCAAGCTCCCACCTGAAGCTTGTATATTTAAATCGTCTGGGTAGAGTTGATTAAACATCAGTGATTGCTGGCCGCTTAAGCCTAACCATGCTGTACGCAAGCAGCTTATAGCAACACGATTGGCATCAGCTGCAAGGCTCGCAACTGCATCGTTACCAATTGGCAAGTAAGCAGTTCGCCCCTCCTTCGCTGCAGCAATAACAGATGGCAAAATGGCAGTGACCGTCCTCAGCTCACCGTTTAACGCAAGCTCACCATAAAACTCTTTATCAGCAATAGCATGGCTATCTAACTGCCCTGATGCGACGAGAACACCTAGTGCGATTGCAAAGTCAAAGCGGCCCCCGTCTTTGGGTAGATCTGCAGGTGCTAAGTTTACTGTGATACGCTGTTCTGGAAATAAAAAGCCAGCATTAACAAGCGCACTACGGACGCGTTCTTTGGCTTCTTTAACTGAGGTTTCGGGTAATCCAACAATACTAAAGGCAGGTAAACCATTGCTTAGGTGCACCTCAACAATTACCTCTGGTGCGGTAATGCCAACTTGTGCTCGAGTGAAGACTCTTGCTAAAGACATCCATGTCTCCTGCTTACTTAATATTTATAGCTAAATACGTGTAACACCAAGTGGTATCGCATAGCCGCTAATCTTAATAACAAGGTTGCCGCCATGGACAATACCATTACGTATTCTGTTGCCATGCCCAATTTAATTGCTTGAGTATAGACTATCCCGCCAAAAATGCAGGTGATCGCGTATAACTCTCCTTTTAGAAGAAGGGGGATTTCTCGAGCTAATACGTCTCTGATGACGCCACCAAAACACCCGGTCAATACGCCCATGATCACAGCTGTAGTATCAGGCATCCCAATACTTAAAGCCTTTTGTACTCCCATTACAGCGAAAAAAGCAAGCCCAATGGCATCAGCAACCTGCAGTACAGTCCTTGGAATATTTTGATGCCGATTTAACCACCATATACTCACAGCGACAGCAAATAAAATAGCGTAAATATAGCTAGTATCATGAAGCCAAAAAACGGGTTGATCTAAAATCAAGTCTCGTAATGTTCCCCCTCCGATACCAGTCACAGTCGCAAGGACAATCACACCAAAGCCATCCATATGTTTACTATGCGCAATTAAGGTTCCCGAGATTGCAAAAACCATAACACCCAAGAGATCAAACCAATGATAGAGTTCTGACATTTCGTAATTAGTTGTGAAACAAAAGCAAAATCATAACGAAGATCTCACACAAAAGGTAGTAGGATCGCCGATATTTACAGCTATCAATGTGGTGAGAAAAGTGACTTTATGAAATGTTTAGGATGAATGCTTGCGGATAAACCACCTCCTACCATGTTGCACTGTGCTGATACTGTGGTAGGAGCGCATTTATTTAGGTTTAGAAAACCTCACGAGGTTTTTTATATCTCAAATTTCTATACCCCAAACAACAAAAAACCCGTCGCATTGCTGCATTTGAGCCGAAACTTTCATTGCAACCCATCGGTGGGTAAACCACCTCCTACCATGTTGCACTATGCTGATACGGTGGTGGGAGCGAGTTTACCTCGCGAGATTTTCTATATCCCAAACAGCAAAAAACCCGTCGTATTGTTGAAACGGGTTTTGATGTACATGGGTGTTCCACATTATTTCTGAGCCGAAGCTTTCATTGCAACCTATCGGTGGGTAAACCACCTCCTAGCATATTGCACTGTGCTGATGCTATGGTGGGAGTGGGAGCGAGTTTACCTCGCGAGGTTTTTAAATCACAAACAGCAAAAAACCCGTCGCATTGCTGCAACGGGTTTCTCTTATTTGGCCCTGGCGATGTTCTACTTTCACATGGGTAATCCACACTATCATCGACGCTGTTTTGTTTCACTTCTGAGTTCGGCATGGGGTCAGGTGGGTCCAAAACGCTATAGTCACCAGGAAATTCTGTTCATCAATGAAGTCTCCCTCATCAATGTAAATCCGGAAAAAGCTTATTAAATTCTTTTGTCTACTTTAGTCTATTAACTTCTGTCGCTTAAACCACTTTGGCGTTGTATGGTTAAGCCTCACGGGTAATTAGTACGAGTTAGCTTAATGCCTCACAGCACTTCCACATCTCGCCTATCAACGTTGTAGTCTTCAACGGCCCTTCAGTTGACTCTAAGTCAAAGTGAGAACTCATCTCGAGGCCTGCTTCCCGCTTAGATGCTTTCAGCGGTTATCAGTTCCGAACGTAGCTACCGGGCAATGCAATTGGCATCACAACCCGAACACCAGCGGTTCGTCCACTCCGGTCCTCTCGTACTAGGAGCAGCCCCTCTCAATTCTCAAACGCCCACGGCAGATAGGGACCGAACTGTCTCACGACGTTCTAAACCCAGCTCGCGTACCACTTTAAATGGCGAACAGCCATACCCTTGGGACCGACTTCAGCCCCAGGATGTGATGAGCCGACATCGAGGTGCCAAACACCGCCGTCGATATGAACTCTTGGGCGGTATCAGCCTGTTATCCCCGGAGTACCTTTTATCCGTTGAGCGATGGCCCTTCCATTCAGAACCACCGGATCACTATGACCTACTTTCGTACCTGCTCGACGTGTCTGTCTCGCAGTTAAGCTTGCTTCTACCATTACACTAACCGTACGATGTCCGACCGTACTTAGCAAACCTTCGTGCTCCTCCGTTACTCTTTGGGAGGAGACCGCCCCAGTCAAACTACCCACCAGGCACTGTCCTCAACCCCGATTCAGGGGCCTAAGTTAGAACATCAACACTACAAGGGTGGTATTTCAAGGTCGGCTCCACAGAAACTAGCGTCTCTGCTTCAAAGCCTCCCACCTATCCTACACATGTAGGGTCAATGTTCAGTGCCAAGCTGTAGTAAAGGTTCACGGGGTCTTTCCGTCTAGCCGCGGGTACACAGCATCTTCACTGCGATTTCAATTTCACTGAGTCTCGGGTGGAGACAGCGTGGCCATGGTTACACCATTCGTGCAGGTCGGAACTTACCCGACAAGGAATTTCGCTACCTTAGGACCGTTATAGTTACGGCCGCCGTTTACCGGGGCTTCGATCAAGAGCTTCGCCTAAGCTAACCCCATCAATTAACCTTCCGGCACCGGGCAGGTGTCACACCGTATACGTCATCTTACGATTTTGCACAGTGCTGTGTTTTTAATAAACAGTCCCAGCCACCTGGTCACTGCGGCTCTCGTTTGCTTACAGAGCAAGTCCTTCACAAACAAGAGCGTACCTTCTCCCGAAGTTACGGTACAATTTTGCCTAGTTCCTTCACCCGAGTTCTCTCAAGCGCCTTAGTATTCTCTACCTGACCACCTGTGTCGGTTTAGGGTACGATTCAGTATGAACTGAAGCTTAGAGGCTTTTCCTGGAAGTAGGGCATCAACAACTTCACCACCTTAGTGGCTCGTCTCGACTCTCAGCCTTGGCAACCCGGATTTTCCTAAGTCACCAGCCTACAGCCTTTCACATGGACAACCAACGCCATGCTTGCCTAGCCTGCTCCGTCCCCCCATCGCATTCATACCGAGTACGGGAATATTAACCCGTTTCCCATCGACTACGCTCTTCAGCCTCGCCTTAGGGGTCGACTCACCCTACCCTGATTAACATGGGATAGGAACCCTTGGTCTTCCGGCGGAGGAGTTTTTCACTCCTCTTGTCGTTACTCATGTCAGCATTCGCACTTCTGATATGTCCAGCATGCCTCCCGGCACACCTTCAGCCACTTACAGAACGCTCCCCTACCCCGCGAACTAAGTTCGCAGCCGTAGCTTCGGTGGTATGTTTAGCCCCGTTACATCTTCCGCGCAGGCCGACTCGACTAGTGAGCTATTACGCTTTCTTTAAAGGGTGGCTGCTTCTAAGCCAACCTCCTAGCTGTTTTAGCCTTCCCACATCGTTTCCCACTTAACATACACTTTGGGACCTTAGCTGACGGTCTGGGTTGTTTCCCTCTCCACGACGGACGTTAGCACCCGCCGTGTGTCTCCCGGATATTACTTTACGGTATTCGGAGTTTGCAAAGGGTTGGTAAGTCGGGATGACCCCCTAGCCTTAACAGTGCTCTACCCCCGTAAGTATTCGTCCGAGGCTCTACCTAAATAGATTTCGGGGAGAACCAGCTATCTCCCGGTTTGATTAGCCTTTCACTCCTAGCCACAGGTCATCCCCTAACTTTTCAACGTTAGTGGGTTCGGTCCTCCAGTTGATGTTACTCAACCTTCAACCTGCCCATGGCTAGATCACCGGGTTTCGGGTCTATACCCTGCAACTTAAGCGCCCAGTTAAGACTCGCTTTCGCTACGGCTCCCCTAAATGGTTAACCTCGCTACAGAATATAAGTCGCTGACCCATTATACAAAAGGTACGCAGTCACCCAACAAGTAGGCTCCTACTGCTTGTACGTACACGGTTTCAGGTTCTATTTCACTCCCCTCACAGGGGTTCTTTTCGCCTTTCCCTCACGGTACTGGTTCACTATCGGTCAGTTGGGAGTATTTAGCCTTGGAGGATGGTCCCCCCATATTCAGTCAAAGTTTCACGTGCTCCGACCTACTCGATTTCACTTTAGATAAGTTTTTGTGTACGGGACTATCACCCTGTTTCGTCATGCTTTCCAACATGTTCCACTAACTACACTAAAGCTTAAGGGCTGGTCCGATTTCGCTCGCCGCTACTTTCGGAATCTCGGTTGATTTCTTTTCCTACGGGTACTTAGATGTTTCAGTTCTCCGCGTTCGCCTCGTTAACCTATGTATTCAGTTAACGATACCTGCAAGCAGGTGGGTTTCCCCATTCGGAAATCCTAGTCTCAAGCGCCTCTTACTGGCTTGACTAGGCTTATCGCAAGTTAGTACGTCCTTCATCGCCTCCAACTGCCAAGGCATCCACCGTGTACGCTTAGTCACTTAACCATACAACCCAAAATAGTTTTAAGTTGTACTGTCAAAGACTGATTTAACTTCGCCAGAAGTTAATATTGAATACTAAAGTAGACGCTAATTAATCATCGAAATGATTAATCGGCATTTTCTTTCGAAAACTCGATAAATAACTTTACGTTATCTATCAGAATTTAATTTTTCAGCTTTTCCAAATTTTTAAAGAGCAAGAGAATTACTTCTCAGAGTTAAAAACTCTCAGTTACTTGAACCTGAGTAAGAGTGTTTATCTATAAGAAGGAGTAGTAAAGTGGTGGAGCTAAGCAGGATCGAACTGCTGACCTCCTGCGTGCAAGGCAGGCGCTCTCCCAGCTGAGCTATAGCCCCACATTACTAGGATAACATTGTTTTTCTTCACCAAACTTCTTTTCG